>CAJJPN010000042.1:0-13589 GCA_905193635.1 Coriobacteriaceae bacterium
GGGAGCCTGGGGAGCCGTAAAGATCTCGACCGGGCTATAGGGGGCAAGAAGGGGCGCCAGAATCGCAGTCAGGGCGACCAGCACCAGCACGACGGCTGCAATCTTAGAAGACAGCGTCATCTTCTTCCAGCCACCGAGCTTGAGCCCCTTAGAGGCAGCCTTCTCGAGCTGCTCGGTTTGCTTCTCTCGAATCTTTACCATAATCTACACCGTCCTGATGCGCGGGTTGATGAGCAGGTAGAGCATGTCAACCACGATGTTGATGATGATGAAGGCAAGAGCAACGACGATGACGACGCCCTGAACCAGGTTCGCCTCGTTGCCCTGAACGCCCTGCAGAATCGCGGTGCCCATGCCGGGGAGGTTGAAGATAACCTCGATGACGACGGCGCCGCCCATGAGGTAACCGATCTTAAGACCGAGGGTGGTGACCGGGGTGATCAGCGCATTGCGAAGAACGTTGATGCCGACGACGACCTTCTCGGGAACGCCGGCGCCGCGAGCCATACGGACATAATCCTTGTCGAGCTCTTCGACCATGGCGGTACGCACGATACGAGTCATCTGGCCCGTCAGCGGAAATGCCAAGGCGATAGCGGGCATAATCATACGTCCCAGATAGCCAACCGGATTCGTGGTGAAGTGAGGCAGAGCACCCGATGCCGGGAGCACCTTAAGGTAGGAAGAGAACAGCAGGATCAACAGAACGGCAAGCCAGAACGACGGGGTTGCCAAGCCGGCGATGGAGAAGACGCGGATCACTTGGTCCGGCCATTTGTCGCGATACAGTGCCGCGATGACGCCGAGCAAAAACGAAACGACCGCACCGATGGCAAGACCGATGAAGGTCAGCTGCATCGTGACGGGCAGGGCCGTGGAGATGCGCTTGGCAACGGAGTTGCGAGCAGCACCATAGGTGCCCATGTCGCCATGGATCAAATCGCCCATATAGCGCACGTAGCGCACGGGCCAGGGGTCGTCCAGACCATACTTCTCATGGTACTCGGCAACCGCCTCGGGCGAGGCACCGTCACCCAACGCCGTGTAGGCGGGGTCGGTCTTGGAGAACGACATAAGGAAGAACACCAGGACGGTGACGCCCAATGCCATGATCGGCAGCGCCACAAGACGCCTTCCAATCAAACGTAGCAAGTTGTTCACGTTCTCTCCCCTTTCTTTTGTCGGTAGGACCAACTGGTATATGAGTACGGATACTCATTACAAGACCCGAGCGACATCGTTGCCGCCCGGGTCTTTGTTTCAACTATGAGGATGCGGTCCCAACGGCCGACATCCTGCATACAGACTCAAGCGAGTCTTACGCCTTGACGGTCGCAACGCCCCTGAAGGACATGCTCGTCGTGCCGATGCCCTTGAAGCCATCGAGGGCCTCGCCGTTGGGCGCAGTGGACGGATCGTCCCAGGAAGCGGAGACGGTCTTGACGTGGACAACGGGGTACAGAACGGCGTTGTCGGCAATGATGTCGAAGCACTCGTTCCACTTCTTCTGCTGCTCGTCGCCCTCAGCGGCAAGAGCCTCGTCCATGAGACCGTGGAGCTTCTGCCACTCAGCAGACTCCTTCCACGGGCAACGGGTCTGCATCCAGACGTTGTCGCCGTACCACCAGTTGAGCAGCAGGTCGGGGTCGGCGCCGAAGCAGGAAGGATCGCCAGGGGCAAGGAGGATATCGTAGGCCTCGCCGCCGTCGATGGCAGCGTAAGTGGCCGGCGAGGTATCGGTCTGGATGGTCACATCGAAGCCGAGAGCGTCGAGGTCGTTCTTGACCTGGGCGGCCATGCCCTTAATCTGCTCGTTGTCGGTGGTGCGCAGGGTGATGGCACCCGGGGTGATGCCAGACTCCTCGATGAGCTTCTTAGCCTTCTTGGCGTCGGTCTTGTACACCGTGGAAGCCTCATGATAGTTGGTGAAGCTCTTGGGCAGGTAGCAGCTGGCAGCGGTGGCAAGGCCGGCGAAGGTGTTGCTGACCATCTTCTCGGTGTCGAGCGCATACATGACAGCCTGACGGACCTTGACGTTGTTCCAAGGCTCCTTGGCGACGTTGAACATGATGAAGCGGGTGCCGAAACCCTGAACGTTATCGATCTTGCAGCCGGCGCTCTCGAGCTGGTCGACGGCGTCAGCGGTAACGAGCTCCATAACGAGCGTGGAGCCCTCCTGCTGAGCGGTAACGCGAGCGGTGGGGTCGGTCAGGATGCTGTACTGGATCTTCTTATCCTCGGCAGCGTACTCACCGTTGTACTCGGGGTTGGGAACCAGGGTGATCTCGGTATCGGAGATAGAGTCGTACATCCAGGGGCCGGAGCCGATCGGCTGCTTGGCGCGATCCTCCTCGGTCTGGGTGGCCGGGGTAACGCGGACGATGGCCAGACGATCCTTGAGCAGGGAGAAGTTGGGGACCTTGGTCTTGACCGTCACGGTGCTGGCGTCCTTGGCCTCGATGGACTCGAAGGGCTGGAAGAACGGAGCATAGGTAGCGGAAGCGGCGCAAGCGGTGTAGGAGGCGACGACATCGTCAGCGGTGACCTCGGTGCCATCGGAGAACTTGGCGCCCTTGCGGATGGTGACCTCGAAAGTGGTGTCGTCCACAGACTTGGGATCGTCGGTGGCGAGCTCGTTGAAGGTGCTGTAGTCGTGGTAATCGATGCCATAGAGGCCCTCGACAACGTGCCAGTTAGCACCCAGGCCCACAGCGGAGCCGGTGCTGGCGGGATCGAAGCTGGACGGAGCGTAAGCGGAACCAGCGGTGATCACGCCGCCGCCACGGTTGGCGGAATCGGTGGAGCCGGAAGCGGAACCCTCGTCGCTAGAGCTGCCACCGCAGCCAGTGAGACCAAGCCCTGCGACAGCAGCGACGCTGCCGGTGAGGCCGAGGAACGAACGCCTGGACATACCCTTGTTGATGATGGCCATGTCTTCTCCTATCAATAGAGAATCTTACTCGGGAGCACCTAGACTTGCCCCCGCGCAACTTGCGGACGATATATACCTTACCTACCGACGAACCCAACTGAGGTGCCGCGCTCGGCGACCGATACATACATACGCTTGAACGGTATTTACTACCGTTCACCGAATTCATTGACAAATGGTTAGCCAGACAGTATGTATCGACGAGGTGAGATATCAGTCTTCGTCAACCCGCAGGATAGCAGGGTTTTCACTTGGGTTAGTCAAACGTTTTAGCGTTAATAAAACCCGAAACCAGCAGGCAATCATGGCGAAATAAATGGTTGAAAATCGCGCAACCATGTATATCAGTTGTTTAGGCTCGTGTTTAGCTATCGGAATGGCCAGCCGCCGCCTCGGCGCGCTCGGCATTCCATGCAACGAGCGCCTCGTGAACCGCTTTGGCGACATCGGCAGGAATGCCTCGAACTTCGGCGATCTCTTGCTCGCTCGCCGCACGCAACCGCTTCATCGAACCAAAATGGCGCATAAGGGCACGTTTTCTGGTGGGCCCCACGCCAGGAACGTCATCGAGTACCGAAACCGTCATGGCCTTGTCGCGCAATTCGCGATGGAACGTGATAGCAAATCGGTGGGACTCATCGCGCACCTGTTTAATTAGATAGAGCGAAGCAGACCCGGTCGGCAGCACGACGGGAGTCTCGTCCCAAGGCACGAAAACTTCCTCATCGGCCTTCGCCAAGCCACAAACCGGTATATCGAGCCCAAGAGCCTCAAGTTGCTTGATCGCAGCGGTCAATTGCGGTTTACCGCCATCGACAACGAGCAAATCGGGGCGCGAGCCAAAGCGCTCGTCGGCCATGCGCTCGGGAGCATAGCGTCGTCCCAAAACCTCGGACATCGACACGAAGTCGTTTGCCTCGTCCAATTCGGCCTGAATTTTAAAACGACGGTACTGGCTCTTGTCGGCGCGCCCGTTGGTAAACACCACCATCGAGGCGACCGTAAAGGTGCCATGCAGTGTAGAGATATCGAAGCACTCGATACGCAGCGGCGGCGATGGCAGCGCCAACGCACTTTCGAGCTCCAGGAGCGCTTGATTGGTGCGGTCGTCAGCGTACCCCGTTCGCATCATGTAGCGCATGAGGGCATGGCGCGCATTTTTGGATGCCATATCGAGCAGACGGTGCTTTTCGCCACGCTGCGGCCTATGGAGATGGCAGGAACGCTCGCGCTTGCCCGCAAGCCACTCCCCCAGCGCCTCCGCATCCTCAAGCTCGACGGAAAGGTTGACCTCAGCTGGAATATCAGCCGTCTCGTCGTAATAGCGCTTAAGAAAGCCCGACTGGAGCTCTTCCTCGTCAACATCAAGACCCTTGTCGAGAATGAACTCGCAGGTGCGAACTGTTCGGCCCTCGCGAACGACGAAGACGCAAGCGGCGGAGATGGTCTCCTCGCGATAGAACCCGATGACATCGATATCGACACTGGAGGGAAAAACGACTTGCTGACGATCGTCCAGACCCCTGATGACCTCCAAACGACGTTTGACGCGTGCCGCGCGCTCAAAGTCGAGCGCCTCGGCGGCATCCGTCATCTCGGAGGTCAGCTCATCGACGACATCCTTGCGATGGCCCGACAAAAAGCGCTCGACACGCTTGACGTTCTTGGCATAGTCTGCCGGGGAAATCGCGCCGACACACGCACCCGGGCCGCGCCCGACATGGTAGTCAAAGCAGGGGCGCCCGTTTTGCGCGCAAATCATATTGACGATGTCTTCCTCGCCCTTGTGGGACTCGACGATACGGCGACAACGACGCCACTCCGCACAGGATGCGGAGCAGATGGGGATAACCTTGCGCAGCGTATCTATCGTCTCACGTGCCGCGCGGCTATCGGTATAAGGTCCAAAATAGCGCGTTCCCGGCTTATGACGCTCACGCGTGTATTTGATAGCGGGATACAGGTCGCCCTTTGTAATGGCGATAAAGGGGTAGCTCTTGTCATCCTTGAGGTCGACGTTAAAGTACGGATGGTACTGACCAATCAAATTGCGCTCGAGCACCAACGCCTCGTGCTCGGTCTCCACCACGATATAGTCAAAGCTCGCCACCAGCTGCATCATCAGCGGGATCTTCTGGCGCTCGTCCTGCAGCGTCACGTACTGACGCATACGGGCGCGCAGGTTTTTCGCCTTGCCCACGTAGATGACATCGCCCTTGGCATCCTTCCAAAGGTAGCATCCGGGCTGCGTGGGAACGCGCGAAACCTGCTCGGCAAGCGTTGGAATGTTGTCGTGACCGGCCACGCGCACCTACTTGCGACGAAGCAGCGCCGAGACCTCGGGCATCTTAAGGACGACGGCAAGGCCAAAGGTAACAGCAAGCGAGACGACACCCGCAACGCAAACATAGCCAAGAGTAATCAGAATCGAGCCGCCAAGTGCCCCGACAAAGTGTTCAAGCGCCCACATGACGCCGGCGCCTGCGGCAGCACCCAGGCCACCGAGCAAAAGGCCAAAGAAACCGCCATGTAGGATAGATTTGACCTGAAGGCCACGCAGGCGACGACGCAGCCACCACAGCGAACAGCCGACCAAGATCACGTAGTCGACGACATACGAAAGCGCGATTGCCGGCATACCGAAGCCCAGCACAACGCCAAACAGCAGAACCGAGCCGGCCTGGCCGATGGCGGAATACAGGCAATAGCGGCTATAGGGCTTCATGTCGAGCAAGGCAGAGAAGCTCTTCTGCATCAACACGACCACGCCGTAGAGCGGCAGCGAGAACGCCAGGTAGACAAGGAACTCGGACACCAGCGCCACGCCGGATTCATCGAACTTGCCGGCACAGTAAATCATGTTGAGCGGACGCGCGAAGACAATCAGGTACAGCGCAAACGGAATCAGGAAGAACAGCATCTGGGCGACGCCACGCGAAATGCCCGTGCGAACGCTGTCGTAATCCTTCTCCTGTGCGTCGTGAGAGAGCTCGGTATAGAGCGCCGTCGAAAGCGAGGCGGCAATCAGCGCGTAGGGCAGCGTGTACCACAGGCGCGCATAGGCGATGACGGAAGGGCCAGTCTCGGGCTGGACCACCAGCGCGGCAGCGTTGGTGATAGAAGTCGAGACAAACATGCACACCGTGGCGAGCAGCGTCGGGATACCGAGCGCAATCGTCTGGCGCAGCGCGGGGTCCTTAAAGTCGATATGGATATGGGGATGCACGCCGTGCTTGCCAAGCGCGGGAATCTGACATGCCATCTGAACAAAGACACCGAGGGTCGTACCGGCCGCAATCAAGATGATGCCGGCACGTTCGCCAAACTGTGCGGACACGGGCGCAAAACCCATAAAGCTCGCAATGACGATCACATTGTTGAGGACCGGGGCAAACGTCGACCAGAAGTAGTCGCGGTGTGCGTTGAGAACGCCCGAGAACACCGAACCCAAACCATAAAACAGAATCTGGATGGCAAAGAAACGGAACATGAACGCAGCGGTATCCATGCTGCCGCCGTCACCCGAAAGGAACGATTGCGTCCAGATAAAGCCCGGGGCGAACACGGTCCCCAGCAACGAAATGCCACCCAGCACCAAAAGCAGAATGCCGAGCAGGTTGCCCACGTACTCGTTCGAGGCCTCGCGACCCTGCTCACGCCTCACGCCCATGTACACGGGCAAAAACGCCGTCACGAGCATGCCGCCCATCACGAGTTCGTAGAGCATATTGGGCAGGTTGTTGGCGACCTGATAGGAGGACGAGAGTAGCGACATGCCGATAGCGGCCGCCATTGCCCACGTGCGGATAAAACCAGTGACGCGAGACACGATGGTCAGGATGGTCATAAGCCCGGCGGAACGACCAACCGTGGAGTAGTCCGACGAGCCCATGTCGTCAGTGTCATCTCGCGATGAAGAAGCTTCGGATGAGGGTGTCTGAGGCGCAGATTCTTCTGCAAAATGAGCTCCGCGCTTCAATTCTTCCTGCGGCATCGCTCAGTCCTCTCTCGTAATCGCGGCAACTGTCGCCCCGCAAAATGCAATTAAATCATCAGGTGCAAGCTCGAGCTGATAACCACGCTTGCCTCCCGAAATAAAAATGGTATCCCAAAGGACACATGTCTCATCAATGAGCGTCCGGTAGCGTTTTTTCATACCGACCGGACTGCAGCCGCCGCGAACGTAGCCAGTCGCCGCAAGCAAATCCTTCACATGCATCATGGCCAAGGACTTCTCCCCCGCGGCACGCGCGGCGGACTTTAGATCGAGCTCGTCGGCAACAGGGATGCAGCACACGACGTGGTCGTTGGACGGCGTCACGCAGACCAAGGTCTTAAATCCTTGACCGGGCTCCTCGCCAAGCTGCTCCGAAATCGCGACCCCCAGGCCCGCCGACTCATCACCATCGTCTTCGTACGTATGTAGAACATAGGAAATGCCGGCGCTTTCCAGCTCGCGCATCGCATTGGTTTTTGGCGTCTTTACAGCCTTTGCCATGGCATATCCTTTCCCTCGCATTCGGACGCAAGGATTAAGTATATGTCCAATTCGGCTGCATACGTCACTTCGACACAGCAAGCGCCATCGAATCACAAGGAGTCGATGGCGCCCATAAACTGAATCGCCTATTTATTGAGCATCAAGTTGAGCCTGACGCTCCCGGTCACGCCTGAGCAACGGCGCCAAAAACTTGCCCGTATAACTCTGCGGACAGTCCGCAACCTGCTCCGGTGTGCCCGAAACCACGACGGTTCCGCCGCCGTTACCGCCCTCGGGGCCTATATCGATCAGACGGTCGGCAACCTTGATGACATCAAGGTTGTGTTCAATCACCAGCACCGTGTTGCCCGCATCGACCAAGCGCTGCAGCACATCGAGCAGCTGGCGGACGTCCTCAAAATGAAGGCCGGTCGTCGGCTCATCCAAAATATAGAACGTCTTGCCCGTCTGGCGTCGATGAAGCTCCTTGGCGAGCTTCACACGCTGCGCCTCGCCGCCCGAGAGCGTCGTAGCGGGCTGGCCCAGGCTCACGTAGCCCAAGCCTACATCGTACAGCGTCTGGAGCTTGCGCTTAATCTGCGGGATATTCCCAAAGAAGGCCAGTGCCTCGGTGACGCTCATGTCGAGCACGTCCGAGATGGTCTTACCACGGTAGGTGACCTCAAGCGTCTCGCGGTTATAGCGTTTGCCGCCGCAGACCTCACAGGGGACATAGATATCGGGAAGGAAGTGCATCTCGATCTTAATTTGTCCGTCGCCCTTGCATGCTTCGCAGCGACCGCCGCTCACGTTAAAGGAGAAACGTCCCGGCGAGTAGCCACGCGCCTTCGACTCCGGCGTACTCGCAAACAGCGCGCGAAGATCATCCCACAGGCCAATGTACGTAGCAGGGTTGGAACGCGGCGTGCGGCCAATCGGCGACTGGTCGATATCGATAACCTTATCGATACACTCGATGCCCTCGATTTTCTTATACGGACCCACAGGGCGCGTCGAACGGTGAATGGCATTCGTAAGGGCAGGTGCGATAGTGTCGGTAACCAGGGAGCTCTTACCCGATCCCGACACGCCGGTAACGACCGTAAGCGTACCGAACTCAATCTTGGCGGTAACGTTTTTGAGGTTGTTGGCGCGGGCGCCCGTGATCTTAAGGCAGCCGCGACCGGGCTTGCGGCGTTCATCGGGAACCCGGATCATTCGTTTGCCGGTCAGATAAGCGCCCGTCATCGACTCGGGACACGCCATGATATCGGCAGGCGTTCCCGCCGCGACTACGTGTCCGCCGTTCACGCCCGCGCCGGGGCCCATGTCGATCACATAGTCGGCAGCACGAATCGTATCCTCATCATGCTCGACGACGATGACGGTATTGCCGATATCGCGTAGGCGCTCAAGCGTCTTGATCAGGCGCTCGTTATCGCGCTGATGGAGGCCAATCGATGGCTCGTCCAAAATGTACAGCACACCCATGAGGCCGGCGCCGATCTGCGTTGCCAGGCGAATGCGCTGGGCCTCGCCTCCGGAAAGCGTCGCCGAGGCACGATCGAGGGTCAGATAGTCGAGTCCGACATCGACCAGAAAACGCAAGCGCTCCAGGATTTCCTTGACGATGCGCCCACCGATAAATTGTTGGCGCTCGGTAAGCTCCAAGCCCTCAAAAAACTCGAGCGACTCGCGGCACGATAGGCAGCAGACCTCGTAAATGGACTTACCGCCTACGGTAACGGCGAGCATCTCGGGGCGCAGACGAGCACCATGGCAACTCGAGCACGGCTCCTCGCGGATGTACTTCTCCAAGCGCGCCTTGGTGTTCTCATTCGTCGTCTCGGTATAGCGCTCGTACAGGATATTGCGCACGCCCGAGAACTTGGTGTCCCACTGGCTGCGGCGCCCATCGAGCTTTTGATAGTCGACCGAAATCTTCTGGTCGCCCATGCCGTCTAAAAACGCGCGACGCACCCGCGGAGGCAGATCCTCCCACGGCGTATCGACGCTCACCTTAAAGTGTTTGCAGACCGCAGCGAAAATCTGCGGATAGTAGTTAGAGTTGCCAAACAGGCTGCCAAAAACCCCGTCGGCGATCGACTTCGAGGGGTCTTCGATTAGGGCCTCGGCATCGACCGTCTTCTTAAAGCCCAGGCCATCGCACTCTGGGCACGCGCCATAGGGCGCGTTGAACGAGAAATCACGCGGCTGCAGGTCATCGATGGAGTGTCCATGCTCCGGGCACGCTAACGCCAGCGAATACTCCAGCAACTCGCCTTCGGTCCCCTCGGGAGCGTCGCGGTCGGGCAGCAAGTATACGTTCACATTGCCGTGCGCCAACGCAGTCGCCTGTTCAACGGACTCGGCAATACGGCCCAGCGAGTTCTCACGGATCACGATGCGGTCGACCACGACCTCGATATCGTGCTTGAATTTCTTATCCAAATCGATAGGGTCATCAAGCGAGCGAACCTCGCCGTCGACACGCACGCGGCTAAAGCCCTCGGCGCGAAGGTCCTCAAACAGCTTGGCGTACTCGCCTTTTCGCCCGCGCACTACCGGTGCCAGCACAAACGCGCGGCGGCCCTCCCCCGCCGCCAAGACCTTGTCGGCAACCTGGTCGGTCGTCTGGCGCTCAATGACGCGGCCGCATTCGGGACAGTGCGGGGTGCCCACACGGGCGAACAGTAGGCGCAGATAGTCATAAATCTCGGTTACGGTGCCAACCGTCGAGCGAGGGTTTTTAGACGTCGTCTTTTGGTCGATCGACACCGCCGGCGAAAGGCCGTCGATTGAATCCAGGTCGGGTTTGTCCATCTGGCCCAAGAACTGGCGCGCATAGCTCGAAAGGCTCTCGACATATCGACGCTGGCCCTCGGCATAGATAGTGTCAAATGCCAGCGAACTCTTGCCCGAGCCAGAAAGACCGGTAATGACCACGAGTTGGTCGCGCGGAATGGAAACATCGATATCACGGAGGTTGTGCTCACGAGCGCCGCGAATAACGATAGAAGAATCAGACATGGAAGCTCCTTGCCTCCTATTGCATCGAATCATACTGTCGATGAGTTTAGCGCACTCGACGCGCACAGATGTTCGTAATACAAGATTCGCAGACCTTTAGCCTTGCGTATCGGGCGCTTTGTTTCTCGAAATGCCGTGGAAAGGTTACAGTAATCTAATACTGAACTTAATTTGCTGTAACAGAGGAACGTCCATGACCGAAGATATCCCCCTTGAAATCACTTCGAGCGACATGGCCAATCTGCCCATATTCATCGCCGTCCTTATCGTGGCCACCGTCGTCGTGCGCGTGTATTTTTCAATCAAACACAATGAAAAGCCGCCCATTGCCCGCGTCTTTTGGTGCGCGACGCTCCTCATCCCGCTCGGCGTGGTAGCTGCATGGATTACGAATCAATTGCTCGTAAATGAGGACAGTTCCCTATGGGTCCTTTCTTATTCGGCGCTCGGTGCTGCCGCCGTCATACTTCTTGTCGAACCCTTGGTTTCGGGACTTATCGACCAAACCGATCTTGCGACGGGAACGGTTGCCTGTATTTGCCGTGACATCCTTGTCATCGCCGCTGTTTCAGCGCTCTCGTTCGTTTCACTCGAAATTGCCTGCAACGAAACGTTCTATCGCATTCCCGCCAACTCATTCGGGTTTTCCGTCGGGCTGCTCGCAACGGTTCTGCTCTCCCTTTATTTGCTGGGACAGCGTCATGGAGGCGTCATGGCCCTCGTGCCCGTCGTCTGTTGCATCCTTGGCATTGCCGAGCACTTCGTCATAACGTTTAAAGGCGAGGCCATCCTGCCAAGCGATATCTTGGCCCTTGGCACCGCAATGGAAGTGAGCGAGGGATACGAGTTTACCTTTACCGCCGGAATCGTAACCTCTCTCGCCCTGCTGGAGATTTCCCTGGGGCTTCTTTCGCTTATCCGACCGCGAAAGCTCCGTACGCCCACCCATGTCTTCCCCGCAATCGCCGCTAACCTCTGCGCTTTTCTGCTCGTGACCGTTGTGGGGCTCTCGGGCTTTTCCAGCATCGACTTGGAGCAGGCACTGAATTTTGGATTTGACCGTTGGCAGCCCATCACCACGTATGCGTCTCAGGGTTTTATCACTTCGTTCACCGAAATGGTCAACGAGTTGCCCATTGAGAAGCCCGAAGACTATACGCCCGATGAGGCGCAGAGCATCGAGCAGGAGCTCGCCGCCGCCTACGACAGCACGTATGGCTCGAGCGAGCAGCGCGCGGCGGCCGTTGCCCAGTTCAATGAAATCAAGCCGACGATTGTTGCCGTCATGAACGAGAGTTTTAGTGACCTTTCGTGCTTTGAGCAGCTCCAGGCGGCCGGGTACACCGGCCCCGCATTCTACAACTCGCTTCCCGACACACTTGTTCGCGGCACCATGCTCGCTTCGGTCGCCGGTGGCGGAACGGCGAACTCCGAATTCGAATTTTTGACCGGAGCGACAACGGCCTTTGTCGGATTAGGCAAAATCCCCTATCAGCTGTATCAGATGAATGGCGTCAACAGCCTGGCAAAGAACCTCAAGGAGCTTGGGTATACCGCTACCGCTATGCACCCGCAAAACCCCGTCAACTACCATCGAGATAAAATCTATCAGCAGCTGGGCTTTGGAGACTTTCTTTCAATCGGCGATTTCGAAGGTGCGCCCTGTTACCATGCCGGCGTATGCGACTACGCCACCTACGACAAGATACTCGACCTGCTTAGAACCGACGAAGCCCCGCAGTTCATCTTTGACGTCACGATGCAAAATCACGGCGGCTACGACTATGGCACCGTTCCCGCCGAGGAGCTGACAAACTATTGGGTCGAGGGAGCCAGCGAGGGCGCCAATAGCGCGCTCAACACCTATCTTACCTGCATCAACGCATCCGACCGGGACCTCGAGTACTTTATCAACGAGCTCCGCAATATCGGCAGACCGGTTGTCCTTGTCTTTTTTGGCGACCATCAGCCGAGCGCCGCAACGACTCTCAACGACGAGCTGTACCCTCAGGAAGATACGGCAAGCCACGCTTTCCGTATCTATCAGTCAACATATTTCGTCTGGGCTAACTATGAAATCGCCGGCGATACCGAGCTCAACGTCTACGACACCGTCGGGGCAAACGAGATTGCAGCCATTACCCTTAATAAGATCGGCGCCCCGCTCACCGACTATCAAAAGGCTCTGCTAGCAACAAGGTCAGATGTGCCCACCATCAATGTCGCCGGCTACCTCGGTGCCGACGGGCTGCGCTACGACTTGGAATCTGAAGACAGCCCATACGCCTCGACGATCGACAAGCTGCAGCGCATGCAATACCTCGAGTTCGCCAGCAAAGTTCAGTAAGCCCGCCCATTCGCTTGGACCCATCGTATTGCAAGCACGCTCGGCCCAAATGAATCGCAAATGACTCCCGCTCGCAAACGAGGGTACAATGACGCTCGTGTCACACCACGGGGCCCCGGCCCCAACATATACAAAGGAGTCATACATGGGTTGCGAGCACGCACAGGCCGCCGGCGGACAAACGTCGCCGTCGCAATTTGAGGAGAACACGCTGTCCGAGGTCATCGCCGTGCTTTCCGGCAAGGGCGGTGTCGGCAAGTCGTTTGTCACCGGTGCCATCGCCACCGAGCTTGCCCGTCACGGCCACAAGGTCGGCGTCCTCGATGCCGACATCACCGGTCCCTCTATCCCCAAGATGTTCGGTATGAGCGGACGCCACGTCCATGCCCTTGGCAACCTTATGCTGCCCGAAATCTCCGAACACGGCGTCAAGGTCATGAGCTCCAACCTGCTGCTCCAAAACGAGACCGACCCCGTCCTTTGGCGCGGTCCGGTCATCGCAGGCGCCATTAGGCAGTTCTGGAGCGAGACCTCGTGGGGCCCCATCGACTACCTGCTGGTCGACATGCCTCCGGGAACAGGCGACGTCGCGCTCACCGTCTTCCAGTCGCTGCCCGTCGACGGCATCGTCATCGTCACGAGCCCGCAGGATCTGGTCTCGATGATCGTCGCCAAGGCGGTCAACATGGCCGAGAAGATGAACGTCCCCATTCTGGGCATTGTCGAGAACATGAGCTATATTGAGTGCCCCGACTGCGGCAAGAAGATCAGCGTGTTCGGCGAGAGCCATGTGGATGAAG
>CAJJPN010000043.1:0-13581 GCA_905193635.1 Coriobacteriaceae bacterium
CGAAGAACCGCGGGCGAGCCGGCAGGCTTTGACCCCGTGGGGAGGCGAAACCCGCCGAACTGGGTTTTTCGGGCACGAACAACCTGGTGGGCCTGTGGGAAACACCCACAGGACTGTCTGCAGCAATGCGGGAGCGCTATCCGGACATTGGGTCCACGCTATGCGGATTCGATGCGCAGATGGCGCCGTCTGGATAGCGAGGTTTACGGGACATGGCATTGACCCCCAACGAGGCATATGCGGCCAAGCAGCCGTTTGTGGACAAGGAGACGCTCGAGCATATCGTCGAGCAGTTCCCCACGCCGTTTCATCTATACGACGAGGCGGGCATCCGCCGCAACATGCAAGAAGTGCGCGACGCCTTTGCATGGAACCCGGGCTTTAAGGAATACTTTGCCGTCAAGGCCAACCCCAACCCGGCACTCATCTCCATTCTCAACGAATACGGCTGCGGCTGCGATTGCTCGAGCTATACCGAGCTCATGATCGCCCGCTCGCTGGGCATCACCGGACACGACATCATGTTCTCGTCCAACGACACACCGGCGGCGGACTTTGAGCTCGCCGACAAGCTGGGTGCCATCGTCAACTTTGACGACATCAGCCACATCGAGTTCTTTGAGCGCGTTGCGGGACCCATCCCCAAGACGGTCAGCTGCCGCTTTAATCCGGGCGGCCTATTCCAGCTCTCCAACGGCATCATGGATAACCCCGGCGACTCCAAATATGGCATGACCACCGAGCAGCTCTTCGAGGCCTTCCGCATGCTCAAGGCCAAGGGCGCCGAGGACTTTGGCATCCACGCATTCCTTGCCAGCAACACCGTCACCAACGACTACTACCCCAAGCTTGCGCGCATCCTCTTTGAGCTTGCCGTGCGCCTGGAGCGTGAAACGGGCGCACATGTCGCCTTTATCAATCTGTCCGGCGGTGTGGGTATCCCCTACCTGCCCGAGCAGCAGGCTAACGACATCCGTGCCATCGGCGAGGGCGTACACGCGGCCTACGACGAGATCCTGGTTCCCGCCGGCATGGGCGATGTGGCGATTTGCACCGAGATGGGTCGCTTTATGATGGGCCCCTACGGCTGCCTGGTGACCAAGGCCATCCACGAAAAGCAGATCTACAAGGACTATATCGGCGTGGACGCAAGCGCCGTCGATCTGATCCGTCCTGCCATGTATGGCGCTTACCACCACATTACGGTGATGGGACAGCCGGGTGGCGCCGACAAGACCGCAGCACCCGTTACGGACACCTACGACATCACGGGCAATCTGTGTGAGAACAATGACAAGTTCGCCATTGATCGCGAGTTGCCGCATATCGACATGGGCGACCTGCTCGTGATCCACGATACCGGCGCGCATGGCTACTCCATGGGCTACAACTACAACGGCCGTCTGCGCTCCGCCGAGGTGCTGCTGCGCCCCGATGGCTCGGCCGACCTCATCCGCCGTGCTGAGCGCCCGGGCGATTACTTTGCCACGCTCGACGTGCTGCCTAGCGGCCGAGAGCTGCTGGCCAAGTCGCGCGCCGAAAGTGCCCGCCGTCGCGCCCAGGACGAGCGTCTGGCCGTCGCCGCTCAGTGGAACAAACGCATCCAGATCGCGGAAGCGAAGGAGAAGAACATGGATATCCGCAACCTCGAGGGTTCGATCGTCGCCCTCGTCACGCCGTTTAAAAAGGACGGAAGCGTCGACTTTGACGCGCTCGAGCGCCTTATCGATTTCCACCTGCAAAACGGTACCGACGCCATCCTCACCCTGGGCACCACCGGCGAGAGCGCCACGATGACTGACGATGAGGACAACTCCGTTGTCGCCGCGGTGGTCAAGCAGGTTGCAGGCCGTGTCCCCGTCATCGCTGGCTCGGGCTCCAACTCCACGCAGACCATGCTCACCAAGTCGCTCACCTATCAGGGCCTGGGCGCCGACGGCCTGCTGCTCATTACCCCCTACTACAACAAGTCCAACGAGGAGGGCATCTACCAGCACTTTAAGACCGTTGCCGATGCCGTAGATATCCCCTGCATCCTGTACAACATCCCCGGCCGCTGCGGCTGCGGCATCAGCGAGCGCAACGTAGAGCGCTTGGCCGCGCACCCCAACATCATGGGTATTAAAGAAGCCTCGGGCAACGTCGCCTACGCGGCCAAGATCGCCCACCTGCTGTCCGATGACTTCCGCATGTACTCGGGCGAGGACGCCCTCACCGTGCCGCTCATGAGCCTGGGCGCCTCGGGCACCATCAGTGTGTGGGCCGATGTTCAGCCGCAGCTCGTGCACGACATGTGCCGCGCCTATCTGGACGGCGACGTAGCGCGCGCCCGCGATATCCAGATTGCCGGCCAGCCGCTCATCAATGCCCTCTTTAGCGAGGTCAACCCCATCCCAGTTAAGGAAGCGCTCGCCCAGATGGGTATGATCGAGGCAAACTACCGCATGCCGCTGTGCCCCATGGCCAACGACACGCGAGCCGCACTTACCGATGCTCTGAAGGGAGCTGGTCTGCTTGATTAAGACCGTCATTATGGGAACGGGCCGCATGGGCTCGCTCATCCGCACTACCGCCGAAGGCATTGTCGACGCCGCCGGGCAGCCCGTTTTTGATATCGTGGCCCACATCGGCTTCGACTTGTCCGAGCTCGAGAGCGCCCCGGCAGCCGACGTCATCATCGACTTCTCGAACGTCGTGACCTTCGATGCCGTCGTCGCCTATGTCGAGTGCACGGGCGCGGCGTTGGTCTCGGGCACTACAGGCTACACACCCGAGCAGATGGATCGCCTGCGCGAGCTGGGTCAGAACGCCCGCGTCATGCACTCCGGCAATTACTCCATCGGTATCGCAGCCCTGCGTCATCTGGTAGCACAGGCCACACGCGAGCTGCCCGGCTTTGACTGCGAAATCGTCGAGACGCACCATAACCAAAAGGTCGATGCCCCCAGCGGCACTGCAAAGCTGCTGCTCGACGCCGTAGTCGAGGCCGAGCCCAAGGCAGGCTACCACCCCGTCTATGGCCGCGAGGGCATGTGCGGAGCGCGCGACCCCAAGGAGATCGGCATGCACTCGCTGCGCGGTGGCACTGTCGCCGGCGTGCACGAAGTGAGTTTCTTTGGCCAGGACGAAGAAGTCACGCTCACGCATCGCGCCACAAGCCGTCAGATCTTCGTCAACGGCGCCCTGGCAGCCGCGCAGAAGCTCGTCACCCGCGAGCACGGCTTCTATACGTTCGACCAGGTCATGTTTGCCTAACCAGGTATCAACCGGATCCACCCAAAGGAGAGACAGCAAATGAGCAATGCAGCCGAGATGGATGCCCAGGAGATTATCAACTACATCGCCACAGCGCCCAAAAAGACGCCCGTCAAACTGTACGTGCGCGAGAAGCCCGGCATGAAGGTCCAGTGGGGCAATGCGCACGTCTACGGCGGTCGTCGTGGCAAGACCGTCTTTGGTGACTGGGATGAGCTCAAAGCCATCCTTGATGCCAATGCCGATTCCATCGATTACTACGATGTGGAGAACGATTGCCGCAACTCCGCCGTGCCCATGCTCGACCTTAAGGGCATCAACGCCCGCATCGAGCCGGGCGCGATCATCCGTGACCGCGTCGAGATCGGCGATCGCGCCGTCATCATGATGGGTGCCATCATCAATATCGGCTCCGTCATCGGTGAGGGCTCCATGATCGACATGGGCGCCGTGCTGGGCGGCCGCGCCACAGTGGGCAAGAACTGCCACATCGGCGCTGGAACCGTGTTGGCAGGCGTCGTTGAACCCGCAAGCGCCACGCCCGTCATCATCGAGGACGATGTCATGATCGGCGCCAACGCCGTGGTCCTGGAAGGCGTGCACGTAGGCAAGGGCGCTGTCGTTGCCGCCGGCGCCGTGTGCGTCGAGGACGTCCCCGCTGGTGCCGTCGTGGCCGGCGTCCCCGCCCGCGTCATCAAGATGCGCGACGAGAAGACCGACAGCAAGACCGGACTCGAGGAAGGCTTACGCCGGCTGTAGAAGTTACGCGGTTTTACCAAACCGCGTAACGGCTCGACGCTGCAAACGCCCCTAAGCGGCAATCTGACGTTCAATCGTCGGTCGCGTACCGAAGTACGCTTCCCTCCTCTTTCACGTCACCTTGCTCGCCTAGGGGCGTTTTCGCTGACGTATGCTCAGTCTGCAACTCAATTCAGCTCCAAGCAAAAAGGCCGAAGTCCCGAAGGGTTTCGACCTTTGTTTTTCTGCAGCGTCCAAGCGCAGTTTATCTATTCTCGATGCTGCCGATGTTTTTGAGCTCGATGGAAATGAGGCCGTTGGGCTCGTTGACGAACTCGATGTACTCGGAGTTCGAGCCCATCTCGGCCGGAAAGCTGATCTCGATGCCCGTATCGGTACGAATCTTGTGGTTGCGCACGGCCGCACGCTCGACCTGCTTGCGCTCCACGGGCACACGCTCGGGCACCTTCTCTTCGGTCAGCGCCGCGCGTACGCTCTCCTTGATGACCGGCTCGTCCTCAAAGACCTCATCGACGATATCCCAGGGCGGCAGCTCCTCGTCATCCTCAACCTTCTCGGCAACGGCAGCCTTAACCTTAGCGAGCGCTACGGCCGTATTGGCACCGTGCTCCTCGGCGACTTCCTCGACCACGCGCGTCACGGTGTCGATGACCTCCTTGCCCGACACGCCCGTATCGCACTGCAGCAGACCGTCGGGAATGAGCATGCGGTCTTCGCCGGCAATCTTGCGCTTCTTGTCCACATAGCCGATCTCCATGGTGCTCGCACGCACGATGGCA
Source organism: Coriobacteriaceae bacterium (assembly GCA_905193635.1). Taxonomy (GTDB): domain Bacteria; phylum Actinomycetota; class Coriobacteriia; order Coriobacteriales; family Coriobacteriaceae; genus Collinsella. The sequence goes on from CAJJPN010000043.1 coordinate 4,794, forward strand.
TAGCTTGGCACCTTTTGGGAAGGATTCGGCAGGATAGCATAGTGGCGCGCGATGTCGTTGCGTACCTCGCCCTCCTCGCGGCCCACCTCGTGCATAAAGGCCTGCTTGGAGCCCAGCAGCATCACGGCAAACCAGCGGGCATCCTCATCGTCGTCAAAGTCGGCCACGAGCACATCGGTGGACTCGGCTTTTTCGGCCTTGGTAAGCTCGGAGGAAATGAACTCCGCAATCTGCTGCGACAGGTCTACGAACTCGCGCTCGCCAAAGAAATAGCCCTTGAGCTCGCCGCCAAACGCAGAGTTCTCGGCAAACGCGGCGCGTTTATTGTCGGCCGAGGTGCGTGCGCGGCGCAGATGCGTGGTCACGAAGTTGCGCACGGTACGGCTCTCGATATCGAGCTCGCGCTGGCTCATAACGTTGACGGCAGAGTCAAAGTCCAGGATATGCAGAATCGCATGATTGATTTTCATATACGGCATTCCGTTCTAGATTGAATTGAGCACGAACCAGTATAGCGGTCGAGCCCGCCCCAGGCGCATCGAAGATTGGTGCATCGGGGACAGGTTGCTTTGCACCAATGGCTAGCGCAGGAGCTCGGACTGCCATACCTCGAGCTGTTCTGCCAGGCTCTTACCACTAGAAGGCACGCTGAACTCGGGACGTTTGGGCAGCAGCGCACACTTAAGAATTGCCACGATGGTCTGCGAGACAAAGCGTCGCGTATCCTTGTCAAACCCTTGCGCAGCCTGGAGCATCACGGGCAGGCTCTCGCGCAGATTCCCAGCGATATCCGCAAACCGCTCAGCACCCGTAGCCTCAAACACGGAGAACAACGCATCTACAAAACGCTCGCGCTCGCTAGGCGAAACTGCAAGCAGCATCTCGCGAATGGAGCCATCAACGTATCGAGCACCGGCGGACAGGCGCTCACAGTACACGAAGTCGCGACCATCAACCACCCAGCTAAAGGGATTGTGCTGCAGCAGGCTGAACTCGGTGCTCTCAACGATGGCATAGTCCTCCTGCGTCTCGAACATCATGCCAAAGATCGACGACCGAGGTAGCGTCTTGTCGATTCGACCGGAAAGATAGGCAAAGGCGTTGCCGTTCAGAAACTCCTCGACGAAACCCGGACCATCATGGGAATACGCCTGTTCGATTCGCGCACGGGCGACATCGGAGCACATCGCCGCACCGTACACCGCAAGGTTTCCACCCTTGGAATGACCTCCGCACAAAAGCGGCCCGTCAATCGCATCCGCCGCCTCGTCCACATAACGCGCCGCGGATTCCTGGGCCGGCACAGGATACCGGAACGCCATGTTAAAGTCCTCTTTCCAGCCCACAATCGTGCTGTCGGTCCCCCGGAAGGAAAGATAGCTAAACCCCGCCGGAAACCGGAACGCCATGGCTGCAAACTGCTCTGTCGCCACCACATCGCTCACGGCACGATAGCCGCAAACGTGCACGCCACGGTAGCGAGGACTTGCTGCCACGGCCTCCAGCAAGGCCTTGCTCCCCTCCGGGTCCCACAAGTCGTCAATCATGTCCCGGTAGCACTCGGCACGCAGCAGCTCGCGTACGTCTAGGCCCTGCCAGTTCGTCAGCTCCGCCATATCACCCGGCAAACGCAAATAGGACAACCACGCAAAGACGAGGCTATCCACCGCGCAGAACGGCCTCTCCTCAAACGGATCAAACGCCGTCTGGGCATAGGTTAAAAAATTAGGCGAATCCGATATGGCCCTCCCATCAACTATGGTGCATTGGGGCAACTATGGTGCATTGGGGTCAGGTTACTTTGCACCAAAAAGGCGCCCGGGCCGTGTGGACCCGGACGCCTTCATTGTAGCTTTTCGCTCTAGCGAGCTTGATTTAGCAGGAGAAGTCGACGCTGTCGATGATGTCCTTGAGGGCCTTGGCGGAGGCGGTGAGCTCATGCTGCTCGTCATCGTTCAGCGGCACGGGGACGCGACAGACGACGCCGTCGCGGCCAACGACCGTCGGCATGGAGATGGCAAGATCGGACAGGCCATACTCGCCCACCATGAGCGAGGAGACGGGCAGAACGGTCTGCTCATCGCGCATGACGGCGGTGCAGATGCGCTTGACGGCCATGGCGACGCCATAGTAGGTGGCGTGCTTCTTCTCGATGATGGTGTAGGCGGAGCTCTTGACGTCCTCGGCGATGCGCTTCTCGGCAGCCTCATGCTCCAGATGACCGTGAAGCTCGCAGAAAGTGTTCAGCGGCACGCCGGCAACCTGGGCGCTGGACCAAGCGACAAACTCAGAGTCGCCGTGCTCACCCATGACATAGGCCTGGACATCGCGTGGGTCAACCTCGACGTGGGCACCAAGCATCTGCTGCAGACGGCCAGTGTCGAGCACGGTGCCGGAGCCGATGACATGGCCCTCGGGCAGGCCGGACATCTTGATGGCGGCATAGGTCAGAACATCGACCGGGTTGGAGACAATGAGCAGAATGCCGTCGAAGCCAGACTTCTTAATTTCGGGAATGATGGACTTAAAGATGTTGACGTTCTTGTTGACCAGGTCCAGGCGAGTCTCACCGGGCTTCTGGGCAGCGCCAGCGGTGACGACGATCATGGCGGCGTCGGCGACATCGGAATAATCGCCGGCGTAGATCTTCATCGGCTCGGCAAACGTCATGCCGTGCGCGATATCCAGGGCCTCACCCTCGGCGCGGTTCTTGTCCACGTCGATGAGGACCATCTCGGAGAACAGACCACTCTGCATCAGCGCGAACGCCGAAGACGAACCAACGAAACCGCAGCCGACAATAGCGACCTTCTTCTCGTTAACCATTAGAAACTCCCATCTCTCTCCACAAACAAGCCGCCCGGGAACGACCCGAGCGGCTTGCCGTAATCCCAATACATCCAATCGGGACTTTGATTATGCTCCTATTCGCAGCCAAAAATCGACCGTTTACCGAAATTGTTTGCAGGATTCGTAAAATAACTGCACGAAATCGGTTTCGAGCTATTGACGAGCGGAATAGCTTTCTAATACAGGCCCGCCTCGCGAATGGCCTCGACAGCCAAAGCGATCTGATCGGGCGGCAGGACCAGCGCCATGCGCACATGCCCCTCACCCGAAGGACCAAAGCTCGCGCCCGGCGTCACCACAACGCCGGCCTTCTCCATAAGCTCCTCGCAAAACGCCATGGAATCGGTGCGACCACCGGGAAGCTTGGCCCACACAAACATAGAGCCATGCGCGTTGGGACGCTCCCAGCCCAAGCCCTCAAGACCGTCGCACAGGGCATCGCGGCGCTCCTGGTACTTCAGACGCTGCGCCTCGACCTCATCGCGCGGACCGTTCAGGCAGGCGATAGCAGCCTTCTGGATCGGGAAGAACATACCAAAGTCGATCTGGCCGCGCAGCTTGGCAAAGGCAGAGACCACGTCCTCGCGGCCGACCAAAAAGCCGATACGCGCACCGGTAACGTTAAACGACTTGGAAAGCGAGAAGAACTCCACGCCCACCTCAAGCGCACCAGGATACTGCAAGAAGCTTCCGCCCGGCTCGCCGTCGAACACGATGTCGGAGTACGCGTTGTCATGGACGATGAGCAGGGCGTGCTCGCGGGCGAAAGCGATGATCTCCTCGTAGACCTCGGGCGTGCCCACCGAGCCGACCGGGTTGGCGGGCAACGACACGATCATATACTTGGCACGATCGGCCACCTCGGGATCGATGCCCGCCACATAGGGCAGGTAATTATGCTCGGCGACCAACGGATAGTACTCGAGCTTGGCATCGGCAATCTTGGCGCCCGCCTCAAAGACCGGGTAGCACGGATCGGGAACCAAAATGGTGTCACCCGGATCGAGCAGGGCCAGGCCCAAATGGCCCACGCCCTCCTGCGTGCCGTTGCACGACTGCACCATAGACGGCGTAATGCCCGAAACGCCAAAGCGGCGCTCATAGTAATCGCACACGGCTTGCTTGAGTTCGGGCAGGTCGCGCAGGGCATACTTCCACATCTCGGGGTCCTGGGCCGCTTGCGTGAGCGCCTCGACCACGTGGTCGTACGGCTTAAAGTCGGGCGTGCCCACGCTCATGTTGTAAATGGTCTTGCCCTGAGCCTTCAGCGCAAGCAGTTTGTTGTTGAGCGAGGCGAAGACCTCCGCGCCAAAGCGGTCGAGACGCTGCGATGCCTGCATGGTGCCACCTTTCGATATGAAAAACGCGGCGCTCCGACAAGAGCGCCGCGCGATACGGGCCATCAGATTGCAAAAGTGTAACGCTTGCACCCGCTGTTTTGGTTCAATTTGGCAACCTTAGTCCATCGGATTGAGCGCGTCAATCTGGGCGAGCCACAGGCGCGAGCTGGCGTCACTCGGCATGCGCCAATCGCCGCGCGGGCTGAGCGTGACCGAGCCCACCTTGGGGCCATCGGGCAGGCAGCTGCGCTTAAACTGCTGGGCAAAGAAGCGACGGTAGAACGTGCGTAGCCACGTGTGAATGGTCTTGACGTCGTAGACGCCCTCGAAGCTCTTGAGCGCCATGCGGTAGATCTTGCCCGGCTCAAAGCCAAAACGCAGCAGGTAGTAGAGGAAGTAGTCGTGCAGCTCGTACGGGCCCACCAGGTCCTCAGTCTTCTGCGCAATCTCGCCGTCGCCCGTGGGCGGCAGGAGCTCGGGGGACACCGGCGTATCGAGGATATCGAGCAAGACCTCGGCAATACGCCCGCCAAAGACATCGGCCGCATAGCGCACCAGATGGCGCACAAGCGTCTTGGGCACGCTCGCGTTGACGGCGTACATGCTCATGTGGTCGCCGTTATAGGTAGCCCAGCCGAGCGCCAGCTCCGACAGGTCGCCCGTGCCGATGACAAAACCGCCAGCCTGGTTGGCCAGATCCATCAGAATCTGCGTACGCTCGCGGGCCTGGCTGTTCTCGTAGGTCACGTCCTGCACGGTCGGATCGTGCTCAATGTCCTTGAAGTGCTGCTCCACAGCCGCGTGGATCGAAACCTCGCGGAAGCTCACGCCCAGGTCGCGAGCGAGCGACTCGGCATTCGACTTAGTGCGATGCGTCGTGCCAAAGCCAGGCATGGAAACCGCCGTGATACCCGTGCGCGGCAGCCCCAGCGCATCGAAGGCACGCACGGTCACAAGCAGCGCCAGCGTGGAGTCCAGACCGCCTGAAAGACCGATGACAGCCGCCTTGGTACCCGTATGGGCAAGACGGGTCTTGAGGCCCGCGGTCTGCAGGTCGAGGATGGTCTCGCAACGCTCGGCCAGGTCACCATGGTCGGCCGGAACAAAGGGTGCGCGGGGGAAGACACGGTCGATGCCGAGTGCATCGCGCAGGACAGGCTCTTCGGCCAACACGCCCTCAAACGAAAACTCAACGGTCGTGGCCTCCGGCGCATCGTCCGCGCGCGTCCACGTCGTCGAGCGACGGCGCTCGGCAACCAGACGGTCAAGGTCAACGTCGACGATGGCCATATCGCAGGTAAGCAGTTTGGTCGCGGCGAGCTTCGAGCCGTTTTCGTAGACGAGGTTCTCGCCCGCAAAGACCATGTCGGTCGTGGACTCGCCCTCACTCGCATCCGCGTAGGCATAGGCACAGTACAGGCGCGCGCTTTGGTTAGAGATAAGGCTGCGGCGGTAATCTGCCTTACCGATGATTTCGTCAGAAGCCGACGGGTTGAGAATCACCGTCGCACCGGCAAGCGCCATCTCGGTCGAAGGGGGCGCCGGCACCCACAGGTCCTCACAGACCTCAACGCCCAGCACCAGGTCCTCGGCGCCCTCATCACAGCAGCGGTAGACAAGCCCCGAGCCAAGCGGCACCGGACCCTGACCGGCAAATTCAACCCACACGGGATCGGCAGGCGCCGGGGCAAACCAGCGGCGCTCGTAGAACTCGCCATAGTTGGGCAGATACTTCTTAGCCGTAAGGCCCAAAAGCTCGCCCGCACAGCACACGGCCGCGCAGTTGTAGATGTTTTCGGCCACCGCAACGGGAAGGCCGACGGTAAAGACAATCGGCAGCTCGCGGGTTTCATCGAGGATATGCACCAGAGCAGCCTCGCAGGCATGCAGCAATGTGCGGTTATGGAACAGATCGGCCGCGGTATAGCCGGTCAGGTTAAGCTCGGGCAGCGCCAGCGCGCGAACGCCGCGCTCGGTAGCCTCGCGAACAGCCGCCAGCGCAACCTCGGCATTGCCCTCGACATCGGCCACGCGAATCCGCGGCGACGCCGCCGCCACACGCAAAAAGCCATCAGACTGAGAAAGGTGAAGAATGCTCCCGTGCGTAGACGCCATTCACAACAATTAGCAAGCCCTATTGTAGTTCAACCGCCAGGTGTAACCGCATCCCACCAACTTGGTGAGCTATTGATGAGTTGATGGTATCTGTTAAATGTCATGTACGATTCACATCTGGTGGGTACCCTGATGGCTAAACGAAACGAAGCAGATTTACACCGGGAGGACCCCGTATGACAACCAAGTACACCGACGCGCCGCGCACGCGCGTCATGACACCGGCAGCGCTCAACAACGGCGTGCACGAGAACCATTCCATCGGACAAACCATGGCCATCGCGCCCAAAAAGGGCCTGTTCGACGACATTTCCATTCCCCAAATCATCGCCGGCGCCGCAGCTGCCGCCACGAGCGTCGCGCTTGCTTCCAAGATCGGCATCGCTGGTTCAGTAATTGGTGCCGCCGTGAGCTCGGTCATCACCGTTGTGTCCTCGCAGGTCTACCGCCACTTTATCTCTGCCAGCGCCGAAGCCCTCAAAGGTACGCACGCCGCCGACGACTACCCCGCCGGTGCTTATGAGCCCGTTGAGTTAAATGCCGAGGAGCACTTGGGCGGCGCCGCAACTACGCAGGAGATGCGCCAAATTGCGGGGCGCGCGACCACGGCGCGCGTCGCCCCCGACAGCCTGCGCGCCAAGGCGGCAGCAGAGCGCAGCCAGACGCAAAAGAAGGTCATCGTCTTCTCGATCGCCATCGCCATCGTCGCGGTCATCGCCTGCGCCGGCGCCATCCTTATCACCACTGCCGGTGAGGGTCTGGGCGAGCGTCCCGAGCCAATCCTGTCGTCGCGCACGACCGAGAGCGATGCAAATGGCAACACCCAGTCGCAGGATCAGCAGGCACAGACGGACGACACGCAAGACAGTTCTGCCTCTGCCAATTCGTCCTCGAACACCCAAAACCAATCGCAGGGCACCGATTCCTCTACGGCCAACAGCGGTACGCAATCCGGCACGACCGACTCAAGCCAAACGACTGACGGCTCTCAACCGAGCACGGGCGACCAGACGAGCGACACCACGTCGGGAACGGGCACAGCAAACAGCAGCAACAGCAATTCGAGTGGCACCACATCGGGCACGACATCTGACAGTTCAAGCCAAGGCACGACATCGGGCAACTAAGCACGTTTGCTTCTCATAGAGAACCGATCTGTATAACGGGCGCGAACCGGCAACGGTCGCGCCCGTTTGCCTTGGGCGCCGAGGTAGCACGCCCCGTGCGATGGTAAGATGCTTTGGTGTGTAAAGAGGAGATTTGCCATGAGCAAGACAATAGTTAAGCCCACGCTATCGCTGGGCAACCACATCTATCTGTATCGCCTGCTGCGCGATGCGATTGGATGCGGCAAGCAAACGTTTATGACGCAGGTCGAGGAGGCGCTCGCCACCGGCGACATGGCCGCTTATGACCTGGGCTTCGAGTCCACGCGCGAGTTGCTCGAGGAACTCGACGACTGCATTAAGCTGACCGTCTTTAAGGGCGGCCGCCTTTATGCCACCGTCATCGCCAACGAGGCCTGGGATACCGCCCTTGCCAAAGGCGAGGACAAGCCCAAGGCAGCCAAGGGCGCCAAGCAGTCCTACAAAAAGAAAAAGCGCGGCGAGAAGGACCTCAAGGCCGTACGTCCCAAGCACGTTAAGCATCCCGAGCCCGTGGCCGAAGTCGCTCCGGAACCCGAGCCCGAGACAGAGATCGAAGTCGCTATTGAGGTAACAGCAGAAGCCGAAACCGAAATCGCCGCCACGACCGATCCCGAAGTCATATCCGAGCAGGAAGCAACTGTGGAGCTCAACGAAGCGCCCAAGTCGACAACCGAAGAAGCCGCTGACCAACCCGAGACGCCTGCGTTCCAAAACAGCGATGTCTTTGGCAACGAGGCCGAGGACGATCAGTCCGACGAGCCCGCCGATCAAGGCGCCACCGAATCGGCACCGGAGCCCGAGACGCCGCTGCCCGCCATCTCGCTCACGGTCGTCTATGACCCCGAGAACGCCAACGCCGGCATCACCACCATGGCCTCCACGCCCATCGAGGCAAAGTCGAGCGTCGAGAATCAGAGCGCTCCGCAAGTCGAGTTCGACACCGCGACCGCAGACGCACCTGCCATCGTCGAGCCCGCAGATTCCGCGGCGATGCCGAAAGCGGACACCGAATCAGTACTCGGCGCCGAACCCGCGCCCGTCATCGAGGTGACGCCCGTCAATGAGCAGGCCTTCGCACCGACGATGGTACCGGCCCCCGCACCCGTAGCGCCCGCCATCCCCGAGGACTTCCCCATCGATTTCGCAACCGAGGTCTTCTGCCCCGGTCCATTGCTACACCAGCTGTCGACCTATCTCCCCTACGGCGCCGATACCCTCGGCATCGTCGGCGAGTACTACTGGATCGCCCGCGAGCGCGGTACCATCGAGGCCGCGCGAAACCGCGCAAACTTCCCCCTGCGCTACACGCAGGCCGGCGAACGCCGCGAGGTTACC
>CAJJPN010000044.1:0-13496 GCA_905193635.1 Coriobacteriaceae bacterium
CTGCAAGCAGAGTCGTTCAAAAGGTTATTAGTGGCCGGGCCCGCTCCCTTATGCACCACCATTGGGAACTTTGGCTGATAGATTTAGCGCGACGGGGGTTTGGCTGAAGGGACCTTTGGTATCCGTTCGGACACTTTGGCCCTTGATGAACGTTTGGCTGATTGCTGCTTTGGGTACTCTTTGGGTTACTTTGGGTTTGTTTGATTTTTAATTGTTGGAGGGCTTGTATGGCGTATTTGGATCTGGCTCGTGGTCGGTATTCTTGTCGGTTGTTTGAGGATCGTCCTGTGGAGCGGGCGGTGGTTGATGCTGTTATTGAGGCGGGGCGTATTGCTCCTTCTGCTTGTAATAATCATCCAACCCGTGTGATGGTGTTGGATACGCCTGAGCTTCTAGAGAAGGCTGCTGATTGTCAGCCTCGGTTTGCTCGTGATGGGTCTATCTTTGGGGCTCCGCTTGTCTTCCTTATTTGCAGCGTTACCGATGATGCTTGGGTGCGCCCGTATGACCAGATGAATTCCAGTGAAATCGATACGTCCATCGTGTGTGATCAGATGATGATGGAGGCCACCGAGCAGGGCCTAGGAACGTGCTGGGTATGCCATTTTAAGCCTGAGGTGGCACAGGAGCAGTTCAATCTGCCCAAGGGCGTCTATCCCTATCACATGCTCGTCTGTGGCTATCCCGCCGACCACATCGCCGATCCCGAGCATCGCGAGGCCCGCACCATTCCCCTCTCCAACTTCCTCCTCAAGTAGATTTTTGGGACATGCCTTAAAATCTACCTTCTACCGCTCACCCGTTCGCCGAGTTCTGCGTCATCGCACGCAGAGCTCGGCGTTTCGTTTCCCAACCCGTATACAGCCACAAAAAAGGAGCCCGCAGGTGCGAGCTCCTCTTAAGGACACTAGATTGCAGATCTGGTGCTAGTCCAGGTCGTCAGCGGCGAAGTTGTCGATCGGGGCGAAAGGGTCGGCCACGGGGACAACCGGATCAGCGACGGGCAGCGGCTCGGCAGCAGGCACGGTCACGGCAGGAGAAGCGGCAGAACCGACCGGCGTGGAGGCCATGAGGTCGGCCGGGAAGGAGTTCTGGGCATCGTCCATGAAGTGCTGGATGAGCTTGAGATACTCTGCCTTGAACTCCTCACGGGAAGCCTTGAGACGATCGATTTCCTCGAGCTCGGCCTGCTTTTCGGTCAGAGCCTGGCGGATAACCTCGCGGGCCTTAGCGTCAGCCTCGTTGCGGATACGCTCAGCGTTCTCGTTGGCATCGTTGACGATGGTCTCAGCGGTCTGCTGGGCAGCGATCAGGGCAGCGGAAATCTGGCGCTCCTGAGCGGAGAAGTCAGGGGCGGGAGCAGCCACAGGGGCGGCAGGAACGGCCTGGGCGGTGGCATCCTGAGCCTGGGCAAGCTGAGCTTGTGCATCGGCAAGCTGCTGCTCGGTAGCAGTCAGACGACCCTTAAGGTCGACGATCTTAGCGAGCATAGCGTCAACCTCGGAGGACAGCGTCTCCAAGAAGACGTCGACCTCAGCAGGATCGTAGCCACGCTTGGCCTCAGAGAAAGTCTGAGCCTGGATGTCTGCAGGGGTAATAGCCATAACAAGTCTCCTTTTTCATCGCCTCGGCGCTACACGCCCGACGTAAGTTACAAAGTCAGTTCTATACGAGTATACCTATAAGAAGCTGCAGAACCAGCCTCTGCACCAACTGCAACGCAATAATCGCAACGACCGGCGAAAAATCGATACCGCCCATCGGCGGAATGAAACGACGGAACAGGTTGAGCCACGGACCGCACACGCTATCGAGCACCGCAGCAATATCCTGAAGTAAACCACCCTGCTTCATGGGAATCCACGTCATAAAGCAGTAGACGACAATGAGCGTGGAATAGAAGTTGAACAGCGTGTTGACCAGCTGGACGATAGTGTAGATGTTGATGGGAATCTCCTCGTCTTGTCTTTACTTAAGGTAGCCGTCGGCACGAAGCTTCTTGAGATCGGAATCTTTGACCTCGCAGCCGGCGGGCAGCACCATGAACACGCGGTCGCCCACCTCCTTGACCGTGGCACCCAGACCGCAGGCAAAGCCGTAAGAGAAGTCCAAGACGCGCTTGGCAACTTCGGTGCGTACGCCCACAAAAATCAGTGCGACAGGCTGCTTGGTGCGAACGCGGCGCACCACGGTCTCCACGTCGTCATAGCTCTCGGGGCGCAGGACATAGGCCGGCAGCTGCGGCGTGGCGTTGATGATATTGCTCGCATAGGCCGAGGCATCACTCGGTGCAGGCGCGGGCGCAGCGGCGGCACGGGCGCGGGTGTTCTCGGCGTAGCTCGACGGCGTGTCATAGGCACCAGGACGATAACCGCTCGCAACGCTGTCCTGCGAGCGCGAAGGCGGGTTATACGTCGTGGCATGGCGGGAGTCATCGCCGACCAGCTGACCGGAGCGCGTATACACGGCAACCGACTCAGCTTCACCGCGGCGCGTCTGACCAAGCAGGCCGTTGCTCGGCTCGTCTTGGGTGTAGAAGCCCTCGCCCGAAGCACCGCCGTAGCCGTTGCCCTGATAACTATCGTCATAGCCGTCATCGTAGCCGTAGTCGTCGTCCTGGCCATAACCCTGGTCGTAACCCTGCTGGCCGCCCAGGTGCATCTTATTTTTAATCTCGTCAAGGAAGCCCATGGTTGTGTCCTCTCGCGGTTTAGTGCAGGCGCCCCGATAATCAGTGCGCACTTCAGAGCCTTATTTTACTGCAAACTCCGGGCTAAATACTACCCTGCCCAGGCGAACGAGCGTAGAGCCCTCCTCAAGGGCAGGCTCAAAGTCCTCGCTCATGCCGCAGGAAAGCTCAGGCAGGTTCAAATCGGGATGCGCAGCCTCCAGCTCATCCCTCAGCTCACGAAGCCCCGCAAAGGTGCGGCGTGCCACATCCTTATTCCCCCGGGGCGCCATAGTCATAAGCCCCTGTACGCAAATTCCCTCAAGTTCCGCAAGCTCACCCGCGGCGGCGCGAATCTCATCGGGCGAAAAGCCTCCCTTCGACTCCTCACCACTCACATTGACCTCGATGAGCACACGCTGGGGGCCGGCGAGCTCGCCTGCCTCAATCTTGCGGACAGCACGGCTCGAGATCGCCTGTGCCAGATGCAGCGAACCCACCGAGTGAATCAGCTCGGCTGAGCCCAGCACCGCATTGATCTTATTGGTCTGCAGGTTGCCGATCATATCGAAGCGCACCTCGGGCAGCTCCGGATGCTCCGCCAGACCCGTGAGCTTGCGAACCAGCTCCTGCGGGCGGTTCTCGGCAAAATGGCGATACCCCGCCTGGATGGCGGCAACGGTCTCATCGACGCCAACGGTCTTGGACACGGCAATGAGGCGCGCGGCGTCGTGGGGGCGGCCCGCGCGATCGAGCGCCGCATAAAAACGTTCCAGAATCTGCTCGCGGCGAGCGCGCATCAAGTCCAAATAGTTATCCATTGCTAATCGCCTCCGCTGACAGCCAAACAAGTAGTCCCATGCTAACGCAAGAGCGCGGCCCCGCATGTGCAAGGCCGCGCTCACTTAGGTATTTACAATCTTTCGACGAACGGGGTCACTTACTCCTCGTCGTCCTCGCCATCGTCCTCGTCCTCAAGATGATCGAGCAGGTAGCGAAGACCCTCGCTGACCTCGTTGGCGGGCACCTTGGCAACGTAACGCGCGTCGACGGCGGGCCTCATGATAACACCCTCGCCCGAAGGCACGCGCATGCTCTCGAGCTCATCCTCGTCCACACGGGCGATATCGCCGGCGTTCATACGCTGACCAGTCAACAGGAAGGTCAAACGGCAAGCGGCATCGATGGAAATCGAAGCGATGCGATCGAGGTAGCGCGAAACCATGATGGCGCGGCGCAGGTCGTCATAGTTGCTGTCGTCGTCCATAAAGTCGCCCGTATCCATACGGTTAAAGGTGCGGAAGAACTTCTCGTAGGCGGCGTGCACTGGCTCGTCCTCGACGGCCAGGTTGCAGATGATGGACATGTCATTGGTGACGAGCGCAGAAAGCGAAGAGCCCAGCACCTGGTAGACGGCCTCAGCCTCGGCCTCAACCGTGCCGACAAGCTCCTTGGGCAGCGAGATGTCGGCCTTGATCATATGACGCGTGGCACGGCAGATCTGACGGACCTTATCGGTCATGCGCTGCAGGTTAAAGTCGACGTAGATGATCGTCTGAAGCAGGCGGAAGTCGGAGGCGACCGGTGACTGCGTGGCGATCAGGTTGTAGCAGACGGCCTCCAGGTTGGCGCAGCGCGCGTCAATCGAAAGCGTACGTTTCTTGGTCTTGGTGGCGAGCTTGCGGTCGTCGGTCACATAGGCCTTCACGGCATCGTGGAGAGCCAGATCGACGGCCTCATAGATGCTCAGCATCTCGTGACGGGCCTCGACGAGCTGACGGGAAAACAGTTTGCGCATGGTTCACTCCAATCAGTTGGGTGCGGTCATGCAGCCCGCACAGTGAATACGCACCGGACCAGGTCCGATCGGCTTGGGACTAGTCGCACCGATCAGCCAAAGCGGCCGGTGATATAGTCTTTCGTCCGCGAGTCCACCGGGCTGGTGAAGATCGCGTCGGTTTGACCATACTCGATGAGCGTGGCGGGCTCGCCGGCAACTTCCTGCAAGAAGAATGCGGTGTAGTCGCTGATACGAGCTGCCTGCTGCATTGAATGCGTGACGATGATGATCGTCATCTCGGGCGCCAGCTCGGCCATCAGATCCTCGACCTTAGAGACGGATGTGGGATCGATGGCGGAGCAGGGCTCGTCCATCAGGAGGACATCGGGTTGCACCGCAAGCACGCGCGCGATGCACAGACGCTGCTGCTGACCGCCCGAGAGCGCCAAACCATCCTTGTTGAGCTGATTGGATACCTCTTTCCAGAGGTTGGCGCGCTTGAGCGATTCTTCCACGATGTCATCGAGGTCGCTTTTGCTAGTCACGCCCTGCAGACGAGGGCCAAAGGCGACATTCTCGTAGATGGATTTGGGAAACGGGTTGGGCTGCTGAAAGATCATGCCCACGCGACGACGGAGGTCGACCGGGTCGACGCCCTCGGCATAGATATCATTGCCGTCGAGCGTCATGGTGCCCTCGACGCGCGTACCCTCGATCAGATCATTCATGCGGTTGATGCAGCGCAAAAACGTCGACTTGCCGCAGCCCGAAGGGCCAATGAAGGCGGTGATGGCGTTTTTGGCGATGTTGAGGTCAAGCCCCGTCAGCGCATGAAAGTCACCGTACCAAAAGTTGAAATCCTTGGCCGTAATGGCCGCTTGCTCCAGCGTGGGAGCGGACTGATAAACGGACATGGGACTCCTTAACTAGCGACGCTTGCGCGACAGGAAGCGCGCAAACAGGTTGAAGGCCAGAATGATCACCATCAGCAAGAGCGCGGTGCCGTAGGCTGCGTTCATGTTGATGCCGTCGTTGGCAAGCAGGTACAGGTGAACCGTCATGGGGCGGCCGGAATCGAGCGGCGAAATAGGTAGATTGATGGCCTGGCCCATGGTGTAGAGCACCACCGCGGTCTCGCCAATGGCGCGGCCGATGGCGAGGACGATGCCCGTGGCAATACGGCCAAAGGCAGAAGGAAGCACAATCTTGGAGACAACCTGCCACTTGGTGGCGCCCAGGCCGTACGCGCCCCAACGGATATAGCGCGGGACGGCGCGAATGGCCTCTTCGGTGGTGCGCATGACGATGGGAAGCATCAAGAGCGCGAGCGCCAGAGCGGCCGAGACCATCGAAAGGCCCAGGCCCATGGCCTCGACAAACAAGGCGTAGCCAAACAGGCCCATAACGATGGAGGGCACCGAGGCCAAAGCGTCAGCAGCGTAGCGAATGAGCTCGACGACCTTGCCCTGCTTGGCGTACTCGGCCAGATAGACGGCTGCCAGCACAGCGATCGGCGTGCAGATAAGCATGGCGAGCGCCGTCACATAGACGGTCGAGACGATCGTGGGCCAAATACCGCCCTCGGCGTTGACGCCCTGGGGCCAACCGAAGATAAAGTCGAGCGAGATGTGTGGCAGGCCGTTGATGACCACGTAGGCGATGATAGCGACCAGCACCAGCGTGGTGATGTATGCCGCGGCACGGAACACGCCAAGCATGATCTTGTTGGACAGGTCCTTGTTGATGCGGCCCTTCTTGCCATGGGAAAGGGCACGCTTGATGCGCTCGCGCGACGAGGTCGTATCGACCGTCGTGTCAACGGAATCGGACATAGCCTACCCCCTCTTCTTCTTGGAAACCAGGCGGACGATGCCCACCAGCGTGGCGGAGATGATAAACAGGACCACGCCCATGCCGAACAGCGCCGAGCGATGCAGACCCGAGGAATAGCTCATGTCGAGCGCAATCTGGCTCGTGAGCGTCGAGATGGGGCTCGCAATGCTGTCGGGAATAACCGGGGCGTTACCCACGACCATGAGCACGGCCATGGTCTCGCCGATGGCACGGCCCATACCCAGCACGATGGCATCCACGATACCCAGCTTGGCGGCAGGTAACACGACCTTATAGATAGTCTGCCACTTGGTGGCGCCCATGGCATACGATGCCTCGCGAATGCCCATGGGAATGGAATTGAGAGCATCGATGGTAAGCGTCGTGATGGTGGGCACGATCATAATGGCGAGCACGAACCACGCCGTCAGCGCGCCAAAACCAAGACCGCCGGTCAGTTGTGCGATAAACGGGCGGATGATGATCATGCCAAAGAAGCCATAGATGATAGAAGGGATGCCGGCCAACAGGTCAACGGCAGGGCTGATGAGCTTGCGCACGCGCTTGCTGGCGATCTCGACCAGATACACGGCCGTGCCCACGCCTAGGGGCACACCCATGGCGAGTGCACCGACGGTCACCAGACCCGAGCCGGCAAGCAGCGACACGATGCCGTAGTGACCCTCAGAGGGCGCCCACGTAAAGCTAAAGAAGTCCGCCAGACCGATGTCGGTAAAGACGGGCAGCGCCGAGTACGTGGTAAAGACAAAAATCAGGATGACGGTAACGACCGCCAAGAACGCGCAGGCAAAGAAGATCCACTGCAGCGCCTTCTCCTTGATATAGGTACTGCGCGATACGAGCGCCAGCTCGCGCTTCTTGGGCGTCTGAACATTCCGCTCAGTCTGGGAGTTTTCCTGTGCTTCCATGCTACTCACTCCCCTTCTCGTCGTTGGTGACGGGGATAAAGCCCGCCTCGCGAATCTGCTTGTCCATCTTTTCGGACGTCACATAGTCGATGTAATCTTGCGCCTGCTGCGAAGGAGCACCCTTCACAAAGAAGTAAAGGTCGCGTGAGATGGGATAGCCGCCGCTCGCGACCGTCTTCTCGGACGCCTCAACATGATTGACCGAGACGGCCTTGACCGAGGTCTTGGCGTTGAGGCTATCGACGAAGCCCAGCGAAATGTAGCCAATGGCACCGTGCGAACGAGATACCACGTCGCGCACCTGGCCCGTGCCCGAAAGAACGGCCGAGCGGCGATCGAACGGGGTGCCGTCCATCACGATGGTGCGGAATGCTTCACGCGTGCCGGATGCCTCGTCTCGGTTGATGACCTGAATCTTCAGGTCCTCGCCACCGACCTCTTTCCAATTAGTAATCTTGCCGGCATAGATATCGCGGAGCTGCTCGGTCGAGAGGTTATCGACCGGGTTATCGTCGTTCACGATGACCGCGATACCGTCGTGGGCAATGACGATGGGAGTCAGGCCCAGATCCTGTTCGTCGGCATTGAGTCCACGGGAGGAGCTGGCGATATCGGCCGTGCCAGCGCTGATGCCAGCGGAAGAGCCCAAACCGGAAACGAGCACGTCGATGCCGGTCTCCTCCTTAAAGCCCTCTGCCGCAATTTCGGCGATAGGAAGGCAGGTCGTGGAGCCGGCCACGGTAATGGAAGAGGTAGAAGATCCCGAAGAACAGGCGCACAGCGTAAGCGTAAGCACAGCGGCGCTCAGGACCGATACGATCTTTCTCATAGCATCACGCCGATCGCGGCATGGCGCCCACAGGTGCCGTCCTCGTTACGGTAGGAATAAAAGCGGTCGTTCTGGCGCACAGTCGAAAGCTGGGTATCCACGATATTATCCGCGTCCACACCGGCATCTACCAGCGCCTCACAAATGGCAGCGGAAAGATCGAGCATGCGAGAGGCACTCGCATCGATGCAAGAGAACTCGACGGCAAAGCGATCCATGAGTTCCTGGGATACCTCATATTCGTCAGCCAAGATATGGGGGCCGATATAGGCGGAAACGTCGCTCGCATCGCAGCCGGCAGCATCGCAAAGCGCCTGGCACGCCTTGGCAGAAATACGTGCAATCGTGCCCTTCCAACCGGAGTGCACCACGGCAAATCCGCCAGGGGCCACCAGCACCACGGGAGCGCAGTCGGCAAAGCAGAGCAGCACGGGCACGTCATGGGCCGTACAGACGATGGCATCGCAGCCCTCGGCAATCTGCTCGCGAACAGCCTCAAGATCGTCGGCGCCGTTCGAAGTCACCGTAACGATATGGTCACCATGTACCTGATTGGGCACGAGCAGATTATGCTCGCACTCAGTGGCGCCCATAGCTTCGAGCGCTCGACGACGATTTTCTTGAACAGCAAAGGGGTCATCGCCTACATGCGAGCCCAGGTTGAGCGAGGAGTACGCATCTTCAGAAACGCCACCGGTGCGCTCGGTAAAGGCAAAGCGGACATCGGATGTCGCGCCCTCCACCAACGTAACTCCATCATGGTCGACACGCGAAACGTTGTCCGCACGTGCTGCCATACTAAAGCCTCCTAATAACACAAGTACCGCGGCGTCGCCGCGCAGTCCGCGTTTATACGGCTGTCATACTTCCTTAAAAGGATACCCGCAGCGGTAGGGACCAAACGTAAAGGGAACGTAAGGAGATTGGAGGCTTTCGTTTACAAACGAGAAACAAAACGGGGTGCATCCAAATGGACACACCCCGTGCAGGTCGTTGAGAAAAACGAACTAGAAGCTACCGCGCTTCAGGAAGTCGGGAAGCTCGAACTGGTCGTTGCCAAAGTTGGGCAGCTCGGTACCACCGACGTTGCGGGTCGGAGCGGCCTGAGCCGGGCTGGCAGCCGGAGCGGTGCGCTGCGGCTCAGCGGAGGCAGCGGCCTTGCTCTGAGACTGCTGAGCAGCAAAGAGCTCATCCTGACGGTTGACGTTGGAGTCGGAGAAGCCCGTAGCGATGACGGTGATACGCACCTGATCGCCCAGGGACTCGTCGACAACGGTACCGAAGATGATGTTGGCCTCGGGGTCGACGGCGTTGGCGACAACGTCGGCGGCGTCGCTGATCTCCTGGATGCCCAGGTCCTTGGAACCGGCGATGGAGAGCAGCACGCGCGTGGCACCATCGATGGAGCTCTCGAGCAGCGGGCTGGAGATGGCCTGCTGGGCAGCGTCGACGGCACGAGTATCCCCAGAAGAGGTACCGATACCCATCATGGCGGTACCGGCCTGCTTCATGATGGTCTTAACATCGGCGAAGTCCAGGTTGATGATACCGGGGACGGTGATGAGGTCGGTGATGCCCTGGGTGCCCTGGGAAAGGACGCCATCGGCAATCGCGAAGGCCTCGAGCATGGTGGTCTTCTTCTCGGCGATGTCGAGCAGCTTATCGTTAGGGATGACGATCATGGTGTCGACGCAATCGGAGAGGGTCTTGATGCCCTCCTCGGCGCTCTTCTTGCGCTTGCGGCCCTCGAAGGTGAAGGGCTTGGTCACGACGGCGACAGTCAGTGCGCCGACCTCGTTCATCGCGATATCAGCAACGATGGGAGCAGCGCCGGTACCGGTGCCACCGCCCTCACCGCAGGTGATAAACACCATGTCGGCGCCAGCGAGCGCCTCGGCAATGTCGTCACGGGACTCATCGGCAGCCTTGCGGCCAACCTCGGGGTTGGCGCCGGCGCCCAGGCCGCGGGTAAGGTCGGTGCCGATGTGCACCTTGATATCGGCATCAGAGATCGCGAGTGCCTGAGCATCGGTGTTGATGGCAACAAACTCGACGCCGCGGATGCCCTCTTCGATCATTCGATTGACCGCGTTGGTACCGCCGCCGCCGACGCCGACCACCTTAATGACGGCAAGGTAGTTGTTGATCTCTGTCTCGTGCATGTCGGTCCTCCGAACAAAGGTTATAGCCATAGCATGGGTCGACCCCTGCGCACATTAACCTTCAGGTTGAAAGTAAATGCAAAGGTAAACCGTATTATGTTTGCACATTATGAACGTATCAGTCAAATAATTGACCGTGAAAACCAAACAAACCAGATAAACGGCGTGGTATGGCCCCTCAACAAAGCATCAACCAGCGCTACGAGGTCGGAGCATTCCTAAATGTGTAGTTGCCTGGAGAGCGCACATTGATATACGTTACGCCCTCTACCTGCGAAAGCAACTTGGTGACTACGCGTTCCTTCTTGGCGATATCGTCCGAATCGCCCAGCGACACCTCAATGCCGTTATTGAGGTTTGCCGAGATGGCTTCGACCGAAGGCGTGGAAATATCCTTGACTTGTCCCAAGAACTCGCTCGAAAAACCACGCACATAATCCAGGCCGGCCTTAACGGCTTTCGAGTTCACCGCCTGGCCGGAAACCGGAGCGACATCCGCCGAGACATCAGTCAACAACACCGCGCCATAATGCTTGGCGAGCGCCAGCGCGGCATCGATTCCGGTCAAGGTATTTGAGCCCTGCCCTGTCGTGATGACGTTGCCCTGGTCGTCCACTTCGACCGACGTCGACAGCGGGGCGATCCAGGTGTCATCGTCTCCGATAGCCCAGGCAAGGTCGTCGGAGCTGATATATGCAATGGCGATAACTTTACGCTCCGTCGGCGTAATGATAAGCGTATGGGGAAACTGGCGCTGGACATCTACGCCCGAGACCCACGGGTTTTGCTTGAGATCCTCGGTAATCTGGTCGGGATCGACGTTAAAAAGCGACGTTCCCTCGGGCAAGTCGATCAGCTGGATAGCATCGTGCTTCGTCACATGCTCGCTGCCTTGAATCTGAATATCAGTGGCAGTAAACAATCCAGAGTTGATCACCACGATGGCAACGACGACGAGCACGGCCAAGACGGCCAAAACGCCGCCCACGATTTTGCCTTTGCCTGTAACGACAGAAGCGGCATCTGATGTTTTATTTGCCATCGCTCCAAGTGAAGATAACGGGTTGAAACCTTTTTTACTCGAAGGCTTCTTGGCGGTAGCCGGCACCGATGTCAGCGAGCGCGGTTTCGATGCGCCCAGCGTGAGACCTGGACGCGCCGCTTTAGTTCCCGTCGAGGGCTTGGGAGCTGCCATGGGACGGGCAGGCTTGGCGCCCATAACAGGCTTTGACGTCACCGAGGGACGCGAGGACTTTTTTGCGGCCGGACGATTACCGAGCTGCGAGCCGACGACCGGACGACTGGTCTGTCGAGCATGCCCGACAGACTTAGAGTGCGCGACGGTATTGCGTTGAGGTTTGGCAGGCGCGCCGGAACGCCCTCCGGCGCGGCGGAAGGTGGGTTTCGATGCTCTAGAAGCCGAGGAATTTAACTTCCGGTCTGAGCTCGATGCCATACGCCTCCCTCACCTTTCCGTGCACATGTCTGATAACCGCGGCAACGTCATCGGCCGAGGCAGTTCCGTTATTAACGATAAAATTAGCGTGAACGGGCGAAACTTCCGCGCCGCCAATCGAAAAACCCTTTAATCCACAATCCTCGATAAGCTTGCCCACACTCGCATCGGGCGGGTTGCGAAAGACAGACCCGCAGGATGCGCGACCCATGGGCTGCGTACGCTTGCGCCTTGTAAGGTACCGCTCCATGCGCTCGCGAATGTCGGCCTTGGGCGCCGGTTTAAGCTTGAGCACGCACTCGAGGATGATCTCATTGCGGGGAAGGCTACATTCGCGGTAGCCCCAAGAGATCTCGGACCCCGCATAATGCTTGATACCGGATGCCGGGTCAAACGTTACGACATCCTCAACCAGCGAGCCAATCCACTCGGTCCGCGTGCCGGCATTCATAGATATCGCACCGCCGACCGAACCAGGAATGCCAACGGCAAACTCAAGGCCCGAGAGGCTACGCGACAGGGCATCGTTGACCAGGCGCGCAAACATCACGCCCGCACCGACCGTCAGCGTACAACCGTCATCGGCAACAACCGTGCGCTGGAACTCACGTCCGAGCGAAATGACGGCACCGCGATAACCGCCATCGGCAACCAGCAGATTGGAGCCCTTGCCGATGATGACCCACGGCACCTGCTCGCGATCGAGCACCGCCACGGCGCGGCGGAGGGCATGATAGCTATGGCACGTCACAAAGAGGTCGGCCTTGCCGCCGATACGATAGCTCGTATGACGCGCAAGGCGCTCGTCCTCGATCACATCCGTGTCGATCATGCCCGAGAGCGCCATGACGGCGTTAAACAGACCCATTAGACTTAAGCGTCTTTCTTGGCAGTCAGATACTCAATGAACTCGGGACCGACGGTCGTAACGTCGCCGGCACCCATGGTGAGCAGCAGGTCGCCCTCGCCCACCATCTGCTCGAGCTCCTGATTGAGCTCAAGACGGCTGGAGCAGTACACGACCTCCTTGCCAGGATGCTTGGCGCGCACGGTATCGGCGAGCATCTTAGAGGTGACACCCGGAATGGGCATCTCGCCAGCCGAGAACACATCAATCAGCAGCAGTTTATCGGCATTGGCAAATGCATCGGCAAAGTCGTCGCACAGGGCCTGCAGGCGCGAATAGCGGTGCGGCTGGAACACGACGTCGACGTGCTTGTAACCCAGCGACGAAGCGGCAGCAAGCGTCGCCTTGATCTCGGTGGGGTGATGGCCGTAATCATCGACCACGGTGATGCCATCGATATCGCCCACGTGGGTAAAGCGACGGCGGACGCCCTCAAAGCTCGAGAGCGCCTTGGCGGCGGCGTCGATGTCAAGGCCCAGGACATGGGCGACGGTGAGCACCGCCGTGGCGTTGAGCATGTTGTGGCGACCGGGGTTGCTCTTGATCTCCACAGCGTGCTCAGTGCCGTCCTCAAAGCGAACGATAAAGTCACTCTGGATGCCCTTGACATCCGGGTGCACGCAGACGATGTCGTTGCTCTCGGCAAAGCCGTAGGAAAGCACGTGACGGCCCGTCGACTTGGCGAGCTCGACCAGATGCGGGTCCTCGCCGCAGACGATGACGGTGCCGTCCTCGCCCACCAGGCTCATGAATTTGGCGAAAGTTGCCTCGATCTCCTCGATACCCGAGTAGTGATCGAGGTGGTCGGCCTCGACGTTGGTCACAATGACCACGTTGGGGTTCAGGAACAGGAAGGAGCTGTCGGACTCGTCGGCCTCGGCGACAAAGTAGTCGCCCGAGCCGTTCTTGCCGTTCGTGTCATAGCCCTCGAC
>CAJJPN010000045.1:0-13232 GCA_905193635.1 Coriobacteriaceae bacterium
GCAGCTCACGTTTGATGCTGCCGACATGGATACCTTCCGCTGTCTGGCACTGGCCGAGCGCGCCGGCAAGATGGGTGGCACCATGCCGTGCGTGCTCAATGCCGCCAACGAGGTCGCCGTCGATGCCTTCCTGCACGATGGCTGCAGCTTTACCGATATCGATCGCATTGTGGAATCCTGCATGGACGCCCACGATATGCAGGCGGTCGATTCGTTTGAGCAGCTTCGCGACATCGATGCGTGGGCGCGTGAAAAGGCTGCGCAGGTGCTCGCCGCAACCCGTTCCTAACCCATAAGGATTGCTTTTTCGTTTTATGGATACTGTTCTGAGCGTTCTCTCATCGGTCTTTTGGGGCCTGCTGATGCTTTCCGTCCTCGTGTTTTTGCACGAGGGCGGCCACTTTTTGGCGGCGCGTGCCTGCGGCGTCCGTGTGACCGAGTTCTTTTTGGGTCTGCCGTGCCGCTTTGACATCCATTACACGTCGCGTCGCATTGGAACCAAGTTTGGCGTGACCCCGCTGCTGCTGGGTGGCTACGCTGCCATCTGCGGTATGGATCCGACCGATGTCTCGTGCGCCGATCGCGTGCTCGCGGCTATCTATCGTCATGGTCGCGTGACCGTGGCCGACCTTGCTGTCGAGCTCGAGCTTTCCGAGGAGGTTGTGCTCGAGGCATGCGCCCTTTTGCTGGGCTGGGGCTCCATCGCGCCCTGGTATGAGGAAGGGGAGAAGCCCTCGCCGAGCTACTATCCCACCAAATATCAGACGTTGCCGCGAGACACGGCAGGCTATACCACCTTTGATGGTCGCCGTTTCGATCGCGAACATGCGACTGCCGAGGGCGATGTGTGGGAGCTGCCGTGCGGCGAGGCCGAGTTCCTTGCGCAAGAGCGCTCGCACACCTATTTGGGCCAGGGCTTTGTCAAGCGTGCCTTTATGCTGCTTGCGGGCATTATCGTCAATATCCTGACGGGTTTTTTGCTCCTTATGAGCATCTATTCCATCGCAGGTGTCACCGTGCCGGTGGATACCAATGTGATTGGCCAGGTTGACGAAGGCTCGATTGCCGCCTCGGCGGGAATCGAGGGCGGCGACGCGATTCTTTCGGTCGACGGAGTATCGTGCTCTACCTGGATGGACGTTTACGATGCCATCGGCAAGGCTGCCGGTAAGGACGATATCGCCATTGAGTACGAGCGTGACGGCAAGCAGCATTCGACCACGGTTGCGCTCAAAGAGGACGATCGCCTAGGTGTGTATGCATCTACGCAGGTGGTCCGTTTAGACCCCATCACGTCGGCTCGCCTGTCGTTCTCCTATGTTGTGCAGACAGCGGAGGGCGTGATGCGCCTGCTCCAGCCGCAGCATACGATGGAGATTCTCGATCAGTCCTCTTCGATCGTGGGTATTAGCGTTATGTCCTCACAGGCTGCTGCTGCCGGCCCTGCCACGTTCCTTTCGTTTGCCGCCCTCATTTCATTCTCGCTTGGCTTTATGAACCTGCTGCCCATCCCGCCACTCGATGGCGGCAAGCTAGTCATCGAGATCATTCAAAAGATTGCGGGCCGCGAGCTTCCGCTCAAGGTCCAGACGATTGTGAGCTATGTGGGCATCGCGCTCTTTGCGCTGCTGTTTGTCTATATGCTTCGTTCCGACATCCTTCGATTTATTCTGTAGGGGAGTGTTTGGATTGTCTTTATCCCATCCTTTGCCTCGCGAGCTGACGCGCCCCGTGCATGTGGGCGGCGTGCAGATCGGTGGCGGCGCGCCGGTGGTGGTCCAATCTATGACCTGCACTGATACCGCTGATGCCCAGGCAACGCTTGCGCAAGTGTGCGCGTTGGCGCAGGCTGGCTGCGATATCGTGCGCGTGAGCGTGCCCTCCGAGGCCGCGCTTGAGGGCTTCCGCACCATCTGTGTCGAGTCTCCGGTGCCGATTGTCGCCGATATCCACTTTAACCATAAGCTCGCCATTGGTGCCGTTGAGGCCGGTGCCGCCAAGCTGCGCATCAATCCCGGCAATATCGGCGATTGGGCCAAGGTTGACGCGGTGATCGATGCTGCGGGTGCCTCGGGCTGTGCGATTCGCATTGGCGTGAACGCGGGCTCGCTTGAGCAAGATATTGCCGAGCGCGACGACCTCACGCAGCCCGAAAAGCTCGTGATGTCGAGCGAACGCTTTGTGCGGCACTTTGAGGACCGTGGGTTTACCAACATCGTGCTATCCGCCAAGGCCCATAGCGTACAGACGACACTTGATACCTATCGCGCCCTGTCGCGCGAGATACCGCATGTTCCGCTCCACCTGGGCGTGACGGAGGCGGGGACCAAGCTTCAGGGCACCATCAAGAGCTCTGTAGGCTTGGGTATCTTGCTTTCCGAAGGCATCGGTGACACCATGCGTGTGTCGCTCACGGCCGATCCGGTTGAGGAGCCGCCGGTCGCCTGGGGAATTCTACAGTCGCTGGGCCTGCGTCGCCGTGGTCCCGAGATTGTCTCGTGCCCCACGTGCGCCCGCTGCCAGGTTAACCTGATTCCCATCGCCGAGGAGGTCACCGAGCGGCTTAAGAACTATTCCGCGCCGCTTTCGATCGCCGTGATGGGATGTGCGGTCAACGGCCCCGGAGAGGCATCTGACGCCGACCTGGGTGTTGCCTGCGGACGTGGTCAGGGCCTGCTCTTTTCGCATGGCCAGATCATTGGTAAAGTAGCTGAGGATCAAATTGTCGACGCGCTTATGGCCGAGGTCGACAAACTTATTGAGGAGAAATAAATGACCCGAGCAATGTATATGTCTAAGCTCTATGCGCCGACGCTCAAAGAGGATCCGGCGGATGCCGAGCTAGCGAGCCACCGTCTGCTGCTTCGCGCTGGCATGATCCGCAAGGAGGCCGCCGGCCTGTATTCCTATCTGCCGCTCGCTTGGCGCTCGATCCGCAAGATCGAGAACATCGTGCGCGACGAGATGGATGCTGCCGGTGCTCAGGAGCTCATGATGCCCATCATGGTCGATGCCGAGCTGTGGCGTGAGTCCGGCCGTATCGATGCCTATGGCAAGGAGCTTGTGCGCTTTGATGACCGCCACGGCCGCGAGTTTGTGCTCGGACCCACGCACGAGGAGACCGTGACTGCCCTGGTGCGCAATGAGTTGCGTTCCTACAAGCAGCTGCCAGTGAACCTTTATCACATCCAGGATAAGTTCCGCGACGAGTTCCGTCCCCGTTTTGGCCTGATGCGCGGTCGCGAGTTCATCATGAAGGACGCCTACAGCTTCTCTGCTACGCAGGAGAGCCTGCAGGAGGAGTACGACAAGATGAAGCAGGCCTATGCCAACATTTGCGAGCGCTGCTACATCAAGGCTCTGCCCGTTGTCGCCGACTCCGGCGAGATCGGTGGCGATACCTCCGTCGAGTACATGGCTTTGGCCGACGCTGGCGAGGCTTCGCTCGTCTACTGCGACGATTGCGGCTTCGCTGCCGACGATGAGGCCGCAAGCACCAAGGTCGTTGTGACCGAGGGTCCTGGCGACGGTACGCTTACCAAGGTCGAGACTCCGGGCATGGGCACCATCGAGGCCGTTGCAAAGTTCTTCGGCTTCCCCGAGAACGGCACACGCAAGTCTCTGGCACTCCTCGACGCCGAGGGCAAGCCCGTCGTGGCCATTGTTCCGGGCGACCACGAGCTCAACGATTGCAAGGCCGAGCATGTCTTTGGCAAGGCTTATCGCATGATGACTGATGAGGAGCTCCAGACCTACGGTCTGCATAAGGGCTTTATCGGACCGGTTAACCTGCCCGAGGGCATTCGCCTGGTGTGCGACGAGAGCCTGCGCGAGTCCAAGCAGTGGGCCTGCGGTGCCAACGAGGTCGATTATCACTTTACCGGTGCCTGCCCCGAGCGCGACTTTACCGTCGACGAGTGGGCCGACCTGGTAACCGTCGTTGCCGGCGATCCCTGCCCGCACTGCGGCAAGCCGCTCTCTGCTGCTCGCGGCATCGAGGTCTCGCAGGTCTTCCAGCTGGGTACCAAGTATTCCGAGGCCATGGGCGCCACCTTTATGGGCGAGGACGGCAAGGAGAAGCCGCTTATCATGGGTTGCTACGGCGTTGGTGTGTCCCGCTCGCTTGCTGCCGTCGTGGAGCAGCACAACGACGAACACGGCATCGTCTGGCCGGTCTCCGTTGCCCCGTACGAGGTCGCGGTGATTCCGCTCGATCCCAAGAAGGAGGAGTGCGCTAACGTTTGCGACCAAATCGTCGAGGGCCTGTGCGCCGAGGGTATCGAGGTTGTCGTCGATGACCGTGACGAGCGTCCTGGCTTTAAGTTTGCCGATAACGACCTCATGGGCTTCCCGTATCAGGTCGTGCTTGGCAAGCGTGGCCTCAAGAATGGTACTGTGGAGCTCAAGGACCGTGCCACGGGCGAGCGTGAGGACGTGGCGATCGACGAGGTCGTCGCCAAGATTGCCGAGCTTGTTAAGGCGGCCCGCCGTTAATCGACGTTTCTGCTATTAGATGTAATTGCGGGGCTGCTCCGTATCTCTCTTAGGATGAGATGCGGAGCAGTCTATTTTGTTGGAATAAACTCGATGGGTAAAGAAAACCCCACAGCCCATATGAGCTGCGGGGTTTTCTTGTGCCTCCGATGCGAAATAAATCGCTCAGATATTACTGATAATCGACGACGTCGATCCAGTTCTTCAGGAACTCATCGTTCACGTTGCGCTTACGAGCGAGCTCGGAAGCGGCGACGATGCTCGTCCACTGACGCACGACCTGCATGGGCATGTCGGCGCGGTCGCAGTAGAGCTCCAGGTAGGCCTCAGCCTGGTCCTTGCTGTTGAGGGCGAAGAGCAGGTAGGTGGTGGCAACGTCGGCAGCAGGGGAGCCCTGGGTGGCGTGTGCCCAGTCGCACACATAGAGCTGGCCGTCGTCGCCGACGATGACGTTGGAGGGGTTGAAGTCGCCGTGGCAGACCTTGAACTCCTTGGTCATGCCGTCCAGACGCTCCTGAAGGTTGTAGCGCGTGGTGGCATTGAGCTGATCAAGGCTGTCGATCATGCGGGCGAACTTGTCGCGCTGACGGTTGAGCAGCGGGGAGGTATAGCCGTGGATCTCGATCTGGAGGTCGACGAACATCTCGAGATACTCACCAAAGCGCTGGGGCTCAGCAGTCATCTTCTCGGCAAGGGTGGTGCCCGGAACCTTCTCGGTCACGAGCGCCCAGCCGTTGGCGTTCTCGAGCTGGGAAACCTCGAGAGCCTTGGGGCTGCGGATGCCGCACTCATTGATGCGGGCAAGATTCAAAGCCTCGTTGAACACGTCGGAGACAGGCTTGGTCTCGTTAAAGACCTTGACGATCTTGTTGCCCAGGTCGTAAACGACCTTGTTGCCACGGCGGACGAGCTCGGTCTTGGAATCGGGTAGCAGCATGGTTGCATCCTTTCAACGATGCGATAGAAGCGACGGCGGGGGGGTGTGAAACACCCGTGCACCCCCGCCGTTAAAAACCGTGCTAAAACTAGCAGACGGCGTAGTCCTGAGGCTCGCGGCCGTAGTAGGCGTCCAGGTAGAGCTCCTTGATCTCGCTCATGAGCGGGTAGCGCGGGTTTGCGCCGGTGCACTGGTCGTTGAATGCCTGCTCGGTCATCTCGTCGAGGGTGTCGAGGAAGTACTGCTCGTCAACACCGTAGTCGGCGATGGTCTTCTTGACGCCGATGAAGTCCTTGAGTTCCTCGAGCTTCGTGATGAAGTTCTCGAAGACCTCCTTGTCGTCCTTGCCCTCGATGCCGCAGTACTTGGCCATCTCGGCGTAGTTGTGCAGCGCGTTGGGGTAAGGATACTGGGAGAAGGTACCCATCTTGACGGGAGCCTCGGCGGCGTTGTAGCGCATAACGCGGGTCAGGATGACGGCGTTGGCGAGGCCGTGAGGCAGGTGATGGAAGGCGCCGAGCTTGTGAGCCATGGAGTGGTTGAGGCCCAGGAAGGCGTTGGCGAAGGCCATACCGGCCATGCAAGAGGCGTTGTGCATCTCCTCGCGGGCATGCGGGTCCTTGGCGCCGTTCGTGAAGCTGGAGGGCAGGTTCTCGAAGACGAGCTTAGCAGCGCGCTCGGAGAGGCCCTTGGTGTAGTCGGAAGCCATGATGGAGACGTAGGACTCGATGGCGTGGGTCATGACGTCGATGCCGGAGGCAGCGGTCAGGCCGCGCGGGGCGGTCATGCAGTTGTCGGCGTCGACGATAGCCATGTTGGGGAGCAGCGCGTAGTCGGCGAGCGGCCACTTGATGCCGGTCTCCTTGTCGGTGATGATGGCGAACGGCGTGCACTCGGAGCCGGTACCCGAAGAGGTCGGGACGGCGACGAAGTAGGCCTTCTTGCCCATCTCGGGGAAAGTGAAGATACGCTTGCGGATGTCCATGAAGTCCATGGCCATGTCCTCAAACTTGCACTCGGGGTGCTCGTACATCATCCACATGATCTTGCCGGCGTCCATAGCGGAGCCACCGCCGACGGCGATGATGACGTCCGGCTCAAAGAGAGCCATCTGCTTGGCGCCGCGACGTGCGCACTGCAGCGACGGATCGGGCTCGACGTCGTAGAAGCAGTCGTGGGCGATGCCCATCTCGTCGAGCTTGGCCTCGATGGCGCGGGTGTTGCCATTCTTGAAGAGGAACTGGTCGGTGACGATGAAGGCGCGCTTCTTGCCCATGACGGTACCGAGCTCGTCGAGAGCGACGGGCGTGGAACCCTTCTTGAAGTAGACCTTCTCGGGAGCGCGGAACCACAGCATGTTCTCACGGCGCTCGGCCACAGTCTTAACGTTGATCAAGTGCTTCACCCCAACGTTCTCGGAGACGGAGTTGCCGCCCCAGGAGCCGCAGCCCAGGGTCAGAGACGGCTTCATGCCAAAGTTGTACAGGTCACCGATGCCGCCGTGCGAGGACGGGGTGTTGATGACGATACGGCAGGCCTTCATGACGTGCTCGAACAGGCTGATCTTCTCGGCCTGGGCGGGGTGCACGTACAGAGAGGCGGTGTGGCCCGGGCCACCGGCGAGCACCAGGTGCTCGGCCTTGTCGACGGCCTCCTGGAAGTCCTTGGCGTGATACATGGCCAGGACCGGGGAGAGCTTCTCGTGGGAGAACTCCTCCTTGGCGGGGTCGGTGGAGGTGACCTCGGCGATCAGGATCTTGGTCTTGGCGGGAACCTCGATGCCGGCGAGCTCAGCGATCTTGGCAGCAGCCATGCCGGGGATGCGGTGATCGAGGGCGCCATTCTTGAACATGGCGGCACGCAGTGCCTCCATCTCGGCACCCTGCTTGACGAAGTAGCAGCCGCGCTTCTGGAACTCGGCCTTAACCTGGTCATAGATGGTGTCGATGACGGTCACGGACTGCTCGGAAGCGCAGATCATGCCGTTGTCGAAGGTCTTGGAGTGGATGATGGAGTTGACGGCGAGCAGCACGTCGGCGGTGTCGTCGATGACGACCGGGGTGTTACCGGCGCCAACGCCCAGGGCGGGCTTGCCCGAGGAGTAGGCGGCCTTGACCATGCCCGGGCCACCGGTGGCGAGGATGATGTCGACGTCGCGCATGACCATGTTGGTCAGCTCGATGGAGGGGACATCGACCCAGCCGATGATGCCCTCGGGGGCGCCGGCCTTGACGGCGGCGTCAAGCACGAGCTTAGCGGCGGCGATGGTGCACTTGGCGGCAGCCGGGTGCGGGGAGATGATGATGGCGTTGCGGGTCTTCAGGCTGATCAGCGTCTTGAAGATCGCAGTGGAGGTGGGGTTGGTCGTCGGGATGACGGCGCCCACGATACCGATGGGCTCGGCGATCTTGGTGATGCCGTAGGCCTCGCGCTCCAGGACACCACAGGTCTTGGTGTTCTTGTAAGCGTTGTAGATGTACTCTGCGGCGTAGTGGTTCTTGATGACCTTGTCCTCAAGAACGCCGCGGCCGGTCTCCTCGATGGCCATCTTCGCCAACGGGATACGAGCCTTGTTGGCGGCCATGGCGGCCTCATAGAAGATCTTGTCGACCTGCTCCTGCGTGTACGTAGCAAAAAGCGCCTGGGCCTCTCGCATCTGAGCGAGCTTAGCCTCAAGCGCCTCTACGTTGTCCACGATTGCGGGAGTAGTGTTTTCCGGTGACTTTTTCACCATTTGTGTCTCCTTGCGATCGGAGATTTACCCTACGCCTTGCATGATAGCAAGAAATTATTCGGCGAACGGTCAGATTCCTCTAAAAGGCACACTAAAACGCTTCAATAAACTGAAGCGTTTTAACTATTTAACTAAAAGCTCAACGTCTTCTCCGGGCGAATTCCTAGTTTCCCCATGGCTATGGTGTGGAGTTTGTTCATTGTTTGTTCATTAGGTCTTAGGAAATTAATGCACATCGATCAATTCTGGCTGGTCGTGACACTAATTTTTGGTCGTTTCTATTTCATGGCAATAAACGCGTTCTCTTGTCAGACAAAACACTGGTATTAAACTAAAACCAATGTGCCAGACAGTACATTCAGTAAGAGTGAAATATATGCCTTTGCCTCTGGGTATTTTGTCGCCCTTTACCGGTTCATGTCAGTTGAGTAGAAAGGGCGGTTTGTGAGATTGCCACGTTGCAGGCGAGCTCTCGTTTGGCTCGTCTCTTTTTTGTTCGTGTTTAATACGATTCCTACGAGCGTATTTGCTGACGTAATAGTGAATAATGACCCTCAGCAAAACACGACTTCGGAGAATCTGTCTAATGAATCTGCTGATAGTGATTCTGGGTCAAGGGGGGGGCGGTCGAGGCTTCGTCTAACGACAATACGGTTTCAAGTGATGATCAAAAACCTGAATCTGATGTCTCGGATAAGCAGTCAAACGATGTGAATGTGAATGAAACATCTGATGAATCGAATTCTGATGCAGCAGAATCTGGTGTTTATCAAGTTAATGATCAATTAACATTTGAGGATGCGCTGAATAAAATCGCCTCCGATAATTTATCGGAGATCAGACTTGTCCTAAAAGGCGGCTCGTCTTTTGTGGTACCGACCCAAGATTACGTTTCGACTTTCGGCGTTGCTAACAAGAAGATTACCGTGACGAGTGACGGTGATAATCGCGCAACCTTGCACTTCTCCAACCGTGCCATGCTTTCCGGATCTTGTACTTTTGACAACGTCGAAGTGGTTGGTTCAGGAAAATTCTATTGCAATGGTTTCGATACCGTTTTCACTCGTAACTGCGAGCTCAACCTCTCTGAAACACTTTATGGCGGTGGCTATAGGTCGACTGTCGATCACACACATGTGGTGATAGCCGCGTCTGGATATATCAATCCTGGTAGTGGCGCTGGCCTTCATGACGTCATCGGTGGTTCATATCAAGGATCCGTCGAGCATGACACCTATCTTGAGATCAGCGGTAACCTTCGCATGGCTAGCGGTAATCACGTTAATCCCGGTTGCATGCGCGGCGATGGGTCGAGCGGCGATGGAAACGGCTTTCCTGCTGTTTATGTAGGTGGTAACGCCACGCTTGTTTACGACAATGCCAACTCCGAAGTTTCTCCTGCTATCGAAGGCACTTACGGTTGTGAGATGCGCGGCAACGTGACGCTTGATGTTCGCTCGGGTCGGGTAAATGAAATTTGCGGTCATTTTGGTGACCCTGCGCCTATTAAAGGCAACATTCATATTATTGCGGGCAGCAGTACTTATGAAAACACCGACAAAACGCTTCGTCTTAATAGCAATTGGCCAATAATTGGCGCAGGACAAATGATCCCAGATGGAGTTTATGAGGTCGATGGCGATGTCGTTATCGATGCTTACGAGAATGTTTGGGGCTGGGATAAAGGTGGATCGATACCCAATGATGTCCCTTTTATTGAAGGTTCGAAGAAAGCGAACGTTGGCGGATCTATTACCGTTAATGTCCACGGCTCCCATGTTGGCTCTATTTATGGAGCAGAGTGGAGTGCTGTAAACGGTGATATCGCCGTGAACGCTTCTGGTGTTGAGCTGAGGGATGAAGCGGGCGATTCTCATGGGTATGTTTTCTGCGAGAACGACCTGACCAATTCGTCGGATGAGGGATCGAGCGTAAAGGCTAGAGGAAAGCTATCTATCAGTCTGAATAGCGGCAGTGTTGGCTACGTTTCGTTGACTTCGAACAAGAATGTATCGATTTCTGACGGTTCCTTCATTAATATTGCTGGACGACCGGAAATAGCTACGGGCGTTACGGGTGTGTACTATGGGCTTCCCAAGGGGTCTTCTTCTCCCACAATCAATATTGCAGGGACTGTGGCTGAGATTCCTTATATTAAGTACGCATCTGCATTGAATGTTACTGATAACTCCGAAATTACGGCCGGTACGATTTCTTCTGTAAATAAGATCGCTATTACTGGTCAATCGAATACAAATGTAACGACCAAATTTGGTTGCAACAATGCTTCTAGCAATGAATTAATTGAAGACAATGGCCTTCGGGTAGATGAGGGCAGCGTTTTGACGACAGCTGGCTCTCAAGCCTACGTATATGGTTATGTCGATATCAATGGTACTTGGGAGCAACAATACAATACTGCGAAAAACTATAACGATATTTTCGTTAAGGGAACCACCTCTATTGGCAGTAAGGGCATTCTCATCGATCACGGTTCAAGTAATTTGAAAGGTGCCGTTATTAATAAGGGCACACTTGCCTTAATGGCACCCGCATTATTCCAAGGAAATTACCGTGGCGATGACGCTGAAATTAGACTGCCAGCTGTCACTAATAACTATGATGGCACGGATGATGGCGGCGACATACCCCTTATTGTAAAAGGGGAATCGTCAGGGAAGACTACTGTTAATACGGTGGATCCGAACAATTGGCAGAATTTGAAACTGCCGTCACTCGGAGATAACTACGTACTCTCCAAAGCTAGTGGTGATGCACCTAAGCAAAGCACTTTTATTCTTGGCAACGAGGATGCGGTTGGTGAGGGCTATTACCTTAAGCGCGTCAGGGATGCCGACAGTACTGATGATTTTCACATGTGGCAGGTCGCAGCAAAGTTATCGCTGACTTTTGATGATAATGGCGCATACGATCCTGCTTATCCTCAAAAGTTTTTGCAAGATAAGACTGCAGATAAGGACAGTTACACCTTCGCGCTGCCCAAGACCGCCCCGACCCGCAAGGGCTGGGCGTTCGACGGCTGGAACACCGAGAGGGACGGGTCGGGCGATCAGTTCACCGACAAGACCGAGGTCTCCAAGTCCACGACCGTCTACGCCCAGTGGAAGTGGGTGCCCCGCGACGTCACCGTGACCTTCGACGAGAACGGCGGCGAGACCAAGGCCGACCCCGCCTCCCAGACCAAGACCACCGAGCCGGGTGCTCTGGCTTCGACAGGGGAGAGACTGCTGCCGGTTCTTCCGCTGGCAGTTGTCGGATCTGCTTTGACTTCTTTGGGCTTGCTGCTCGAATACAACCGCAAGAAGAGGCGGAACGATAAATAAATAATGGCCAGCCATGGCTTTAAATGAACTGCCTCCCATTTCTTGGACATGAGAAATGGGAGGCTTTCTTTATGTGCGTTGATTTGAGAGTGAAGTATGATGTCGAGGCCAGGAAGGCGGCCATAGGGCTCTTCGAGCTCGGGCACGGGTATAAATCTGCCGCGATTGCCCTTTCGCTTCCCGTGGAAGCCGTGAGAAGTTGGCAGGAGATATACCGCGCGTTCGGGAGCGAGGTGCTGCTGCGCATGGACGGAAAGCGGGGCAGGTACACATACGAGCAGAAGGCCGCCGGTGGCCGCCGAGATCTTCTCGCGCACCGCCAACGGCTGCGGGCACCGGCAGATAGCGATGTGCCTCAGGGCGGAAGAGGGGGCCGTGATAGCCGACAAGACCGTGCTCAAGATGATGCGCGAGATGGGGATTCGCTGCGGTATCAGACGCGAGACGGCCTACCACGGGTACAACTCGTACAGGGGCGTCGTCGGCAGGACGTTCGAGAACGTGATCGCGAGGGATTTCGACGCCGGGGCCCCGTGGCGGAAGCTGGGGACGGACGTCACCGAGTTCAAGGTGGCGGGCGGCAAGGCCTACTGGGCCCCGACGCTGGACTTCTGCACCAAGGAGATCGTGGCGAGCGACATATCGACCACGCCCGACATGGCCCAGCAGGCGAGGATGCTCGACGAGCTGCTGTCCAAGATCCCCGAGGGCGCCGCCCCGACCATGCACTCGGACCGGGGCTGGCAGTACCAGCGCGCCTCGTACACATCCAGGCTCGAGGCCGCCGGCATCGTCCAGAGCATGTCCAGGAAGGCGAACTGCATCGACAATGCCGCCACCGAGCAGCTCTTCAGCCACGTCAAGGACGAGTTCTACCTGGGCCGCGAGTGGACGACGTTCGAGGATTTCAAACGCGACCTGGAGGAATACGTAGTCCACTGGCGCACGCGCCGGAGGCATCCACGCCCATGCACAGCGCCCCGGCGTAGTGGTGCAGGCTGTCCGATGCTTCCACCGGGTAGCGGCTGCCCTTCCAGATAGTAGAACCCTTGCCGTCTGCGCCCTGCCCGGCTTCCACCACGAACTGGTTCTCTACCCGGCTCACGGTAAGGCCGTTGTAGTAGCCCTGCTGTACAAGGCCGATGAAGTTATCGCAGGCCTGCGGGGCCTTTTCCGGGAAGAGCACCGCACGGAAAACACCCGCAGAGGTATCGAACACCGCAACCGTGTCCCCTGCTACCGGGTGGGTGAACTGCAGCTCGGCCGATTCCACTGCCGGGCGGCTGATGCTCTGGACCTTGCTGCCGTTTTCCTGCGGCCGCAGCGTGCAGCCGGTAAGCAGCAGCACCGCCGCAAGACAGACTGCCCCGAATTTTTTCAACATATTCCCGCTCCCTGTTCCATATACTGTACTACAACGCTGCACAGCGCAGCGCAAAAGATTCAACCAGTAGTATACCATATTCTGCGCAGCAGCGCGAGAGGAAATTGCGTGAAAATTTATCCAATGATTTCTGTGCGAAAAAGCATCTTGACGAACTGCGCAAAACACGCTACACTATAAGCAGACCAAGCGGGACGCAGCCCGCTGCATCAACTGCTTTTTGGCTTAAAGCAATACAGGAGCGTATTATGTCTGACGAGATCAAGAACCCCAATACTGAGGAAGAATATCAGCCCGACCTGATGACCCTTGAGGACGAGGACGGCAACGAGGTCACCT
>CAJJPN010000046.1:0-13166 GCA_905193635.1 Coriobacteriaceae bacterium
TGACAATTTCGACTGTAATGGACGTTCTTAAACGACTAGTCAAACAAGAACGTCCAACGACTACTCATTTAAGTCTGTCCCCAATGACTAGTAGTAGGCCCACATGGCTTCGATTTCGTTGAGGACTTCTACGACACCCCAGCGACGGGCGCTGCGGCTGGCCGAGTTGGGGTCGTAGACTCCCACTTGATCGGCATCGTCGATGCCCCAGAGCACGATATAGTGTCCAACACTGGTAAAGGTGCCGGGACGAACCGATGCGATAATGGGCGCACCCGAGCGCAGCGCCTGGGTGATAGAGCTGCGATCGATATGGAGCTCCGTTGCGTTAAGGCCCAGCTGCCATGCGCCGCGCGTCATAAATGACCATTCGGTGGCGCCGGTGGGGGCATAGTTGCCTGCCTCGGAAAGCGCGCACATATCGACGGGAGTCATATCGGTGCGTCCCGTCTTAAAGATATAGACCATGGTGAGGCACGTAGGCCCGCAAGCATTTTGGCGGATGGTACCGCCGGCGTAAGGCAGCTCCGACCATGCAGGGTCGATCTGATAGATATGGGGCATCGTGCCGGCTTGCCATTGCGAGCGCGGGGTCGAAAAGGCAAAAGAATAACCGGGCGCGACGGGGGCCTTGAGCAGCTTGTCCTCGGCGGTGGGCTCGAGACCGGCCGAGCCGTGGGACATACAGGAGCTCATAAGCACAAAGACCAGACAGATGAGGATAGAGCACAGTGCGAGGCAAAGCCGACGAGCCGGCAGGGCGGGGGCATTCACGTACGATGTCGAGCGGTAGGGCTTGCCGTCGCGTCCGCCTTGGGGATGCGAAAAGAAGCGGTTGATATGGCTGCCGGGCTGACGTGCGCCGTTGCGGCGCAGTTGCGGAACCTCGGCTTGGCGCTGTCGAGTGCGCGCCCAAGCGGCTATCTTGCTGTGCGCTTGTGCCCGTGCTCGGACGGCCACTCTGCCGTGTTCTGTTTGTCTGCTGCCGAGACGAAGGCCTGGGTTGCTCTTGAGGGCGTTGCGGATTGCTGCTCGTGGCACTTCTGGGCGTCGGCGTGGTGCGGCCAGCAAGGCGAACGCTTTGTCGCCGTTGATCACCGTCGTTGTATCCGTATGCCATTCGTACCGCCTTGTCTCATGTATAACCTGTCTATCCTACAAAAAAGATGTGCAACAAATGGGTCCGCGCGTCAAAAGCTCGGTAAACGGTACGAAAGGCGCAAAACACACGGCCTCAAAAACATCTCTATATGCGTCCGATGAGCGTACGCCCGTCGGACGGGCGACAACAATGAGCGGCAAACCGTGCCGTTCGTCCCAAAAACGGCGCCGCTCGTTTTGCAGTTCTGCCTTCGGTCGAGCCGCAAGCGGCGCTGCTGTGCCAAGGCCGTATCTTAAAGCCACGAAATAAAAGCGCGCGGCAAAACAGGCCACGCAAGGGGTGACGCCAAAGAGGCGTCAATAAGGAAAGGAGGGGAACAATGGCGGACAAGAACGCAGAAGTTGCAGTCGAAGGTAACGGTGGCATGAAGAAAACGCTTTCGCTCTGGAACTTCTTCACCATCGGTTTCGGTGCCATCATCGGAACTGGCTGGGTTCTGCAGGTCGGCGACTGGATGGTCGTGGGCGGCGGTCCCGTTCCCGCTATGATCGCATTCCTCTTGGGTGCAATCTTTCTCGTGCCCGTCGGAGCTGTTTTCGGTGAGCTCACGGCTGCTATCCCCATCTCGGGCGGCATTGTCGAGTATGTCGATCGTAGCTTTGGCCGTACGCTGAGCTATATCACCGGTTGGCTCCTGGCCCTGGGCAACGGCATCCTGTGCCCGTGGGAGGCAATCGCTATCTCGACCCTCGTGTCCGAGATGTTCGGCAGCCTGCCCGGTCTTGAGTGGCTGCGTGCCGTCAAGCTCTATACCATCCTGGGCGCCGACGTTTACCTGTTCCCGACGCTGATCGCGCTCGGCTTTGCAGTCTACGTCATCTTCCTCAACTTCCGCGGTGCCAGCTCAGCCGCCAAGCTGCAGGCCTTCCTGACCAAGGCCCTGCTCTGCGGCATGCTGCTCGCCATGGGCGTCTCGCTGTTCACCGGCTCGCCGGACAACGCCATGCCCGTGTTCTCCCAGGTCACCGGTGCTGGCGGCGGCAAGCCTGCTACCGAGGGCACCAGCCTGTTCGCAGGCATCGTTTCGGTCCTGGTTCTGACCCCGTTCTTCTATGCCGGCTTCGACACCATTCCTCAGCAGGCTGAGGAAGCAGCCGAGGGCCTCAACTGGAACAAGTTCGGCAAGATCATCTCCCTGGCCCTGCTGGCCGCAGGCGGCTTCTACATGGTCTGCATCTACTCGTTCGGCACCATCCTCGACTGGCATGAGTTCGTTAAGAGCCCGGTTCCCGCGCTTGCCTGCCTCAAGGGCATCAACATGCTCCTGTACCTGGCCATGCTCGTCATTGCCACGCTTGGACCCATGGGCCCGATGAACTCCTTCTACGGCGCCACGAGCCGCATCATGCTCGCCATGGGCCGCAAGGGCCAGCTGCCCGAGAAGTTCGCCGAGGTCGATCCCAAGTCCGGCGCTCCCAAGCTCGCCTGCGTCGTTCTGGGCGTCATCACCGTCGTCGGTCCGTTCCTGGGCAAGAACATGCTCATCCCTCTGACCAACGTGTCGGCTCTCGCCTTCATCTTCTCCTGCGGCATGGTCGCTCTCGCTTGCCTGCGCATGCGCTTCACCGAGCCCGACCTGCCTCGTCCCTACGAGGTGCCCGGCGGCAAGTTTGGCATCAGCCTCGCTATCGTTGCCTGCGGCACCATCATTGGCCTGCTCGTGATCCCGTTCTCTCCCGCCTCCCTCAACATGGTGGAGTGGAGCATCGTGATCGGCTGGCTGGCTATTGGCCTGGCCCTCATGGCCTTCACCAATTCCCGCAAAAAATAACGCCGAGCCGGGGCGGATCGGGTGCGCGGAACCCTCTCTTCCGCGCACCGAACCCGGCACCACTTGGGTAGTTTTGTGAGGCCTTAACCCAACGCGGCCTCGCCCACTATATGGATCCATAAGGAGGAACCATGTCCACTAAGTATGCAATCGTTGGCGGCAAGCTCATCGACGGTACCGGTGCCGAGCCGGTCGAGAACTCCCTCGTTCTCGTCGACGACAATGGCAAGATCGAGTATGCCGGTGTCATGCAGGACCTTCCCGAGGGCGTTGAGGTTATCGACGCGGCCGGCAAGACCGTCCTTCCCGGCCTGATCGACACCCACCTGCACTTCTCGGGCAACCTGACCGACGATGACACCGACTGGGTCATGCAGCCGCTCCTCGAGAAGCAGGCCGTCGCCGTCAAGCAGGCCTACGACTGCCTCACCCACGGTCTCACCACCGTCTGCGAGATCGGCCGCTTTGGTATCCAGATCCGCGACTGCATCGACAAGGGCGTCTTCAAGGGCCCGCGCGTTCTGGCCACCGGCCTCGGCTTCTGCCGCGTTGCCGGCCACGGCGACTCCCACCACTGCAGCCAGCAGCTCAACAAGGAATCGCACCCCTGGGGCGACCAGGTCGACGGTCCTTGGGATCTGCGCAAGGCCGTCCGTCGTCGCCTGCGCGAGAACCCCGATGCCATCAAGATCTGGGCTACCGGTGGCGGCATCTGGCGCTGGGACTCCGGTCGCGACCAGCACTACTGCTCCGAGGAGATCCAGGCCGTGGTCGAAGAGGCAAAGATGGTCGGCATCCCCGTGTGGAGCCACTGCTATAACAACCACGCCGCTGCCTACGATTCCGTTCGCTTTGGCTGCGAGCAGCTGATTCACGGCTTCGATATCGATGAGCGCACCATGGACCTCATGGCCGAGCAGGGCACCTTCTTCACCCCGACGATCGCCTTCCTGCCCACCTGGTACGCCACCTATCCGCCCGTCTACGTCCCCGAGCTGCACGACAAGTACGAGGGCACCCTGGTCGAGAAGGAGCTGCAGCGCAACTACGACTGCCTGCGCGAGGCCAAGAAGCGCGGCGTCGTCATGACGATCGGCTCCGACTCCTTCTCCTTCGTCACCCCGTACGGCACCTGCTCCATCGAGGAGATGTACGAGTTTGTCGACAAGATCGGCTTCACCCCGGTCGAGACCATCACCTGTGCCACCCTCAACGGTGCCAAGATGTGCCACATCGAGGACGAGACCGGTTCCATCGAGGCCGGCAAGTGCGCCGACCTGCTGGTCGTCAACGGTGACGTCGCCGCCGACATCCACGTGCTCAACACCGACAACATGGACGTCATCATGAAGGACGGCTGGATCGTCGAGGCTGGCACCTTTGGCGAGGCCAACAAATACAGCGCCTAAGATACCGTTTGTCGATGGCTGGATGTAAAACACAGTTTTTGATTGCATAATGCAATGGAGAGGGTCGCTTGCGGCCCTCTTTATTGCTATGGGTGCGGTAGATAAAAGGGGATGACGGTGGATTTAAACAGGCTGATTCTGGGCAAGAGCTACAACTCTACCAAGGTCTTTCGTACGGCCCAGCATGTGGTCCAGGCCATCTTGCTCGGTATTGTCGTTCCGCTGCTTATCCTGCTGCTCATCTGGGATCTAACCGATAATCCCAATCCCGTTCCGGCCGTTGTCGTCATTGCCGGCTTGGTCATGCTATGCTTCTTCTTCTCGTACGTCTTTGTCGTTCCCGACGACCTCACGTCGAGCGCTACCGACCGCACGCTCGCCATCGCATCGAAAATATTCGCCTATACGTCGCGAGGCCTTACGCCCGAAGCGGCCCTGGGCGCTTCCAAAATCATCCTTTCCGAGACCATTGCCTCGGCCATCTGCTTTACCGACGGCAAGCAGGTGCTGGCGAGCTGGGGCGAGGACTCGGCAAAATGCCCTGCGGGCACTCCGGTTGTGCTGCGGACTACGCTCAACGTGATCAACAGCGGTGAACAAAGCGTGTTCTCGCGCGATGCCTCGACCGAGACGGGTGGCTACTTTCCGCGCCTGCGCGCCGGTATTGTCGCACCGCTTACCGTGCGCGGGCATTGCGTGGGCACGCTCGAGCTGTATTATCCCCGTCTGAGCAGCATCGATATGCGCCAGACGGCGCTTGCCTCGGGCTTTGCCGACCTCATTTCCACGCAGCTTGCAAGCTTTGAGCTCGAGCGCCAGGACGAGCTTACGGCCCGCGTGGAGCTGCGCGCCTTGCAATCGCAGGTCGATCCTCATTTTCTATTCAATACCATCAGCACCATCGTGTCGCTCGTACGTACCGAGCCGGACAAGGCCAGGTCGCTGCTGATCGACTTTTCCAATTACTACCGTCAGACGCTTTCTGATTCCGATACCCTCACAACGCTCGAGCACGAGGTGGAACAGGGCACTCGCTATATCAATCTTATGCAGGCTCGTTATGGCGACGGCCGTCTGCGCGTCTCGGTCGATATCGACTTTGAGGTGCGCGATTGCATGGTGCCGCCGTTTATCTTGCAGCCGTTGCTCGAAAACTGCATCAAGCACGCGCAGCGCGAGACCGAGCCGCTTTCTATTCATGTTAGGGCTTTTGAGACCGATGACGGTTTGGAGATCATCGTCGAGGACGACGGCATCGGTATGAGCGAAGAGGTCTGCGCACATCTGTTTGAGCAGCATCGCCTGGAGGAGCCCGAGAGCATTACCGCCGACGGCTCCGTCAAGCGAGGTTGCGGCCTGGCGCTCTTCAACGTGCTTCAGCGCATCCATTTCTTTTACGGAGAAGATTCCGGCATGCGCGTGAAGTCCCAGGAGGGCGTGGGAACGCAGGTCATCGTCGAGCTGAACGGCGAGCCGCATGAGCCCGCGCCGTTGACGGCGTAGCACGCGGTTGGATTGAGAGAAAAAGAGGGGAAGCACATATGTCCGAAGGCTGGAACATCTTGGTGGTTGATGACGAGCCCCCAATTAGGGCTGAGCTACGCTATCTATTGGAAAAGGATACGCGTGTGGGTCATATTGCCGAGGCGGGCAATGTCACCGAAGCCGTGGAGTCGATTCTGTCGAACAAGCCCGACGTGTTGTTTTTAGACATTACCATGCCCGGTCGCTCGGGAATTGAGCTTGCCGAGACGCTGCAGAACCTAAAGACGCCGCCGGTCGTGGTGTTTGTGACGGCATTTGCCGAGTATGCGGCTGATGCCTATAACCTCGATGCCGTCGATTATGTCGTCAAGCCGGTTGAGGACGCACGCCTGTCAAAGGCACTCGACAAGATCGAGGCGGCCTTGGGCGTCCGTCGTGTTATCCACGCTCCGCGCCAGCCTTTGCGTCTGACGGTGGACCGTGGGGGCAAAAAGGTGTTCATTCCCGCCGCAGACGTTTGCTACTTTGAGGCGCGCGCCGATTTTTGCAACGCCATCTGCGCCGAGGGAACGTACCTGATCAATGAGTCGATCTCTTCGCTCGAGCGTCGCTTGGACTCCGAGGGCTTTATTCGCGTTCATCGCAGCTACCTGGTCAATTTGGAAGACGTGCACAATGTTGAGATTGGCTCCACGGGGCTGATGGAGCTCAGGCTCGACCGAGTGAGCTCGACGGTGCCCGTGTCCCGCCGTCGCGCTGCCGAGGTCAAGTCGCACCTGGGGCTTGCGTAAGAGGCTTGCGTGCTGTCGTTTACCATCGCAGGTTTGGCATGGGCGCGCGGTGGGCATAATGGGTGGCATCGAATGAAATCGAAAGGATCATTATGCCTGCGCTCATTACGCATCATCTGTTTGGCGAGGAAAGCATCGACCGTCTTCCGCAGGGCGTTATCACGTCCGACGAGGAGCGTATTGCCTTTATCCTGGGCAACCAGGGCCCCGACCCGTTTTTCTTCCACATGCTCACGCCGCGCGTTTCCGATTGCACGTTGCTTGCTCAGGTCATGCACCGCTCGCGTATGTCGCGCCAGTTCTCGTGTCTGCGCGACGGCGTGTCGCACCTGCAACCGCGCGATGCCAACCTGGGTCGCGCCTTTGCGCTGGGCCTGCTGTCGCACTATGTGCTCGACCGCAATGCTCACCCCTTTGTCTACGAGCAGCAGTTTGGCATTGTGGACTCCGATCCCGAGCTCGAGGCTTCGGGCAGCCAAGTTCACGCCGTGCTCGAAAGCGACCTGGACGTGCTGATGCTGCAGCTCAAGCGCGATGGGGCAACGGTCGAGGATTATCCGCCGGCGGGCGAGATCGTCACGACCGACCGCATCAATCGTGTTGCCGGCGTGCTGATGAGCTATGTTGCCGGACGCGTGTACGGCATTGACATTCCGGCGGGGGAGTACGGTGCTGCCGTTGCCAATATGCAGCGACTTTACCGCGCGATTGAGCCGGCCGGCTCCGCAAAGACGCGCGCGATCTCGCTGGTTGAGGGCTTGGTGCACGACTACTCGCTGCTCGACGGCCTTGCGCACCGCGTGACGACCGAGCCGCCCGAGCGCACCGGCAATCTGGGCCATCTGACGTGGAAGAATCCCTTTACCGATGAGGTCTCGAACGAGAGCTTCCCCGAGGTCTTTGATCGCGCGCTGGTCGATTACGAGTGCACGGTCGCTCGATTCATCGAAACAGGCGACATGGAGGCCGTGACCGGTCACGTCAACTACAGCGGCCGCGTGCTCGGCGCCGACGAGGAGTTCGACCGCGAGGAATAGGGTCCGTGCCTGTCCCTTTGCCGAATCCTTACCGGTGCCTCTGTGCAATTGGGGTACGATGAACTAACTGCATATCGGGCGAATACGAAGGGTCCCTGTCCATGAAATACACCAAGCTCGAGCGTAACTGGGTCATGTACGATGTGGGAAACTCGGCCCTCGTGCTGCTCAATACCTCGGTGGTGCCCATCTACTTTAACGCCATCAATACCGGTGCTTCCTCGGCAGACCTGGTGGTCGCTTGGGGCAACGCGCAGACGATTGCCTCGCTGGTCATTGCCATGCTCATGCCCATTCTGGGCGCGCTTGCCGATTACGCCGGCAACAAGATCAAGTTCTTCTTGGGCTTCTTCCTCACGGGCCTGGTGCTTTGCCTGGCGCAGGCTATCCCAATGTCCGCCATGGCATTTTTGACCGTGTACGTGCTGTGCACCATCGGCCTTAACTCTTCTATGACATTCTACGACGCCATGCTGCCCGACATTACCACCGACGAGCGCATGGACGCCGTGTCCAGCTCGGGTTATGCCTGGGGCTACATCGGTTCCACCGTGCCGTTCATCATCTGCTTGGCGCTTATCATGGGTGGCCCCGCTCTTGGCGTCCCCACCATGCTGGCAACGCGTCTGTCGTTTGTCATCACTGGTGCCTGGTGGCTCATCTTTACCCTGCCGCTCATTCGCACCTATAAGCAAAAGTACGGTCGCGAGCGCGGTCCCGAGGACACCATCGGCCACATCGTGGGCGGTGTGTTCTCCGAGGTCGGACACACCATGCGCGAGATCGCCCACAACAAGACCGTGCTGGTCTACATGATCGCGTTCTTCTTCTACATCGACGGTGTGCACACGGTCATTTCCATGGCAACCAGCTACGGATCGGCCTTGGGCATCGATTCGACCCAGTTGGTCCTGGCGCTGCTCGTCACGCAGTTCGTGGCCTTTCCGTCCGCCATCATCTACGGCAAGCTCGCCGGCCGCGTGGGCACGCTCAACATGATCTTGGTGGCAGTCGCCGCCTATATGG
The DNA here is from genome assembly GCA_905193635.1 of Coriobacteriaceae bacterium. Classification (GTDB taxonomy): domain Bacteria; phylum Actinomycetota; class Coriobacteriia; order Coriobacteriales; family Coriobacteriaceae; genus Collinsella. The sequence continues at coordinate 8,682 of CAJJPN010000046.1, forward strand.
GCATTGTGCTGTTCGCCGCGTTCTTCCTAAAGACCGCCTTTGAGTTTTGGGTGCTTGCCATTATGGTCGGCCTGTTCCAGGGCGGCGTGCAGGCGCTCAGCCGCAGCTACTTTGGCCGCATTATTCCCAAGGAAAAGTCCAACGAGTACTACGGCTTCTTTGACATCTTTGGCCGCTATGCAAGCGTTATGGGCACCTTCCTGGTGTCGATCGTCACCTCGCTGACCGGCAACCCGTCGCTGGGCGTCCTTTCCATTGGTGTGCTGCTGGTCGTTGGCTTTATGCTGCTGGTCCGCCTGTCCCGCATGACTCGGGCGGCAGAGCATGCCGCATAGGAGTGAGCGGCTATTGTGCCTGTCCACGGTACTCTTTTGGGGTTATCCGCAATAAACATTCTGACTTTCGAACAATGATTAGCCCAAGTGGGTATGATGGAGTCAGCTAGGTCGCGGGGCGTCGCCTGTGTTTGGCGGCGTCCCGTTTTTGTGTTGCAGGGAGGGTAAGGCATGAACGCCACGGTCGTGATTCCAACGTATTGGGCGGGCGATGACGCTCGCGCAAACGCCCCTGGCACCTATGACCATTCGACACGACTCAACGCCGACAATCCCGAACTCGACCGCTGCCTGGCCTCGCTTGAGCAGGTGCGCGACATCCCGCGCATCATCCTTTTGGTGGTCTGTCCCGTTTCTGCCACAGCCGATGTGTCGCTGCGCGTGCACGAGATTGTCGACGCGCATCCCACGCTCAAGGTCACCGTTGTCACCAACACCCAGGCCTCGCGCATCGCAGACCGGGTTGCTCAGATCGCGCCCAAGGGTTCGGGCGAGTGCGTGAGCCTGCGAGGTTACGGTGCCATCCGCAACATGGGGCTGGCCTGCGCTGCGGTGCTGGGGCATGACGCGGTTATCTTTTTGGATGACGATGAGGCTGTCATCGACGCCGACTTTATGAAGCGCGCGACCTATGCGTTGGGGCAGCAGACGCGTCAGGGCTTGCCGATCTTGGTCAAGAGCGGCTATTTCTACGATCGCGACGGCTCGCCGCTGGCTCCCACGGACAAGGCGGGCATCTGCCATCGTTGGTGGACCAAGCGCATCGAGTTCAACCGTTGGATGAAAAAGGCGCTCTCGGGCACCCGCATCTCGCGCTCCAACTACGTGTGCGGCGGCCTGATGGCCCTGCACGCCCGCGCCTTTACGCGTGTGGCCTTTGACCCGTTTATCACCCGCGGCGAGGACTTGGATTACCTCTTTAACATGCGTATGTTTGGCTACGACGTGTGGTTTGATAACGAGTGGACCGTGCGCCATCTGCCTCCGGAGTCCGAAAAGCGCTCACCGCGCTTTATGCAGGATGTATACCGTTGGTACTACGAACGGGCCAAGTTGACGTTCGCCGCGCATCAAAAGGAGCTCATCCCCGTTACGGCGGCATCGCTCATGCCCTACCCGGGCCCGTGGATTTCGCGCGAGCTCGACGACCGCGTGCGCAAGACCGCTATGGTCCGCAGCGTGTTTACCCGCGAGCATGAGGGCTACCTGCGCATCTGGCGCCATGGTATCGACGAGGCAAAGGCCTATGCGCGCCAAAACGCTGCAAGCTATCTGCGTTTCCAGAGCTTTTGGCCCAAGATCATGGACGGGCTTTGGCGTGACGCACAACTGATCAGTATCCTGGAGGGGGCCGAATGATCGACCGCCGCGCCCAGCGCGATAGTTCAATATCAATCTTTCGCATCATTGCCGTTGCCTGCGCCATTTGCGTGCTGGTGTACTTTATTTTTGCCTTGGTGACCGGTATCGAGCCGATCGCCACGGTGATTGCCTGCGCGCTGCTGTGCATCTTTCTGTGCATCTTTATCTTTTTGACGCTCAATCCCGATTCGGTGCGCTCCCAGTACACCGAGGAGACGCTCTCGGTGGCCTCGGCCATGCTCGAGGACATTAAGGGCGGTCTGACGCAGGAGTCGGCGCGTTTGGTGTGCCGGCGCATTTTGCCCGAGACGCGCGCCATGACGGTGGCCATCACCGACGAGGGCAACGTGCTTGCCTGCGCGGGCGAGTTTGAGGAAAAACTGCTGCCCGATACTCCCATCCACACGCTTGCCACACGCTACGTTATCGAACATGGCATCGTGCAGTCGTTCAACCGTATGGTGGATGTCGTGGGCTCGGACGGCTCGCACAACCAAGTCCCCGCCGGCATTATCGCCCCCATCAAGGTGGGCGATCGTACCGTCGGTACGCTCAAGTTCTACTACAAGACCCCGCGCGCCGTCGACCGTACCCAGTACGCGCTTGCCTCGGGCTTTGCCGAGATCTTGTCCACACAGCTCGCCATCCACGAGCTCGAGGTGCAAAAGGAGCTCACGGCGCGCGCCGAGGTGCGTGCGCTGCAGGCGCAGATTAACCCGCACTTCCTGTTCAACACGCTGAACACCATTGCATCGTTTACGCGCACCGACCCGCTGCGGGCCCGCGAACTGCTTCGTGAGTTCTCATCGTTCTATCGTGCCACGCTCGACAACTCGGGATCGCTTATTCCGGTCTCGCGCGAGGTCGCACAGACCAAGCGCTACCTTACCTTTGAGAAGGCCCGCTTTGGCGAGGACCGCGTGCTTGCGACGTTCGATGTGTCCGAGGACGTGGAAGATACGCTGGTGCCGGCGTTCGTGATCCAGCCGATTGTCGAGAACGCCGTACGTCATGGTATGGGCGATGACGACGCCCTGAGGATCGACGTGACCGTTCACCAAGACGGCGAGGATGCAATCTTGATTGCCGTGGCCGATAATGGCGTGGGCATGGATGAGGGTACCGCCGCCAGACTGTTTGACGAGCGCTCTGCCCGTCCCGACGCCAGCTCTCCCCAGGGTGGCGGCGCCGGTGTGGCCATGCACAATATTTCGGAGCGCATCCATCGCTTTTATGGGCCGCACTCCTATACGCGTGTCGAATCGGCGCCGGGCAAGGGCACCAAAGTGCTTCTTCATCTTGATTTGTCAGAGAGCATCTTTGACATTCAAGAGTAAAATAAAAGGCTACGGGCTCAACGTCATGCGACGGATGCCCGGCGTAGTTAGTTGACGAAAGGTTTTATCCCTATGCTGCGTGCGATGATTGTGGATGATGAGGCGCCGGCTCGCTCGGAGCTTCGCTTCCTGCTCGAGCAAACGGGCAAGATCGGCACGATCACGGAGGCGTCGAGCGTCCGCTCCGCCATCGAGATGCTTATGGAAAGTCGCGTGGATGTCGTGTTTCTCGATATCTCGATGCCCGGTGCCTCGGGCCTGCAACTTGCCGAGGCGCTGCATAAGCTCAAAAATCCGCCGGCGATCGTGTTTGTGACTGCGTATAGCGACCATGCGGTCGAGGCATTCGACGTCGATGCCGTCGATTATCTGATGAAGCCTGTCGAGGAAGCTCGCTTGGATCGCGCGATCGAGAAGGTCATGCAACGCGCCAAGCCGGTTACGGACAGCAAAGTGACCATCGAGCGTATCCCGGTGGAAAAGGGCGGCCGCAAGGTGCTCATTCCCGTGGACGACATCCGCTTTATCATGGCCAAGGACGATTACTCCTGCATCTATACCGTCGATGATCGCTTTTTGTCGACGACCTCGCTGGCGCAGTTTGAGGCCAAGCTCTGCGACTTTGGCTTCTTCCGTGTTCACCGCCGCTATATCGTCAACTTGGCGTGCGTTACGGACGTCGAGACGGTGCCCTCGGGCGCCATCCAGCTGGGCATTACGGGCGTCGACGAACGCGTGCCGGTTTCGCGCCGCCGCGTCGTGCCGCTCAAGAAGGCCTTGAGTCTCTAGCGCACTGGCCCCGCAGCCCTGTAGACCCATCGTCTGCGGAGCCGTGGGGCCTTTTTTGTATGTATCTGCCGAATCGTTTTTTGCGGAAGGGATCCCATGAACAGTGCAAGCGCCAAGCGTATCGACATCATCTCGGACACCCACGGCTATTTATCGCCTGCGCTCTTGGATGAGCTTGAGGGCGCAGACCTGATCATCCACGCCGGCGACCTCACGTCAGAGATGGACTACGAGCACCTATGCACCATCGCCCCCGTGCGGGCCGTACTGGGCAACAACGATTACTACCGCGACTACGGCCCCGATGTAGACCGTCTTGCGCTCTTTACCTACGAAGGCCTCAAATTCGCCGTAGCCCACTACCGCGAAGACCTTCCGGTGGGATCCGTAGACGTAGCCATCAACGGTCACACCCACGTAACCAAAGAAGCCCAAGTGGGCCGCTGCCTAGTCCTCAACCCGGGCAGCGCCAGCTATCCCAGAGGCACCCGAGGCCCCACCATGGCCAGAATGCTAGTAAAAGACGGCAAGATCCTAAGCACCAAGTTTATTGACCTAGACTAACCGCAACAAAAACGGGGGATGCAGATTGCATCTCCCGTTTTTTATGAGCCAAAGGCCGAGCTTCAACAAAAACCTTAGACAACCCCGCCGCGGAGAAC
>CAJJPN010000047.1:0-13145 GCA_905193635.1 Coriobacteriaceae bacterium
TGCTCTGGCCGGTTCCGGTAAGACCGAGCATGCCGCTCGCTTCGGCAAGAGAGCCGGTGGCGTTGAGCACGATGTTGTTAGCCTGCAGGAACAGGAAGAACGACATCAGGGCAATCAGCGAAGCATGGCCCTTGTTCTTCTTTGCCATGGCGCCGGCGATGCCCACGCAGAACAGAATCGAGAGGTTGTTGATGATAAACATCAGCGACTGATAGACAACGGCGCCCACAAGCTGGAACGGGCCGGAGCCCAGCACGGGGACCACGGCGCAGATGGTCTTGTTGGTCAGAATGATGCCCACGATGAGCAGGATGCCGGCAACCGAGAGATACATCATCGGCTGAACGATCGACTTCGCGAACACCTCCAACGGCGCTTTGAAATTGAACTTCTTTTTTGCGGTCATAGCGGTACTCCCCTTCCTTTTCCGCAAATTGAGATAGCTGTGCCCTGGACAAGACCGCAAGCCTTGCCTTATATCAATCGATGTGCGGGCACGTTATGCCTAGAGACCAGGTTCTCCAAGCAGGTTAACAATGTGATATGCGAGATAACTCTTCTCAGCATCGGTAACGACAACGTTATAGGTAGACGCCAAGTGGTCGGCAATTGACTCCGCACACGAGAACGCCCTCGGATACGCCGTTTCATCGATACGGAACAGCGCGTCGCCATTGACCTGCCCCGCCGCGGGATCGAGCGCTCGCTGCGCAAAAAACTGCAGATGGCGAACGAAACGCTCGTACGGCAACGAGGTGACGTCAAGGGTCGTGGCATAGTGCTCGGAAACAATCGCGAGCACGTCGCGAACAAGCTGGACCGAGACGATTAGACGGTCGGAGCGTTGCGGCATGGTGGCGTTGACGATATGCAGCGTAATAAAACCCTGCTCCTCCTCGCTCATCTCGATACCCAGGTAGTCCTTGATAATCTGAAGGGCACGGCCCGCAAGCGCGTACTCCTTGCGATAGAACTGCTGGATCTCGAGCAGCAACGGATTCTCACAGGGAACGCCCTTGCGCTCGCGCTCGCGCTCGAGGGCGAGGCTGATATGGTCTGCGAGAGCAATGAGAATCTTGTCGTTGATATCAACATTGAGCTCTCGACGGAGCATCTGAACAATGTCCTCGGCAATCACGAGGTTGACGGTGGGGATGGACTCCAAAAGATGTGCCAAGCGGTCAATCGTGCGCGAATCCTGAGAAGTGCCCTCCTGCAGCGCATAGGTCTTTTCGACCGATGCCTCATCGATAGCGTCGCCGGCATGGCGGCCAAAGCAGAGGCCTCGGCCGATGACGATGAGCTCGGAGCCATCGTCCGAAGTGACCATTGCGACGTTATTGTTGAAAACTCGCTTGATAACCACGGTACCCACCACAAGAATTTACTCGGAAAGCCAGACGACAGGCTCTTTAACAGCAACAGGGCCGGAAGCATGCTCACGAAGAGTCGAGTTCTCCGAGCGCTCGCACACGATAACGAAGACCGTGGGGTCGAAGCCAGCGGCGCGAACCGCGTCGAAATCGACCTCGACGAGGGGCTGGCCCGCATCGACATGGTCACCCTGAGCAACAAGCGCATGGAAGCCCTTGCCCTCAAGTTTAACAGTGTCGATTCCGATATGCAGCATCACCTGAGCAGAGCTGTCGTCGGACATAATGCCCAGCGCGTGCTCAGTCGGAAACAGCGCCGCGACGGTACCGGAAACAGGAGCGCACACGGTCCCCTCTTGGGGAACCACGGCAACGCCATCGCCCACGGCACGGCTGCTAAAAGCGGGGTCATTGGTATTTTCTAGATGAACAAGCTCGCCGGAAACGGGAGCGAGGATTTCGAACTCGGAAGCTGCAGTCTTCTGCTCATCCGAACCGCCCATCAGGCGAGAAAAGAAACCCATGGTGGCATGTCCCTTCATAAATATAGCCCAACCAAAATCAAGCGAATGCATCCATAGAGACACACCCGTTCAAAGACTTTGGTTAGGCCCACGTCCGAGGGACTCGGTAACCTTCCGCATTTCTTTTACGTGAGCTATTGTAGACAAGCCCAAAGCCAGAACAATCATTATGACCGGTGAGCGGTATTTTTTCTTCGATAAACGGTATTTAGGCGGCACTTAGGGACGTTCCTTTTCTGCCGGCACCCAGGGGCACTCCTTGCTCTGACCCCTTTGCACCAAAAAGGGCCCCGAGCGTAGTTGCTCGGGGCCCTTAGTTCACCTCGCTCTAGCGCGCGACGCGTATGTTACTTGCGCTTGCCGCCGCCGTCGCCGGGACGACGGGAGCTGCCGCCGCGCTTGCCGCCACGGCTGTTACCATAGCTGCCACGGTTATCGCGACCGCCGGCGCGGCCTCCACGGGAACCGGCTTGGTTGCCGCCGCGACCACCACGGTAGCCGCCGCGACGCTCTTCGCGGGTATCGTCGTAGTTGCGCCAGTCATCGCGACGATCGCGGCTGGCACGCGGGTCGCGACGATCGCGCGACTCATTCGAACGACCGGCGCCGCTGCGGCCACCGTTGCCACGAGCGCCCTCGCGACGCTCACCACCGCGGCCGCCCTCGCGGCCTCCGCGCTCGTCAAAGCGCTTGCCGCCGCGGGACTCGCCGCCGCGGGTACCACGCTCGTCACCCGAACCACGGCCTTCGCCGCCGCGACGCTCATCGCGCCCGCCGCGCTCGCCATCGCGACCGGAGCGACGACGGTCACCCGAGCCGCGCTTGCCGCCGCGCGAACCACGGCCCTCGTCCTCGCGCTCAACACGACGACGACCGCCACGGTCCTCGTCCTCACGGCGACGGCGGTGTGCCTCGCCCTGGAACTGCTTGGCACGACGCTCGGCACGGTTGCCGCGCGGTCCCTGCTCAACAGCACCGGCCCGCTCCTCGGCAGCTACCTCGCGGGCCACGCTCTCCACAGCCTCGTCCACGCGAGCCTGAACGCCCTCGCGCACGCGGGTCTTGCCGCCGCGCTTGGGACGGCTCGGACGCTCGCCGTCGCCGCGACGCTCATCGCGACCGCGGTTGGAACGACCGGCCACATCGCCGTAATCGTCGCCGTTGCGCTTGCCGTCGCGACGCGCTTGCTCGAGTTTCTTCTTGCTCTTGGACTTGCCGCGCTTGGTCTTCTTCTTCACCTTAAAGGCGGCAGGATCGCGCTCGGGGTCAACGGCGGGCGGGTTGGGACCCACGTGCAGGTCGCCCGCTTCGTAAATATCGGCCGTCTTGTCCATGAGCTTCTCAATCTCGTAGAACTCGTCGACGTCCTGCTCGGTCACAAACGTAATGGCCCAGCCCAGCTCGCCGGCGCGGCCCGTACGGCCAATGCGGTGGATATAGTCGGTCGGCTCGGCCGGCACGTCGAAGTTCACGACGTAGCGCACGTCGCTAATGTCGATGCCGCGGGCGAGAACATCGGTTGCCACCAGCACGTCGACGGTGCCGTCGCGGAAAGCTGAAAGCGCGCGCTCGCGCTGGGCCTGGCTACGGTTGCCGTGAATCGCGGCAGCCTTGATGCCCTTACGCTCCAGACGACGGCAGCAGCTGTCGGCGCGGTGCTTGGTGCGCATAAAGACGATGGTGCGCTCCGGGCCCTCCTTCTTGAGGAACTCGGGCAGCAGGTTGTTCTTGGCCTCGATGGACACCGGGAACACAAACTGGTCGACGGTGTCGGCGGTCGACGTGGCGGGCGCGATCTCCACGCGAGCCGGATCGCTCACCAGGTCGGTGATCTCGCCCACGGCTTCCTCGTCAAGCGTCGCCGAGAACAGAAGCGTCTGGCGCTCGGACGGCGTCTCGCGCACAATGCGGCGGACGGCGGGCAAAAAGCCCATGTCGAGCATGCGGTCGGCCTCGTCGAGCACCAGCACCTTGACCTCGTCCAGGTGGCAGGCGCCCTGCTCGATCAGATCGACCAGACGGCCCGGCGTGGCGACCAGGATATCGCAGCCGTACTTGAGTGCCGCGGTCTGCGGCTTGTAGCTCACGCCGCCCACGACGGTCACGGCAACGTGGCCCGTGACGTCGGCGATTTTGCTCGCGACCTCGTCGATCTGCTGGGCAAGCTCGCGCGTGGGGGTGATGACGAGCATCACGGGACCGCGACCGTTGCCCTCGGGCTTCTTGGCACCGCGACGGCGGTTGCGGCCGCTGCGCTCGCGCACAGGCTTGGGCGGAGCGATGTGCTCCAGGTTGTTCATGGTCGGCAGCAAAAAGGCAGCCGTCTTGCCGGTGCCGGTCTGAGCGGCGGCAAGCAGGTCGCGGCCTTCGAGCACCACAGGAATCGAACCGGCCTGCACGGGCGTCGGCGCCGTGTAGCCCAGGTTCTCGATAGCACGAAGCATCTCGTCGGAAAGGCCCAGCTCGTCAAAGGCGGGCAGGCTCTCGGTAGCGGACTCGACGGCCTGGGCAGCATTGGCCTCATCGGCGGCATCGAAGGCAGCCTGGGTCATGGCCTCGCGGGTCTCGTCCAGAATCTCGGCGTCCGTGACGTCGGATACAGAATTACGCATATGTTGTTGTTCCTTATCTGCACGCGCAAGGGGCACGGCATGCGGCCGCGCGGGGCGTGCTTGGTAGTGCGCTAATACATACAAAAACAGGTGCGCACAGAGAGGACGTTGCTCAGCACGCTGGCGATCGCTTTGGCAGCCCTATCACGCGCCGTCCAGACGCAGCAGCTCTAAGCGATGGAGCAGATTCGCCGCCGGTTAGTATACCCGCACTCCGTATGCCCCCACGTAAACCACAGATGACGAGGCGGACGGGGCGGACCTGGGCCAATTGTCTCAATCTGTAACAGATACTCAGCAAAAACCGGTCCAGCTGTTATAGATCGAGACAAACTCAAACCTCGCAAAACAAAATCTCGATCTATAACAACTAGAGGTCATTTTCCCTGCTAGATGTTACAGATTGAGATGTTTGGCAGGGACTGCCAACGATTGAGCAGCCGCCCTCATCTGTAATGAAAAGTCATACATTCCAACTATTACTAGACACCCCCAGGGGGTATGGGTGTATAGTATCGGTTGGTTAACAATTCCAACACTAAACTACAGAAAGGAGAAGCCATGGCTCAAGATAAATTCGATGTGGGTGGCATGACGTGCGCCGCCTGCCAGGCGCACGTAGACCGCGCCGTGAGCAAGCTCGACGGCGTCGAGAGCGTCGCGGTCAATCTGCTCGCCGGCTCTATGCTGGTGGACTACGACCCTGCGCAGGTCTCCCCCGACGATATCTGCACCGCCGTCGACCGCGCTGGCTACTCGGCCTCACCCGTCAGCACGGGCACCGACGCCGCCCAAAGCGGCAGTACGCAAGCCAGGTCCGGCGCCGCCCATATGGAGTCGCCGACCAAAAAGTTGGAGGCCGCCGCCTCTGCCATGCGCACCCGCCTCATCGTCTCAATCGTCTTCCTCATCCCGCTGTTCTACATAGGCATGGGGCACATGCTCGGTTGGCCACTGCCCGGCGTCTTCACCGACCACACCCACAGCATGACGCTCGCCCTCACCGAGCTCGTCTTGCTCATCCCCATCGTCTACGTCAACGACGCGTACTTTATCAACGGCTTCAAGTCGCTCGTGCACGGCGCGCCCACCATGGACGCCCTCATCGCCGTCGGCGCCACCGCTTCCATTGCCTGGTCGCTCTACGCCATGTTCATCATGGCCGACCAGCTAGCCGCAGGTCAGGTGCACGAGGCCATGATGACGGGCATGGACAACCTCTATTTTGAGAGCGCGGGCACGATTCTGTCGCTCGTCACCGTGGGCAAATACCTCGAGACGCGCAGCAAGTCCAAGACCGGCGGCGCCATCGAGGCGCTCATCGACTTGGCGCCCAAGACCGCGACCGTCGTTGCCGATGACAGCACCGAGACCACGGTGGACGTCGACAGTATCCTTCCCGGCCAGGTCCTGCGCGTGCGCCCCGGCGAGTCTATCCCCGTCGATGGCGTGGTGCTCGAGGGCAGCTCGGCCGTGGACGAGAGTGCGCTCACCGGCGAGTCCATCCCCGTGGAAAAGACCGCCGGCGACACCGTCAACGCCGCCACCGTCAACCGCACCGGTTCGTTTACCTTCCGTGCCACACGCGTGGGCGCCGACACGTCGCTTGCCAAAATCATCCAGCTCGTCGAGGACGCCAACGCCACCAAGGCGCCCATCGCCCGCCTGGCCGACAAGGTCGCCGGCGTGTTTGTGCCCGTGGTGTTCGTGATCTCGGCCGTGACCTTTGCGGTATGGATGGCGCTGACCGGCAGCATAAACGAGGCGCTCACCTCCGCCGTGGCCGTGTTGGTGATCAGCTGCCCGTGCGCACTCGGCCTGGCCACGCCCGTCGCCATTATGGTGGGCACCGGCAAGGGCGCCGAGATGGGCATTCTGTTTAAGAGCGCCGAGGCGCTGGAGAATCTGCGCAACGTGGGCACCGTGGTGCTCGATAAGACCGGCACCGTCACCCGCGGCAAGCCGGCCGTGACCGACATTGTGGTTGCCGTGCGCGCCGACGGCTCGCCCGCCATGAGCGAAAAGTCGCTGCTCAAGCTGGCCGCCGCGTTGGAGCGCTCGAGCGAGCACCCGCTGGCCGAGGCGATTATGGCCGAGTGCGAGGCACGCGGAATTGTCGCGCGCATGGTCGAGGACTTTGCCGCCGTGCCCGGTCGTGGCGTAACGGCGCGCGAGGGGCAGAATGTCATCGCCGCCGGCAACGTACGCCTGATGAACGAGTTGGGCGTTACCGTGCCCGCGGGTCTTACCGAGCAATTTGCCGCCGAGGGCAAAACACCGCTGTTCTTTGCCAAGAACGGCGAGCTTGTCGGCACCATCGCCGTGGCTGACGAGGTCAAAGAGACGAGCGCCGGGGCCATCGCCGCGCTCCGCAAGCTCGGCGTCGACGTGCGCATGCTCACCGGCGACAACCGCGTGACGGCCGAGGCTATCGCCCGCCGCGTGGGACTCACCAGCGAACAGGTCATCGCCGACGTCCTCCCCGCCGACAAGGAACGCCACGTGCGCGAACTGCAGGATGCGGGCGGCAAGGTCGCCATGGTGGGCGACGGCATCAACGACTCCCCCGCCCTGGCGCGCGCCGACGTGGGCCTTGCGATCGGCACCGGCGCCGACATCGCCAAGGAGGGCGCCGACGTGGTACTCATGCGCAGCGACCTCATGGATGTTGCGCGCGCCATCGAGCTTTCGCGCGCCACGATCCGCAACATCAAGCAGGACCTGTTCTGGGCGCTGTTCTACAACGGCATCGGCATTCCGCTGGCGGCAGGCGTGTTCTTCCCCCTCACCGGTTGGCAGCTCTCGCCGATGTTCGGCGCCGCGGCCATGAGCCTGTCGAGCGTGTGCGTCGTAAGCAATGCGCTGCGCCTACGAACCTTTAAGCCTAAAGTGGCAAAATAGGTTCACCCTTAAGTCCATTTAGAACGGGTTTTCCAGGTGCCCGAGATTGACCTGAAAGAGGAGCGACGCGTACTTTGGTACGCGAGCGACGGCTTGAAGGCCAAGGTCGGGTGCCTGGGAAAGCCGACACAACAGAGAGGAATACCGATGCGATACACAATCAAGACTTCCGGCCTCATGTGCGGCCACTGCGACGCCACCGTCGAGACGGCGTTGCTCAACGTTGCCGGCGTGACCGACGCCGACGCCGATCACGAGACTCAGACCGTCCAGGTGGAGTGCGCCGACACCGTGACCGCCGAGCAGCTCGCCGCCGCTGTCGAGGCCGCGGGTGAGAAGTTCCACGCCCTTTCGGTGACCGCCGCGTAACGACCCGCACGTCCCCCCCCCGACCAGAAACGAGGACCCGCCATGATGGCAGACCACAAATCGGTGACCCGCATGCTCAAGACGGCACGCGGCCAGATCGACGGCATCTTGCGGATGGTCGATGAGGACCGCTACTGCGTCGATATTTCCACGCAGCTCATGGCAACGCAGGCGCTCATTGCGCGCATCAACGCCGACGTGCTCAAGGCGCATATCGAGGGCTGCGTGACTTCGGCAATCGAATCGGGCGACGAAGACCTCAAGGCCGCCAAGCTCGCCGAGATCGAACGCGTCGTCGACAAGCTCTCCAAGTAATTGGGGCATTGGGGACGGACTGCTTTGCACCTTCTTGGTGCATCGGGGACAGGTATGTTTGCACCACCTTGGTGCAGATTGACCTGTCCCCCTTGCTCTAAATCGGGTATAAAGGCGTGCAGCATATCGAACGAAAGGCAATTTGCATGAATGACTTTATGAAGGGCCGCAATGGCGCCGATGAGCTCACCATCGTTATGGGCTTTGTCGGCATCGTCATCGCGATGATCGGATCGATAGCCCATATCCAGTGGCTCAGCTGGATTGCCATCGCCGTAATCGTGATTGGCGTGCTGCGCGGCCTGTCCAAAAACATCGACGCACGTCGCAAGGAAAACGCGGCCTTTGTCGCCGCGACCGCTAACGTCCCCGGCCTGGGCAAGTTCGTAGCGAGCTTGGGTAGCGGCGCCGCGGCTGCCAACGCCTCGCGCACGGCCGGTACCAGCAAGGAAGACTTTGAGCGTGCCAAGCGCACGGCCAAGAAGATGTGGAAGGGTCGCAAGACCACGGCATACCTCAAGTGCCCCAACTGCGGCCAGATGCTCTCCGTCCCCAAGGGCAAAGGCAAGATCCGCGTCACCTGCCCCAAGTGCCACGCCAAGATGGAAACCCGCTCCTAGCGCCCGCATGCGGGACAAATTAATCAGGTTTGTTTGTCCCAAATCTTAAGTATTTGTTCGATAAAAAAGCCGAGGCCTCGTGTTGAGACCTCGGCTTTTTACATGCGGCAACGGAGCTACACCTTTGTCACACCTATGCCACACCGTCGCGGGCGAGCTCCTCGGCCAGCGCCTCGGCCGGCATGGCCATAATCGCGTCGAGCTCGGCGTCCACCTCGGGAATACGCTTTACCTTGAGCTTGCGTACCAGATCACCGCGACACATCACATGTATCGGCTCACGCAGAGCGCACAGGTCATCGAGCGGATTCTTGCGCGTCACCAGGATATCGGCGGCCTTGCCGCACTCGATCGCACCGGTCTCGCCGCCCAGCCCCAGCAGCTCGGCGTTGACTTGCGTAGCCGTATGCAGCGCGAAGGCGTTGCTCACACCGACATACTTGGCAAAATAGGCAACCTCACGCCACATGTCGTACTGCGTCACGAACGGGCAGCTCGAATCTGTGCCAAGGCCCACCTTAACGCCAGCTTCCAGCGCCGCACGAGCACTCTCGATAATGCCCGAGCACACGATGTCGCCGTTCTTCTTTTGCGTGTCAGTCGAATGGGTCTTCCCCGGATCGAGCAACACAAACGGCAGCGCCGGGCTGATCGTGCAGGTAACGCTGGGCGCACGTCCCTCGAGCTGCGTGCCCGCGGCGCCACGGTACAGCTCCAGGATCTCGGGCGTCATCGGGGCACCGTGCTCGATCGTGTCGACCCCGGCCTCAAGCGCGGCCTTCACGCCCTCGGTGCTCTCGACATGAGCCATAACCGGCAGGCCCACCTCGTGCGCCGCCTTGCACGCCGCCGCGGCAACCTCCACCGGCATACGCAGCACGCCCGGCTCGCCCACCTCGGTCGCATCGAACACACCGCCCGTTACGAACAGCTTAATGACGTCGGCGCCGCGCGCATACAGGTCTCGCACCTGCTCGGCTACCTCGACGGGGCTGTTGGCCACCTGGGCGAACAAGCCCGCGCCATGGCCACCCGGCACCGTGACGCCCGTTCCCGGCGCTACCAGGCGCGGACCCTGATACTTGCCGGCGTCGATAGCGTCGCGCACGGCAATGTCGGCAAACAGCGGGTCGCCCGCGCCGCGCACCGTGGTCACGCCGCTTGCCAGCTGCTGCTGGGCACTGCCCTTGAGGATGCGGCGGACGATGGCACGCCCCACGGGATTATCGAGCTTCTTCATCAGCGCTCCCGCATCGCCGGCCGAGACAGGCTTGCCCGAGCCGCACAGGTGCGCGTGCATATTGATGAGACCGGGCATGAGATACGCCCCTGCCAGATCGATGACCTCGGCACCCGCGGGCGCCTGCGCCACAGCACTCGGCCCCATCCAGGTGATGACGCCGCGCTCAACAGTCACGGCCATATCGGGTTGCGGCTCCATATGCTCCGAACCGTCCAGAATGGTCGCATTGATAAACAACGTGGAACGATCGGCAGATGCCATATCGAGCTCCTCCCTCACGATTAACTTGAACATTTGTCCATTATCACCCAGTGCGGCAGGGTTGCTGCGGACATATCGGTTAACGGAGAAAGGATGAGACACGGAGAACGGAATGCATTGCAGTCCCATCCCAGCGACATCCGGGAAATGTCTAGATCTGTAACAGGTAGACCGGGTTTTAGCAGCCAGATGTTACAGATCGAGATCTTTCGGCACCGCGTCCAACCTTTGTCTCGATCTGTAACAGTTAGAGCGGTTTTTGGCCGTTAGATGTTACAGATTAAGATATTCTCCAGCCCTGTCGTCAAACGTCTAAATCTGTAACAGTTAGACAGGTTTTCGGCCTCTAGATGTTACAGATTGAGATCTTTTAGCGGCAGCCAACCTTCTGTCTCGATCTGTAACAGCTACGAGGCCAAACGGCCCCTTGTTGTTACAGATCGAGACAAACTCGGCAGGAACAACCACATTCGCGTCAGTTGCACCCCTTAGCACCCATACCACTGACGCTTCCATTCCTCAGCCAGATCGGCCCGCTGTGGAATTCCCGCCAGTCTCATCTTTTCAGCCAGGTTCCCCGGGTTCTTGAGTTCGTTAAACGTAAACCGAAGCACCTTATGCCCGAGCATTGTCAGATGAGATTCCCGCTGACGCTCTGCCACGAATGGGTCAACCGACTCCCGACCCTCGCCGCTCTGCAAGGTGTACTTCCCCTTTCCGTCGAGCTCGCCGATGACACACGTCCCGTCCTCGAGCCGCCAAAAATAGTCGACGCGAAACACCTGGCTCGGATCGAGCGGGTCGCGAAACTCCACCTGCAGCTCCGGAACCGGAAAGCCGTACGCAATAAAGAATGCTCGGAACCGAGACTCGCCGCCGTTTTCAAACAGCCCGTCCGCATACGACGCAATCACCTGTGCCCTGCGATACCCTCGCCTGCCCTCGCAATCGGCGCGGAGGCGCTCGCACAAATCCCCACGTGATACGCCTTTCGCCCGCAGTGCAGAATCGGCAATCGCCAACCCGTAGGAGAACGGCGCACGCAGTAGGCAATCCTCCACCGTGCGCCAAAACGACGTCACCCGCACGCCATCAACATGCTCGAGTGCGCCCGCCATCTGCGGACGCAACAACCTGCACCCGCCGCTCAACGCCACCGAACAACCCGTCTTAACAAGAAAACGCGACCCAAGCAGATCATTCGGCACCTCCAGACCCCACAAAAGCGCCGCGTCATAGCCCCAAAACGCCCAATCGGGATGAAACTCTGCAAGCCCTTTGATGGTACGCAGCGTTCGCTCCGCCGGCGTCAGCACACCCCAATCATGTTGAAAGCAGAACAAATACGGCTCGGGTTCCGCGATATCGTCGGTTCCAACATGACGCCGCAGCCACATGAGCTCGGCATTGTCATGCGTTGCGAGCAGCGCACCTTGCTCGGTCGCCTCCGTGAGTCGCGCGAGCATCCTATTCCGCGCCAACGTGTTGCGAGTCGTATGCTTGTGCTTGAAAACGGTATTAGACACTTCCATCACCACCACATCGGACAAATGGACCATCGTCACCGTTGCCTCCGCCGACAAACGTTTCGACCTGTAACAGGAAGACCGATTTTTGGACTGTAGATGTTACAGATTGAGACATCCCCCCCCAGCCAGGTGCCAAACGTCTCGATCTGTACCAGTAAGACGTTCTCCAGGCCCCTAAACGTTACAGATTTAGACAAACCAGCGGCGCCCAAGCATTTGTCTCGATCTGTAACAGATAGACTGGTTTTTGTCCCCAAACGTTACAGATCGAGACAAAAGGGCAGAAGGCAAGGCAGGCGACAACCGCCCATCCTCTACCCCCATTCCTGTTCGTAGATGTTGAGGGACTTTACGTACCGCCCCTGGGCGCCCATGATGTCGCGGACCAGACGCAAGAAGAAGCTGATGCACGAGGTGTCAAAGCCGTCCTGCAGATCCTCGGGATGCACCGCACCCGGTCCGTCGACCGCCGTGTCGTTCAGGCGCGCGATGTCATACAGGTAGAGCTGTCCCGCCGTAAGCCAGACATCGTCGACGCAGGCGAGGCGCACCGCAATCGCGCCGTCGTTCCAATGCTCCTTCTGCACGATATGCGGGTCGTAGACATCAAAGCGATGATCGGTGCGCGTGTCCTTCAGCACGACCATGCCGGACGCAGGATTCTTGTCCAAAATGCCAAAGCGCGAGAAATACTGCGTGTCGCGTACCTGCTCGAGCCGCTTGAGCGAGGCAGGCGAAAGCGATGCCGGCGGCTCGTCAACATATAGCTCGAGCAGCGTTTTGCCATGGCGATAGGGGCGCTCAAACAGCAGCCAATCGGTAAACGCCATGTTGTAGGCCATGATTTCGTTTTGAGAAGGCCCCTCGCAATAGCTGAGCCACGGGTCGACAATGACCTCGAACTGTTCGCGTGCCGGCTCCAGGAATTGAAACTTCCGCAGCATCCAAAAGTGAGCCATGTCGGCAATATCGTTGCCGACGGCTTCAGCAAGCTCTGCTCGGTCAAAAGCGTGGTCAGTCATGGCATCCTCCTCAAACTGATGGACCTCAATTTGAGCTTACGAGGAGGGTGGGCAGCCACGACCAGCGCGGGCAAAATAGGCCTCCGGCTGCAAACCAGATGCTGACCAAACACTTGACGAAAAGCTTGACCGAAAATGCGCACCGCAACAAAACCGCAGGCAAACATAGACGGCCAACCCGCCCTTTTGAGCCAGATGCCCGCAGCCACCACAGAAACAACAGGTGACCACAGCCCAAGAAGTCGACAAATGAACACCCGCACGTCGACAAACGAGCAAACTGCTCGCAAATCCGCAAGGAGTGTCCCCGAATGCCGGCACAGACGATATGAGCAGGACATAAAACATTGAGAGCCCCTGCTGCATGAAAGACCGC
>CAJJPN010000048.1:0-13095 GCA_905193635.1 Coriobacteriaceae bacterium
CCGGCGCTTCGCGCCCGCGTGCTCGATTATTTGGGCATGCTGCACATTCGCTCGGTCGACCTGATCGGTCCGACGCTCGCCGTATTGTCGTCGCTCATCGGTGTGCCGCCCAAAGGCGTTGCGGGCGTGATTCACAAGACCGACGATCGATATTTCCATCGTATCGAGGCCATGGAGTATTTCGTTGAGCACGATGACGGTCGTGGTTGTGACGATCTGTCGGGTGCCGATATCGTGCTGCTGGGTGTGTCGCGTACATCCAAGACTCCGCTGTCGATGTATTTAGCCTATCAGGGCTACAAGGTCGCCAATGTCCCACTGGCGCATGGCATGGAGCCGCCGAAGTCGATCTACGAGGTCGACCCGATGCGCCTGTTTGGCTTAATTTCGACCGTCGATGTGATTTCCGAAATTCGCGATAGCCGCTTGGGCGATGACTACGTTCGTGCCGTTGCCGGCTCCTATGCCGAGCCCGAGAGCGTGCGTAGTGAGCTTGCGGAAGCCCGCGCGCTCATGAAACGCCTGGGCTGCTTTGTTGTGCGCACCGACGGCAAAGCCATCGAGGAAAGCGCTGCCGAGATCATTGCTCACCTTGAAGAGATTCAAGAGGCAAGAGCCCGCCGTGCCGTCCGCCGCGCTCAACAAAAGTAGCTCACTTGGGACAAGGTTGTTTGGGTAGCTAATTTGGGACGGGGCTCTTTTAGCTAACCAAAGAGAATACTTGGAAATAATGCTGATAAATGGTAAAGCGATTTAGCAAAAACATCGCATCCGACCTGCACTTTCCTTGTAGTGGTATCTTCATAAGGTAACCACCTTTACCTACCGTTTACCGCCGGTTTTAGCACGTTTACCAAACCGCGCACCCTCTGCTCAAGCCTGTCCAAAACCCGCCGTATAGTTCCCTCACGGCCCGCATCCGGCGGGTCGATTCGTTACCACGGTCGTGCGCGTAAGCGCATGGAAGGGGAAGTATCGTGAGCGATTGCAAGAGGGTTTACCGTTTTGGAACCGACGCCCAGGGCACCTGTGTCACTGAAGGCGACAAATCCATGAACTTCGTGCTTGGCGGCAAAGGCGCAAACCTTGCCGAGATGAGCCGCATCGGTCTGCCGGTTCCCGGTGGCTTTACCATTACCTGCCAGACCTGTGTCGAGTACTCCGGTGCCGGCAACGTCTGGCCCGAAGGCGCACTCGATGAGATCGTTGCCGCCGAGGCGGACCTCGAGGCCCGTTGCGGCAAGAAGCTCGGCGACGCCTCCGATCCGCTGCTCGTGTCGGTTCGCTCGGGCGCTCCGTTCTCCATGCCCGGCATGATGGACACGGTTCTCAACCTGGGCCTCAACGACGACTCCGTTCAGGGCCTTATCGCCCAGACGCAAAACCCGCGCTTTGCCTGGGACAGCTATCGTCGCTTTATCCAGATGTTCTCCAACGTCGTCATGGGTGTCGATGCCGACTTGTTCGAGAATGCCCTGACCCAGGCCCGCCTGGTCGCCGGCGTTCGCGTCGATTCCGAGCTTTCGGCCGAGGACCTGCAGGAACTCGTCGAGACCTTCAAGGGCATCTTCTCCGAGAACGTCGAGGCTGCCCTGTATCCCGAGCTCGAGGTCGCTGACGGCAAGCCCGTCTTCCCGCACGACCCGGAGCTTCAGCTGCGCCTTGCCATCCAGGCCGTCTTTGGCAGCTGGATGAACGAGCGCGCCTGCATCTACCGCAAGCAGCATGGCATTTCCGATGAGCTCGGCACCGCCGTCAACGTCCAGGCCATGGCCTTTGGCAACAAGGGCGAGACCTCGGCGACCGGCGTCGCCTTTACGCGCAACCCGGCCGACGGAACCAAGGAGTTCTATGGCGACTTTTTGGTGAATGCCCAGGGCGAGGACGTCGTCGCCGGCATCCGAAACACCGAGCCCATCGCCGACCTCAAGACCACCTCGGGCCTCGAGTCCGCAGGCGAGGAGCTCGAGCGCGTGTTCCTGACGCTCGAGGATCATTACCGTGATATGTGCGATATCGAGTTCACCATCGAGCAGGGCAAGCTCTGGATGCTCCAGACCCGCGTGGGCAAGCGCACCGCCACTGCCGCCCTGCGCATTGCTATCGAAATGGTCGAGGAGGGCCTGATCACCCGCGAGGAGGCTGTGAGCCGCATCGATCCCGCGCAGCTCGACCAGCTCCTGCACCCGCAGTTCGACGCCACCAAGAAGTACGAGGCCCTGGCCAGCGGCCTTAACGCCAGCCCTGGTGCCGCCGTGGGCGAGGTCGTGTTCTCGAGTGATGACGCCGTCGCGCGCGCCAACGAGGGCCACAAGGTCATTCTGGTTCGCTGGGAGACCAACCCCGACGACCTGAAGGGCATGGTCGCTGCCGAGGGTATCTTGACGAGCCATGGTGGCAAGACGAGCCACGCCGCCGTTATCGCCCGCGGCATGGGTACGCCCTGCGTCTGCGGTGTCGAAAGCTTCCATATCGACGCCGCCGAGAAGGTCGTGCACATCGACGGCACCCAGGGCATCGTCGTCGACGGCGCGGTCGACTTGGTCTCTGCAGAGCTCACCGGCGACTTGGACACCATCCTGTCCTGGGCCGACGAGATCCGTCTGGACGAGACCTGCGGCCACGCCAACCACGTGCGCGTCAACGCCGACAACCCCGAGGATGCTGCACTCGCGCTCGAGTTTGGCGCCGAAGCCATCGGCCTGTGCCGCACCGAGCATATGTTCCTGGGCGACCGCAAGAACATCATCCAGAGCTTTATCCTGTCCGATGACGAGGCCGTAAAGCAGCAGGCCCTGGCCGACCTGCTCAAGGTCCAGACCGAGGACTTCTTGGCGATGTTCAAGACCATGTCCGGTCGCGATGTGGTCGTTCGCCTGCTCGATCCGCCACTTCATGAGTTCCTGGATGATCCTCGCGAGCTCGAGGTCGCCATCACCAAGAAGGAAGCCGCTGGCGCCAGCGAGGAAGAGCTTGCCGCCCTGCGCACCCGCCTGCGTCGCATTGACAGCATGGTCGAGTCCAACCCCATGCTGGGCCTGCGCGGTGTGCGCCTGTCCGTCGTCTTTAGCGATCTGCCTCTCATGCAGGTTCGCGCCGTTGCCACGGCTGCTGCTCGCCTTATCAAGGAGGGCGTCGACCCACGCCCCGAGATCATGGTGCCGCTCGTCTCCATCACGGCCGAGCATGTCCAGACCCGCGAGGTCATCGAGCGCGTGATCGCCGAGGTTTCCGCCGAGGAGGGCGTCGAACTCAACGTTCCCGTGGGCACCATGCTCGAGCTGCCGCGCGCCTGCATGGTCGCCGACGAAATCGCCCATCACGCAGATTTCTTCTGCTTTGGCACCAACGACCTCACCCAGACGACCTTCGGCTTCTCCCGCGACGATGCCGAGGCCAAGTTCATTCCGCTGTACCTGCACAAGAAGATCCTGAAGGACAATCCCTTCGAGACCATCGACACGGCGGTGCTGGAGCTCGTGCGCTTGGCCGTCGAGAAGGGCCGCGCCACCAATCCCGGCATGCACTTTGGCGTGTGCGGTGAGCACGGCGGCGACCCCAAGTCCATCAAGGGCCTGTTTAACGTGGCCGACGTGGACTACGTGTCCTGCTCGCCCTACCGCGTGCCCCTCGCACGCCTGGCTGCCGCTCAGGCCAAGCTCGAGGCCAAGCGTTCCGCCTAACGTTTTGGGTGTAGACGCCTAGTGTAGCCCCCCTTCATGCCGCCCGTCTCATTCGTGAGGCGGGCGGTTATCATGTGCGGGTTTAGTCTTTTTGTCTGCGTAAAAAATTGTTCTTGCAGCAGAAACCCGCGCGTGTATACTCGAATACGTTTGTTCAACTACGTGCCGGCCAGGGTGGTACGGCACCTCTAGAAGAGTAAGGAATTGCACATGGATTACATCCGCGCAATCGAGCGTCAGCAGATCCGCGAGGACATTCCTCAGGTTCGCGTCGCCGACAACGTCAAGGTTCACTACCGCATTAAGGAAGGCGACCGCGAGCGCATCCAGGTCTTCCAGGGCGACGTCATCCGCATGGCCGGCGCCGGTGCCCGCGAGACCTTCACCGTCCGCAAGATGTCCTTCGGTGTCGGTGTTGAGCGTACCTTCCCGCTTCACAGCCCCAAGATCGCCAAGCTCGAGGTCGTCCGTCATGGTCGCGTCCGTCGCGCCAAGCTGTACTACCTCCGCGACAAGGTGGGCAAGGCTGCTCGCATCCCCGAGAAGCGCTAAGAAGATCGCAGCGTCTGTCCACTCGTTTGGACACAAGGGTCACCTTCGGGTGGCCCTTCTTTTTATTTGATTTGCATGCAAGGAGGGCCTGGTATGGCCAACATGACGAGCTCGGTTTCGGCATCGCAGGTTGCTGGTGAGTTGGCGAGCGCTACGTTTGAGGAGATTCCCGCCCTCGTGGAGCATTATCGCGAGGACCCGCGCCAGCAGGTGATCAAGGCTTGTGAACGCGCCCTCAAACGCCATGACAAAGAGCTTGCCGAGCGCGAGCGCGTCAATGACATGTACGAGCTTATGCATGAGCTCGGCGGTGATGGTATGGTCGTTGGTGTCGACGAGGTGGGCCGCGGATCGGTGGCCGGTCCTTTGACGGTATGCGCCGTCTGTCTTCCTATGGAGCCGCGCGTCTGGGGTATCAACGATTCCAAAAAGCTCACGCCCGCGCGCCGCGAGTTGCTCTCGGTGAAGATAGCCGAGGTGGCGACTGCCATCGGCTTTTGCCATATCGCGCCGAAGGATATCGATGAAATGGGCATGGTCCGTGCTATCCGTACTGCCGTTGCGGGCGCCGTGGCCGATACGGGACTTGAACCCGACTGCGTCCTCATGGATGGCAACCCCTTGGGCGCCGTTCCTAACGAGCGCGATGTGGTGAAGGGCGATGCCAAAATCGCCTGCATCGCCGCGGCGTCCATCATGGCCAAGGTCACGCGTGACGAGATGATGGTCGAGTACGACGCCGAGTATCCCGAGTACCATCTGGCCGAGTCGAAGGGCTATGCAAGCCCCGAGCATATCGAGGCCATTCGCAAACATGGGCTTTGTCCACTGCACCGCGTGAGCTTTTGCGGAAACTTTCTGCAGACTGAGCGCCTTTTCTAGGTCAATTGTGGAGACAGGGACCTCAGGGGTTTTATAAACCTGCTGGAAGCGGGCCGTATGCAACACCATTGCTGCGTACGGCCCGTTTTTTGACGGCATTTGGTCAGCTTTTGGTTTGCTTCCGGTACTTACCCGCATGAAAGGTGCCCTCATCATCGGGGCAATGCAGTGTGCGGGAAAGGAGACCCCATGAGTGCCGCAAGCAAAAAGAGCAAGACGCAGCAACTCAAGGAGCGTTGGGAAAACGGCGAGCTCGACTGTGGGGCGATGACGCCCGACTTTATCAAGGGACTCAGTCCCCGCGAGCTGGGCATGCTGGGCGAGCTGATCACCATCGACTACTTTAACGAGCGCGGCTACACCTTGCTGGAGCAGGGTTATCGTTGCACCGAGGGCGAGGCCGATCTGGTGCTGCTCGATGAGCTCGACGATGTCGTGGTGATGGCCGAGGTCAAAACCAGACGAGTTGCACTGGATTGCAGCACGCGGGTCTTTCCCGAGGAGGCCGTGGACGCCCAAAAGCAACGCCGCTACCGCCGCATCGCAAGTTGCTACCTCATGGAGCATTATCCGCTCAAGGCGATTCGCTTCGATGCCGTGGGCGTCACCATTCGTGGCGGGCATATCGCCGAGATCGAGCATCAGTACAACGCGTTCGATTGGCAGGTGTCGTGATGGCGTTCGAGACGTTTGCCGTTCACGCGGCCTGCATCCGCGGCGTCGAGGCGATTCACGTCACGGTCGAGGTCTCGCTTGCCGGTGGCGTTCCGGGCATCCAGATGCTCGGCATTCCGAGCATGGAGGTGATGGAGTCACGCGGTCGTATTCGCTGCGCGATGCGCTCCGCCGGGTTCGAGATCCCGCGCTCGGGCATTACGGTCAATCTGGCGCCTGGCGATATTCGCAAGACCGGTAGCGGCTTTGATCTGCCCATCGCCATCGCGGTATTGGCGGCCGATGGTCAGATTCCCCGCGACAACCTCGATCGTTGTCTTATCGCTGGTGAGCTTGGCTTGGACGGTACGGTGCTTCCTGTCAAGGGCGAGGTGGCGTTTCAGCTATTGGCGCGTGATATGGGGCTGTCCTTTATCGCCGGCAGGTCCGATCAGCATGTGCCGCTTGCGGGCGTGGATTGTGGATTCATCGATCATTTGTCTCAGCTTGCCCATGGCATGGGCGATGCCGCGCGGCACTACTTGGATTCTGAAGTGCTCGAGGCGACCTTTGAGCCCGAGCTCGACTATGCCGACGTACTGGGGCAGGAGGTCGCCAAGCGCGGCATGGCGCTTGCGGCGGCAGGAGAACTCGGCTTGCTCATGATCGGGTCCCCGGGATCGGGCAAGACGATGCTCGCGCGTCGTATGACCGGCATCCTGCCCGAGCTTTCCGTTGAGGATCAACAGGAGGCGCTGTGCATCCATTCGGTTTTGGGTGAGAACATTGATGGCTTGTTGGCAGGGCACCGGCCCTTCCGCAGTCCCCATCACAGTATTTCGACCGCAGGTCTTATCGGCGGTGGGCGCCCGGTGCACCCGGGTGAGATCAGCCTTGCTCATGGCGGCGTGCTATTTTTGGACGAGCTTGCTGAGTTTCCCACGGGTGTGCTGCAGACGCTGCGTCAGCCCATCGAACGCGGCTACGTCAGGATCGTACGCGTCGACGGGGCTTTTACCTTCCCGTCGCGCTTTCAGCTGCTGGCTGCGAGCAATCCCTGCCCCTGCGGCTTTTTGGGCGATCGTGAGGTACCGTGTCGCTGCTCGGCGGCGATGGTCGAGCGCTATCGGTCTAAACTGCGCGGTCCTTTGGCCGACCGTATCGACATGATGATCGATATGACCCGTCCCGACCCTCAGGTGATTATCGAGGGCGCGGAGGGTATGTCGTCAGCTGAGTTACGTGACTACGTTGTGCGCGGTCGCGCTTTTCGCGCTTGGCGCGAATCCCGTATGGACGATGCTGATGCCGAGGCCGAGGATGACGAGACACGGTCCATTGACGGCGTCGTTTCGACCTTTGAGCTCGATGATGCGGCGGAGAAGTGTGTGCTCGGCCTGTCGAAGCGCACGCATCTCACGGGCCGCGGCATCGTGCGCCTGGTGCGTATCGCGCGTACCATCGCCGACGTCGCCGAGAGCGAGCAAGTGACGCAGGACCACGTGCTCGAGGCGGCGATGTACCAGGGAAGGAGGGACCAATGATGGCCGAGGGGACCTTCGAGCTGCATCCAGGTGACGCGTTGTATCCCGAGACCGTTTTGGAGCTTTCTGATGTACCCCAGACACTCTATGTGCGCGGCAACCCCGAGGTGCTTTCGACGCCCGCGCTCTCCATCATCGGCGCGCGCAAGGCCTCTCCGTATGGTCTTGCCGTGGCAGAGCTTGCGGCAAAGGTTGCGGTCGAGGCGGGCGTGACGGTAGTTTCGGGCGGCGCGGTCGGTTGTGACCAGGCCTCGGGTTGGGCTGCGGTCAATGCCGGCGGCAAACACGTCGTGGTGCTGGGGACGGGCGCCGACGTGGTCTACCCGCGTTCGAGCGCGGGGCTTATTACGCGCACGCTCGATACGGGTGGCGCGGTCGTGTCGATCTCTCCGTGGGGCATGGGTCCGCGCAAGTTTGCCTTTCCGCGCCGCAATCGCGTAATCGCGGCCCTGTCGCAAGCCCTCTTTGTATCCGAGGCGGGTATGCCTTCCGGGACGTTTTCTACAGCCGAGGCTGCTATGGATTTGGGGCGAGATCTTCTTGCCGTGCCAGGGTCGATCCTATCGCCCGAGTCGCGTGGCACGAATTACCTCATTGCGAACGGTGCCTGCTGCATCATCGACGAGGAATCTATCGAGATGGCTATTTCACGCATCTACGGCACCCTGCGCTACTCGCGCCCCGATGCTCCCGGCATTGCCGACCTGGATCAAACACAGCAGACCGTGATGCATGCGCTCATCGCCTCTCCGCTCAAGGTCGACGACATCGCGGCGCTCGTCTCGCTCGATGCCGTCGGCGTACTCAAACTCCTGGGTTCGCTTGAGCTCGAGGGTCTTATCGAGCGCATGATGGATGGAAGGTATGCGCCCTCCAAGTTTGCCCTTCACGCTCAGACACCCTTCGGTCACAATGGAAAACATGTCAATTAGAAAGGTGTTTGCAGATGCTGTTTGATCAGGTGACGGTTATCGGTGGCGGTCTGGCGGGTTCGGAGTGCGCGATTCAGCTGGCAGATCGCGGGTTCGCCGTAAGGCTGTGCGAGATGCGCCCCCAGGTTAGCTCCCCGGCCCACCATACCGATCACCTGGCAGAGCTCGTCTGTTCCAATTCGTTTAAGTCGACCCGTCCGGATTCCGCGGCTGGATTGCTGAAGGCCGAGCTTGAGCGCATGGGTTCAGTCCTGCTCGATTGCGCCCATCGCGCGGCTGTTCCCGCCGGTGGCGCCTTGGCGGTCGACCGCGTCAAGTTTTCCGAGTTTGTCGAGGCCGAGGTTGCCGCCCGTCCCAATATCGAGATCATTCACGGCGAGGTCACGCAGATTCCCGAAGGTCACGTGGTCATTGCCGCCGGCCCCTTGTGCTCGCCGGCGCTGAGCGAAGAGGTCATGAAGCTCGTCGGTGGCGACGCCCTTGCGTTCTTCGATGCCGCGGCGCCGATCGTCGATGCCTCCACGCTCGATATGGACGTGCTGTTCTCGCAGTCGCGCTACGAGGAGCAGGGGAGCGGCGACTATCTCAACGCTCCGCTCAATAAGGAGGAGTACGAGGCCTTTATCGAGGCGCTTACCACGGCCGACCGCGTGGTGCTCAAGGACTTTGAGGGCGGCGATCTGTTCCAGGCCTGCCAGCCTGCCGAGGAAGTTGCGCGCACCGGCAAGGACGCCATTCGCTTTGGCGCCATGAAGCCTGTCGGCCTCACCGATCCGCGAACCGGTCGTCGTCCCTGGGCGGCGATTCAGCTGCGTGCCGAGAATAAGGAGAAGACCGCCTATAACCTGGTGGGCTTCCAGACCAACTTGACCTTTGGCGAGCAGAAGCGCGTCTTCCATATGGTGCCGGGCCTGGAGAACGCTGGGTTCTTCCGCTACGGTGTCATGCACCGTAATACCTTTGTCGACGCCCCGCACGTGCTCGATGGCACCTTTGCCGTGCCCGGCACCGGCGTGCGCCTGGCCGGTCAGATCACCGGCACCGAGGGGTACATGGAAGCCGTGGCGACGGGTCTGCTCGCGGCGCTCAACACCTATGCCGAGGCTATCGGGGCCGCGGGCGTCGAGCTGCCGCGTGTGGGCGCCCTGGGTGCGCTCGTGGGCTATGCGACCGATCCTGCCACCGTGGGCTATCAGCCTATGCATGTCAACTTTGGCCTGGTGCCGCCACTCGAGGATGGTAAGCGCCGCAGCAAGCGCGACCGCTACCAGGCCTATGCGGACCGTGCGCTCGAGGCCCTTGATGCCTATCTGGCCACTCGCCCCGATTTGTTTGGAGGCGACCGGTCATAGCCTTTGACCTGTACCACACCGTCGACTCGTTTATCGCCTATATCTCACGTGTCGAGGGGCTTTCTCCCAATACGGTGACGGCCTATGGCTCGAGGCTGGAGCGCTTTGCTGCCTGGTGCGAGCGCGAGGATATCGATGCTTTCGCTGCCGACGTGCGCACCATTCGTCGCTATCTTGCCGAGCTTTCGCGTGAGCAGGTGGCTCCCCGAACGCTTGCGGCGCATCTGTCGGCTATCCGATCGCTCTATCGATGGATGGCTGCCGAGGGGGTCGTGGAGGGCGATGCAGTCTCGGCGATCGCATCGCCCAAGCTGCCGCGTGACCTGCCGGGCGTCCTTACGACCAAGCAGGTCGAGGCGCTGCTCAAGACGCCTGATACCTCAACACCCGCGGGACTGCGCGATGCGGCGATGCTCGAGCTGCTCTATGCCTCGGGCGCCCGTATCTCTGAGCTCGCAGCACTCAATGTGGAGTCCATTGCGTGGTCCGAATGCACGCTGCGCCTGTGGGGCAAGGGGAGCAAAGAACGTATCGTCCCTCTGTATCGTCGTGCGCTCGAGGCGACGCGTCTCTATATTGAGGAGGGGAGGCCGGAGTTGCTCGCTCAGGCAAAGCGTCGTGACCCCGCTACCGGGCCGCATCCGCTGCTTATATCGGCGCGCGGTAATCGCATGAGTGCCGCCATGCTCAGGCGGCGGTTTCATATGCTGGCGACGCTCGCCGGCATTCCGGCCGACATCGCCCCGCATGCGATGCGCCATACCTTTGCGACCGACTTGCTCGAGGGCGGCGCGGACCTGCGCTCGGTTCAAGAGCTGCTAGGTCATGCGAGCCTGTCCACGACGCAGATCTACACGCATCTCACACCCGATCGGCTTAAGCGGGCTGTGGCTCAAGCCCATCCCCGCGGCGAATAGTGGCTGGGACGTCCCGCGCCGCGCTCAGGTGTGTGGTTTTGATTGCGGGTTGGCAGGAAGATGCATTCCTGCTATCATTCATCGGGTTGCTTCACGGCAACAGGTTTTTATCACGCACGCGCGGCTACTTCATACCGTGGTGCCCGGGCTTTGGTAGCACATGTCCGGGTTGGTTTTGGAGGATGACCCCGCGCGGAGGCAAACCACAGGAGGTTTAACATGGCTACCAAGATTAATATCCGCACCCTGCTCGAGGCCGGCTGCCACTTCGGTCACCAGACCCGTCGCTGGAACCCCAAGATGAAGCCGTTCATCTTCGGTGAGCGCAACGGCATCTACATCCTCGACCTCAAGCAGACCATCCTCGACGCCGACCAGGCCTACACTTTCGTCAAGAACGTCGCCAAGGGTGGCAATGTGCTGTTCGTCGGCACCAAGAAGCAGGCTCAGGAGGCCGTCAAGAACGCCGCTGAGCGCGCCAACATGCCTTACATCAACCAGCGTTGGCTCGGCGGCATGCTGACCAACTTCGTCACCATCCGCTCCCGCATCAACCGCATGGAGGAGCTTGAGGCCATGGTCGAGGACGGCCGCATGGCAGTGCTCCCCAAGAAGGAGCAGGCTGTTCTCGGCAAGGAGCTCACCAAGCTCCAGACCAACCTCGGTGGCGCCCGCGACATGAAGGGTCTGCCCCAGGCTCTCTTCGTCATCGACACCAAGCGCGAGGAGAACGCCATCAAGGAGGCTCAGCGCCTGAACATCCCCGTCGTCGCTCTGATCGACACCAACTCCGATCCCGACGAGGTCGAGTACGGCATCCCCTGCAACGATGACGCTATCTCTGCTGTCACCCTTATGTGCGAGCTCATGGCTGACGCCTGCCTCGCTGGCTCCGGCAAGGAGCAGGTTTCCGAGGCCGAGATGGCCGCTGAGCCCAAGGCCGAGTAAATCAGTCTTAGTTAATTCTTTTTCATCTCTTTGAAAGGAACCACAATGGCCCAGATTACCGCCGCTATGGTCAAGCAGCTCCGCGAGATGACCGACTCCCCGATGATGGAGTGCAAGAAGGCTCTCGTCGAGGCTGACGGCGACATGGACGCCGCTGTCGACGTTCTGCGCAAGAACGGCCTCGCCAAGGCTGCCAAGAAGGCTGGCCGCGAGACCAACGAGGGCGCTGTAGCCGCGTTCGTCTCCGAGGATGGCAAGACCGGCGCTCTGCTCGAGCTCTCCTGCGAGACCGACTTCGTTGGCTCCAACGCCAAGTTCACCGGCTTTGCTTCTAAGGTCGCTGAGGTTGTCGCTACCACCGAGCCTGCTGACGTCGACGCTCTGCTCGAGAAGCCGATGGGCGAGGAGACCGTTTCCTCCGAGCTCACCGAGATGATTCACATCATGGGCGAGAACATGAAGATCTCCCGCTTCGCTGCCCGCAAGGCCGAGAACGGCGCGCTCGCTTCTTACATCCACATGGGTGGTAAGATCGGCGTCCTCGTCGAGTTCGCCTTCGAGAAGGCCGAGACCGCTCAGGCTGAGTCCTTCAAGACCTTCGCTCACGACGTTGCCCTTCAGGTTGCCGCCGTCGCACCGATCTGCGCCACCCGCGATCAGGTTCCGGCCGAGACCGTCGAGCACGAGAAGCAGATCTACATGGCCCAGGCTGCCGAGTCCGGCAAGCCCGAGGCTATCCAGGAGAAGATGGCTGTTGGCCGTCTGGAGAAGTTCTACAAGCAGTCCGTGCTCACCGAGCAGGAGTTCATCAAGGACAGCTCCCTCACCATCAAGAAGTACGCTGAGCAGGTCTCCAAGGAGCTCGGCGACACCATTACCGTCGTTGCCTTCGACCGTCTGGTCCGTGGCGAGTAAATAAGCTCTTGTAGCTGGTAATGAGCAGGCTGTGGGTTTTACTCACAGCCTGCTTTTTCATGGCTCTTATCAGAGCCTTTGATATCATATTGAGAGTCTAATTAAAGGAGGATCGCTTTGTCCGACATCCGATATAAACGCGTGCTTCTTAAGCTTTCCGGCGAAGCACTGATGGGCGACGGCCAATATGGCATCGACCCCAGGGTTACCGACCATCTTGCCAAGCAGGTCAAGGAGCTGCTCGCCGTTGGCCATGAGGTCGGCGTCGTTGTCGGCGGCGGCAATATTTTCCGCGGCATGGCCGGCGCTGCCGGTGGCATGGAGCGTGCTCAGGCCGACTACATGGGCATGCTGGCAACCGTTATGAACGCGCTCGCTCTGCAGGATGCCTTCGAGCATAACGATGTTCCCTGCCGCGTGATGAGTGCTATCCAGATGAACGAGATCTGCGAGCCCTATATTCGCCGTCGCGCCATCAACCACCTTTCCAAGGGCAACGTCGTTATTTTTGCCGCCGGTTCGGGCAATCCGTACTTTACGACCGACACCGCCGCGGCTCTTCGTGCGTGCGAGATCGGCGCCGAGATTCTGATTAAAGCCACCAAGGTTGACGGCATCTACGACAAGGATCCCGTCAAGTGCGCCGATGCCGTCCGTTTTGACAAGATTACCTATCACGAGGTTCTCGTTCGCGGCCTGCAGGTTATGGATTCCAC
>CAJJPN010000049.1:0-12982 GCA_905193635.1 Coriobacteriaceae bacterium
CCCCGCCACGTTGCAGGTTGAAAACTTCGCCCGATGGAAAGGAAAGCATGTTCGGGTACATCTATAAGAAAGACGCCGCCGCTATCGCGGTCGTCCTGTGCCTTTGTCTGGGCGTGGGCAGCTTCTTCGATTACCAGATCTCGAGCGCGCTGTTCAACATCGCCAGCATGTACGGCCGCTTTATCGAGGCCGCCGGCGAGCTGCCGTTTGAGCTGACGGCGAGCGTCGCAGGCGTTATGCTCGTACGCGCGGTGCGTCCCGACTCCAGGGGGAGCAAATGGCTCGCCGTGCTGGGCGTTCTGGTCAACGTGGGCCTGGTCGGCTACGAGATCGTTTCGTCCCTGCGGGTTGGCGGCAAACTCATCGTGGTTCAGTTGGTGCTGACGTTTGTGCTGGTCATCGCGGCCAACCTCATCGCCTATCGCCTTACGCGCGACACCGCGCCCGACGATCTCACGCGCTGGGCGTTGATGGTGCTTGCCGTGTGGGTCGCTCAGGCCATTATCCTCAACGTGATCGTCAAGCCACTGTGGTCGCGCCCGCGCATGCGCGTGATCGAGGTGACGCAGGGGCTCGATTTTCAGCCGTGGTGGGTGATCGGCAACCCCGACAAGTGGACCCATATCGCCGCCGGCGTGATCAAGGACGGCTTTAAGTCGTTTGCGAGCGGACACACGGCACACGCGGCGATCGGCCTTATGCTCGCCGGGCTTCCCGCGGCGGCCTTTAAGGAAAAGCCGTCGCGCCGCCGCGCGGTCTTTTGGGTCGCCGCTGTGGTTGCGGCGTTCGTCGCCTTTGGTCGTATCGTGATCGGTGCGCACTTTTTGAGTGACGTGAGCTGCGGCTTTGCCCTGGTGCTGGCGCTTGAGTGCCTTGCCGCGCGCATTGCCTATCCGAGCGGCGTACAATAGCGGCACCTGAATCATCGGGCTCGTGCCCGGCTAGAGAGGATTACCATGCTCGCGTTTAACAACGACTATTCCCACGGCGCACATCCGGCAGTGCTGCAGGCGCTCGTCGACACTAATATGGAGCCGCAGCCCGGCTACGGCACCGATGCACACACCGAGCGTGCCAAGCGGCTCATCCGTGAGGCCTGTCAGGCTCCCGATGCCGACGTATTTTTCCTGGTGGGCGGCACACAGGCCAACGCGACGGTGATTGACATGCTGCTTGCGCCCTACGAGGGCGTCGTTGCAGCCGAGACCGGCCACGTTGCCTGCCACGAGGCGGGTGCCATCGAGTTTGGCGGCCACAAGGTGCTTACCATTCCCGGCTACGAGGGCAAGATGCATGCCGAGGATCTCGACAGCTATATCCAGGTGTTTTACGAAAACGAGAGCTACGAGCACGCGGTGTTCCCAGGTGCCGTGTACGTGAGCCTATCGACCGAGTGCGGCACGCTGTACTCCGCCGCCGAGCTTGCGGCGATTCATGCGGTGTGCCAGAAGCGCCAGATTCCGCTGTTTGTGGATGGCGCCCGTCTGGCCTATGCGCTGGCGGCCGATGAGTGCGACATTACCCTGCCCGAGCTGGCGCAGCTGTGCGACGTGTTCTACATTGGCGGCACCAAGTGCGGCGCGCTTTGCGGCGAGGCCGTGGTGTTTTGCGGCATGCACGCTCCGGCACACCCCATTCCGCGCATTAAGCAGCACGGAGCGCTGCTGGCCAAGGGCCGTCTGACGGGCGTTCAGTTTGAGGCGCTCTTTACCGACGGCCTGTATTTTGAGATTGGCCGCCAGGCGATTGAGACGGCGCAGGCGCTTCGTCGCGTGCTGCATGAGCGCGGCTACCAGTTCTTCTTGGAGACGCCCACCAACCAGCAGTTTGTGATTTTGCCCA
Source organism: Coriobacteriaceae bacterium (assembly GCA_905193635.1). Lineage (GTDB taxonomy): Bacteria > Actinomycetota > Coriobacteriia > Coriobacteriales > Coriobacteriaceae > Collinsella. The sequence continues at coordinate 1,843 of CAJJPN010000049.1, forward strand.
ACGAGGACATGGCCCGCATTCGCGAGCATGCTTCGATCGAGTACTGGGAAAAGTACGACGAGACCCACACCGTGGTGCGCTTTTGCACCAGCTGGGCCACGACACAGGAGGACATCGACGCGCTGGCGGCTGTCCTGTAGGTTGATGTAATGACGAGGGGCCGCCTTGCGCCTGGGTTTGGCGCAAGGCGGCCTTTGCTTTTGAGAGGGGCTGTATGGCCAAGATGTCCGAGCCGACGATTCGCCTGGCGACGCCCGATGATGCGCCGGCATTGCTTGCCATTTATGAGCCGTATGTGCTCAAGACGGCGATTACCTGCGAATACGAGGTGCCGAGCGTCGAGGAATTTGCCGGGCGCATTGCGCGTACACTCAAGCGCTATCCGTATTTGGTGATGGAGTTGGACGGGCGTCCGGTGGGTTATGCCTACGTGAGCCCGCTCAACAGCCGCGAGGCATACGACTGGTCGGTCGAGACGTCGATCTACCTGGCGCGCGATGTGCGCCATGGTGGGCTGGGCCGCAAACTGCACGATGCGCTCAAGCAATGCCTGGTCGCGATGGGTATCACCAACATGTGTGCGCTCATCGCCGTACCGCACGACAAAGACGACGAGTACCTGACGCACAACAGCCAGGACTTCCATGCCCATATGGGGTATCGCCTGGTGGGTGCCTTCGACCGCTGCGCCCAAAAGTTCGGCCGCTGGTACGACATGTGCTGGATGGAGCTGGTCCTGGCCGAGCGCACCCCCAACCAGCCCAAACCAACCTGGTTCCCCGACCTCCTCGCCTAAAACCACCACGAAGGTGCCTGTCCCCTTTGCGGTGGTTAGCCGATGGGTTCGGTGTATTTGGCGCGGTCGGTGCGTTGGATGCGCTTGGAGACATGGAGCGGGCGGCCGTCGGTGTCGTAGACGTAGTCGGTGATCAGGATCAGCGCCTGCCCACGCTCAACGTTGAGCAAAAACGCCTCGTTTTGCGAGGCATAGCACACCTCAAAGGTCTTATGTCCCTGTGCCGGCGCGCGATGGAATTCTTGGCGCAGCGTGGCGTAGAGCGAACCGTTGATATCGCGATCGATGAGTGCCTCAAAGCTCGGTGGTAGATAGGTGGTTTCCAGGCACAGCGGCGCATCGTCCAGGTAACGCAGGCGGACAAGTTTGACGAGCTTGCTGCCCACGGCGGCGTCAAAGAACTTAGCTATGCTGCCGGCCGCCTTGGCAAAGCCCGAGTCCACGGTGCGCGTGGTGGGCTTCATGCCCTGGCCCTGTACCTGTGCCGTGTAGCTCGAAAACACCAGGTTGTTCTCGTGGAGCGCTGGCGTGTCGGCCACAAAGGCGCCACGTCCGCGCTCGGTGCGCACCAGGCCCTCGTCAACTAACACCTTAAGCGCGTGGCGCACGGTGCTGCGCGACAGCCCCGATTCGTCCATGAGCTCCATTTCGGACGGCAGCTTGTCTCCGCAGGCGTAGATGCCGGCAGCGATGCGGTCGCGAAGTGTGGTCGCCAGACGCTCGTATTGGGTCAGTTTCTTTTTCGATGAAGCGCTCATGCGATCAACCTGTATCTAACCTGTATGCTTACCTAATCAAGCATGTATCCAATACAACAACAAAACTGCTGGTAACGAGTTATCGAAAACCGTATCAGCAAAAAATCTAAGACAAATATAGCATACAACTAGTCGACATCGCTAAAACATGTATGTAACTTGTATGCCGTCAAGAGCATCAAATGAGAAGAAAGGCTGATGCGCGATGACTACTCAGGAACAGGTTAAGGATGTCGTCTCCCAGGTTTTGGCTGACAAGGCAGACAAGGGCGGCATCAAGCGCGTTGTGTGGATCGGCGCCGGCGGATCTAACGGCGGTAACTATCCTGCCCAGTACTTTATGGAGCACGAGGCCACGCAGGTCGTGAGCTCCAGCTACACCAGCAACGAGTTCGTGCACGCCACGCCCGCCTACGTCAACGAGAACACCTTGGCCGTTGTCGTGTCCATGCGCGGCACCAAGGAGACTATCGTTGCCGCCCAGGTCGCCAAGGACCACGGCGCCAGCACCATCGCCATCTACGTTGACGAGTCCGCCCTCACCGAGGTCTGCGACTACAAGATCCAGTACGACAGCCTGGCCGTCGACGAGTCCTGCATGGGCCGCACCAACTCCGCCGTCGTGACCATGATCGCCATGGAGCTCACGCAGCAGACCGAGGGCTATGCCGAGTACGAGACCGCTATGGCCGCCTTCGACTTGGTCGACCCCATCTATCGCAAGGCTGTCGAGTACACCCGTCCGCTCGCTGCCAAGTGGGCCGAGCAGAACGCCGACAAGCCCTGCATCAACGTTATGGCTCAGGGCCCGCTCTTTGGTGCCGCCTACGTCTTTAGCATCTGCAACGTGCAGGAGATGCTGCAGATCGACTCCTGCACCATCAACACCTGCGACTTCTTTCACGGCCCCTTCGAGATCCTGGACAAGCGCACCTCGCTGTTCCAGCTCATCAGCGTCGGCCGCAGCCGCTGCAACGACGAGCGCGGCATCCGCTTTGTCAACCAGTACGGTGGCGAGCGCGTCTATCAGCTCGACGCCAAGGAGCTCGGCCTCAACGACATCAAGGACAGCGTGAGCGAGTACTTCAACCACCTGATCTTTGCCCCGATCCTCAACAACGTGTACATGCGTGCACTCTCTGCCGTTGCCCACAAGGACTACATGACGCGCCGCTACATGTGGAAGCTGGACTACTAGTTACGCCGTTCTACCGAACGGCGTAACGGCTCGACGCTGCGCGCCCGGCATTTGGCCAATCTGCCGTTCAATTTCAAAGGCGCGACCAGAAGGTCAGCGCCTTTTCATTTCACGGCACCTTGGCTCAAATGACGGGCGCTCGCTGACGTTGCCAAAACGTCGGCGTCGTCGTGTTTGTTAAGGGGTTGGTGCATTGGGGCCAGGTTCATATGCACCAAGTTGGTGCATATGAACCTGGCCTCTTTGCACTAATGGGTTGTAGCGGAAAAGCAGATTTTCCCGTCTGCCGATTTGTGCCTTGAAAAATGTATATAACGACTATAACGTAGTGTGAAACATATTGGAAACAATACCGAGGAGGCTGCGTTGAAGAAAAGCAATCTGGGCTATGTGCTGGTGCTGATCGCCGCGCTTATGTGGGGCAGCATCGGAATCTTTGTAAACGGCATCTCGGCCATGGGCGTTACGTCCCAGAGTATGGCTGCCTTTCGCTTGTTGTCGGGTGCCGTCTTAATGGCTCCGGTCTTGGCATTCATGGGTTGCCAGGGAGGTGCTCGTGAGGGAAAGGCATCGGGTCCCCTGGCACTGTTCAAGGCAAGCCCTAAAGAGCTTGTTCCCTGCGCGCTTGTCGGTATCGTCGGTTTGGCCGCCGCCAACACCTGCTATTACGAGTGCATGGGCGAGGTGGGCATGTCCACGGCCTCGGTGCTGCTCTACACCTCGCCGGTGTTTGGCGTCATGCTCGGCCGCGTGCTTTATCGCGAGGACGTGACCCCCAACAAGCTCGTTGCCATTGTCTTTAACATCGTTGGCTGCGTGCTTGCGGTGACCAATGGCGACCTTTCCGGTTTTCATTTTTCGGTTTGGGACGTCACGTCGGGCGTGATTGCAGGCCTTTGTGGTGCGTCGCTCGCGGTGTTTAGCCGGATAGCAACCAAGACGGTCCACCCGCTGGCTGTCACGTTTTGGGGCTTTGTTTTTGGCGGTGCGGTTATGGCAGCTATCGCGGCTCCGTGGCCGGATGTCGCCGCGGCAATGTCGCCACAGCTGCTGCTGCTGTTCCTTGGCTTTGGACTCATCCCCACAGCCGTGGCTTACATCTTATATATGCAGGGTCTGTCCATGGGGCTCGAGACGTCGAAAGTTCCCGTCGTAATGTCATTCGAGACAGTCGTCACCGTACTGCTGGGCATTGGTGTCTACGCCGAGCCCGCCGGCGCGATCAAAGTTCTGGGCATCGTTTTGGTGCTCGCGTCCATCGTGATTATGAACACCGACTTTTCCAAGCTGCGCAACAGTGTGTTTGTCGGTCATGTCGTTGAGAGCATGACCTTTAAGCCCAACGCGTGGTGGACGGAGAAATCGCAGGACATGGATCTGTTCCGCGAGCGCACGGGCATTGCGCTGGAGCCCACCGTGCAGGAAAGCCCCTGGTACTTCGTGCGATAGGGGGTTGCGTGCGGCGTCCGACCTGGGGTTATCCAGCCAGCGCCGGCCTACCCAAGACCATCGTTTCGATTGCGTTAAACCCGCCAACGGTCGTTTTTCACCCGCGAACGGTTTATATACTAATTATCAATATCCGCAACGTATAAGACGTTATAATGACCATAACGAAAAGGAGGAGGCAAGATGAATCAGATCATTCTCGCATCTCATGGCGGCCTGGCCGCAGGCGCCAAAGACACGCTCGAGATGGTTCTCGGCGACGTGTCGAACGTCCACGTCGTGTCGCTTGCTCGTGACGACAAGGAGCCCATCACCAATAAGGTGGACGCCATGATCGCCACGTTCAACGCGGACGACACCGTGTATGTGCTAACCGATATGCTCGGTAGCTCGGTCAACAACAACATGGTCGAGCTTTCCAAGAACGGCACGAAGTTCACGGTTGTCAGCGGTTTCAACATCCCGCTGGCGCTCACGCTTGCTATGAGCCCCGCCCCCGTCAAGGGCACCGAGCTCGCGGCCCTCATCAACGAGGCCCGCACCGGTCTGACCAACCCCAACGCACCGGTCGAGGTCGCCGCGGCTCCCGCCAAGAAGGCCAAGGCGTCCCGTCACAGCTCCGGTCCCGCCAAGATCGTCCTCGCACGTCTTGACTACCGTCTGCTGCACGGCCAGGTCGTCTTTACCTGGACCACCAAGGTTCAGGCCGAGCGCATCATCGTCGTCGACAACGCTGCCGCCAACGATGACATCAAGAAGGGCGCTCTTAAGCTGGCCAAGCCCCAGGGCGTGCGCCTGAACGTCTTCACCGTTGAGCGTGCCCTTGCCAAGATGGACAAGCTCAACACCCTCGGCGAGCGCGTCATGTTCGTCTTTGGCAACACTGCCGAGATGCTGCAGTTCTGCCAGGGCTACAAGCTCGACGCCATCAACCTGGGCGCCACCGCCAACCACGACGGTGCCGAGCAGGTCGGCGGCAAGGACAGCTCCGTCTTCTTCGACGCCACCCAGAAGGCCGACGTCAACCAGCTGCTCGACATGGGCATTAAGCTCTACGTCCAGCAGACCCCTACGTATCAGAGCGTCGACATCGACGCCAAGCTGTAATCAACCAGGCGTTTGCCTGACTGAAAGGAGAAGGGTATGAATACGTTCATCAGTGCGGTGCTCGTCGGCCTCGTCGGCGTGTTCTGCATGTGGGACTCCCGCCTGCTCGGTCGTCTTAACTTCGAGCAGCCCCTCGTTGGCGCTACGCTCGTCGGTTTGCTGCTGGGCGATGTGCCCACCGGCCTTGCCGTCGGTGCCGCCGTCGAGCTCGTGTCCATGGGCCTGGTGCAGGTCGGCGCCGCCGTTCCGCCCGATATGGTCCTGGGCGGCATCGTGGCCGCTGCCTTTGCGTGCCTGACCGATGCTTCCGCCGAGACCGCCATGACGATCGCCATCCCGGTCGCCGTCCTGGGTCAGCTCCTCGGCATCGTGTTCCGCTCGATCATCGCCGCCCTTACCCATGTGGCCGATAGCGCGATCGATAACGGCAAGTTCAAGACCGCCTATCGTATGCACATCTGCGCCGGCTCCGGTCTGTACGCCATCATGTACTTCCTGCCGATCTTCCTGGCCGTCTTTGTCGGCACCGACCTGGTCCAGGCCATCGTCAACATGGTTCCCGACTGGCTGTCCACTGGTCTGAACGTCTCGACCAAGATCATGACCGCCTACGGTCTGGCCCTGCTGCTCACCATGATGATCAAGAAGGGTATGACCCCGTTCCTGTTCATCGGCTTCCTGCTCGCCGCCTACCTCAACCTGTCCGTCATCGCGGTCGCTCTGATCGGTGTGTGCCTGGCTATCGTCTTCATGGGCTTCAAGTTCAATGGCTCCCATGCAGCCGCCGGTGTCGATTCCGACTACGATCCGCTCGAAGACGACGAAGACTAAGGAGGAACACACTATGGCAACCGCAACCAAGGACGTGTCCCTGAACAAGAAGGTCAGCCAGTTCTTCTGGCGCTCCTGGGCCATCCAGGCCTCTTGGAACTACGAGCGCCAGATGAACATGGGCTTCCTCTACGGCATGGTTCCCACGCTCGATCGCCTCTATCCGGATGAGTCCGACCCCAAGCAGCTCGCTGCTAAGAAAGAGGCCTACCATCGTCACATGGCGTTCTACAACTGCACCCCGCAGACGAGCGCTTTCGTCCTGGGCCTCGCTGCCTCCATGGAGGAGGAGTACGCCAAGGATCCCGAGAACTTTGATCCCGATTCGATCAACGCGGTCAAGACCTCTCTCATGGGTCCGCTTTCCGGCATCGGTGACTCCTTCTTCCAGGGCACCATCCGCGTTATCGCCTTTGGCCTGGGTGTTCAGCTGGCTCAGCAGGGCTCCATCATGGGCCCGATCCTGGCCATGCTCATCTCCATCGTGCCCTCCGTGCTGATCACTTGGTTCGCAGCCAAGATCGGCTATCAGGGCGGCCACGAGTACCTGAGCAAGCTCCAGGGCGGCGACCTCATGGAGAAGCTCATGTATGTCTGCGGCATCGTAGGTCTTATGTCCGTGGGCGGCATGATCGCTACGCTGATCGGCGCCACCACCCCGCTGCAGTTCGCTGAGGGCACCGTCGTTATCCAGGACATCCTGGACGGTATGATGCCCCAGATGATCTCCCTTGGCCTCACTGGCCTTATGTACTGGCTCATCAAGAAGAACGTCAACACCGGTTGGCTTCTCGTGATCGCCATCGTGGGCGGCATCGCCCTCTCCGCGGCCGGCATCCTGGCCTAGTCGCGACCAAGCGTCTAACCGCTTTCCCCGGGGGGCCTGCCTGGCATCCCATACCCCAGGCAGGCTTCCATCCCTAATGTGACAAAGGGACAGTCCTTTGTCACATCCCCAACGGGCCGGCGACTTGGCCCTAACCACGGTAACCCTGCGAGCGTCCGGCAATGTGGCGCCGCAAAACATCGAAAGGAATGTGTCAGATGTACGAGATCGACCTTAACCTCCCTAAGCAGATCGTCGCTGACGTCCTGTCCAACCACGAGATCCACAGCGTCGCCTTCGTCGGCTGCGGCGCTTCCATGTCCGACCTTTACCCCGCCAAGTACTTCCTGGCCAACAACACGGACAAGCTGAACGTTCAGATCTTCACCGCTAACGAGTTCAACTACGACACGCCTTCCTGGGTCAACGAGCACACCTTCGTGATCACCTGCTCCCTCGGTGGCTCCACGCCCGAGACCGTCGAGGCCAACAAGACCGCCAAGAAGCACAACTGCCCGGTCGTCTCCCTCACCAACAAGGCTGGCTCCGCTCTGACCGTTGACGCCGACCACGTCATCGTTCACGGCTTCCACGCCAACTACGCTGCCAAGTGCGAGAAGCCCGGCTATGCCATCGCTCTTGCTCTCGAGATCCTTCAGCAGACCGAGGGCTATGACCACTACGAGGACATGATCACCGGCCTCACCAACGTCTTCGATCTCTGCGAGAACGCCGCCCAGCACTGCAAGAAGCTCGCCAAGAAGTTCGCCGAGGACTTCAAGGACGACAAGATGATCTACTTCATGGCTTCCGGTGCCTCCGAGAAGATGGCTTATTCTCACGCCGCCTTCCTGTTCACCGAGATGCAGTGGATCGACGCCGCCGCCTACAACACCGGCGAGTACTTCCACGGCCCGTTCGAGGTTTCCACCGAGGGTAAGCCCTACGTCTTCTTCATGTCCGATGGCGCCACTCGTCCGATGGACGCCCGCGCCCTCACCTTCCTTGAGCGCATGGGCGCCAAGGTCGCTCTGATCGACTCCAAGGACTACGGCCTGGCTGACGCCGTGCCTGCGAGCGTCATCACCTACTTCAACCCGCTGCTGCACCTCGCCGTTATGCGCGAGTACGGCAACCAGATCGCCGAGGCCCGTCAGCACCCGCTGACCATGCGTCGCTACATGTGGAAGCTTTCCTACTAATCACAAGTAAGTAGACCTTACGGGTTGATTGAAAGGGGATGGGGTTTGCGCCCCGTCCCCTTTTTGCTTTGGGGGCGTGTCTGTCGAGTCATAAAACCCCAGATAAAACCTACCAAAATAAACCTGTCCCTTTTTGGCAGGTGGGAGGAGATGCGTATGATCAAGGCAGTGCTGTTTGACATGGACGGCGTACTGGTCGATACCGAGTGGTTCTACAATCGTCGCCGCGTGGCCTTTATGGAAGAGAAGGGATTCCACTTTGACGAGATCCCCGATCTTTCGGGGTCTAACGAGCCTGCCATTTGGGAGGCGCTGGTGCCCGACGATGTCGAGCTGCGCGAGCGCCTACGCGTGGAGTACAAGCAGGTCTACAGCCCGGACCATCCCGTTCCGTATGCCGAGCTGCTCAACGAGCAGACGGAGCCGGTGATGCGTGAGCTGCACGAGCGCGGCGTGAAGTGCGCCATCGCAAGCTCGTCCTATCGTGAGCTCATTGACGAGCTGGTGGAGATCGCTGGCATTGCCGATGTGCTGGATTACACCATCAGCGGCCATGAGTGCAGTGCGTTTAAACCCGATCCCGAGATTTACCTGCGCGCCATGGAAGCGCTGGGAGTAGACCCCGCCGAGTGCCTGGTTATCGAGGACTCGCCTTTGGGTATCGAGGCCGGCAAGCGCTCCGGCGCCCGCGTCCTGGCACTGCGTCCGCATGAGGGCGTCAACCTGGACCAGTCCGCCGCCGACGTCGTCATCGACAACCTGACCGTCATTTTGGCCGCTTTGTAGCGTCAATTCGCCGCAAGAAGTGCGGATTCACACGTCTCTTGCAGTGGATTGGCTCATTTTGGCTTCAATTTAGATCCGTTTGGCTTCGACTCGGACTAAGTGAGTAGACTTTTTGGCACATGCCGAGCACAAAGCGTATCTGCCTTAGTAAAACCGCAGGTCGGAGAGGTGGCTGTTTTGAGTGCGCTTGGTAGATCGCGAAAAGTCTACTCACTTAGAATTTGGCTCTTTGGTTGGGGAGCTGCTGGCTCGTTTTGGTTGTCGAGAGAGGGTGAATTGAAGCGCCCTCTCGCGCTCCATGCTACAATCGCCGGCATGCCCCACAATTACATCTGCCTTCGAAAGGAGCCTGCGTGGCGAACGCCATCGATCAGCTCACGGACCGCGTGCTCGTGCTCGGCCGTCTCACCATCGTCCGCCGCGCCATTACTGCCGTGGCGGTCACCATCTCCGCCGTTCTCCAGACATTTCTGATTCAGGCGTTCATTCGCCCCGCCGACCTGCTTCCGAGCGGCCTCACCGGCGTCGCGGTCCTGCTCGATCGCGTCACCTCGCTCGGCGGCGTTCATATCGACATCTCGCTCGGCATGCTCGCGCTCAACATCCCCGTGGCGCTCCTTTGCTGGAGCGGCATCAGCAAGCGCTTCGTCATCTTCTCGATGATGCAGGTCATGCTCTCGTCGCTGTTCCTCAACATCTTTCACTTCGCCCCGTTTTTGGGCGACAAGATCATGCTCATCATCTTTGGCGGCGTGGTCTCGGGCCTGGGCGCCGCCATCGCGCTTAAGTCCGGCGCATCCACCGGCGGCACCGACTTTATCGCGCTGTGGGTTTCCAACCACACGGGCAAGACCATCTGGGGCGTCATTTTTGGTTTCAACTGCTTTATCCTGGCGATCTTTGGTTTCATGTTTGGCTGGGACAATGCGGCATACTCCATCGTGTTCCAGTTTATTTCGACCAAGACTATCGACAGCTTCTATCATCGCTACGACCGCGTGACGCTGCAGATCACGACGCGCAAGGCAGATGAGGTCATGACCGCCTATGTTGACCATTTTCAGCACGGCATTAGCTGCGCCGAGGTCATCGGCGGATACAGCCGCGAAAAGATGTACCTGCTGCACGCCGTTGTCTCGACCTACGAGAGTCAGGACATTATCAAGCTAGTGTGCGACATTGATCCCGGCGCCGTGATCAATGTGTTCCACACGCTCAACTTTGTGGGCGGATGGTGGGGCGGCCATGTCGACGAGCCCATGCCCACAGCCGTTCCCGATCCCGACAAGCCCGCGCGCATAGCGAGTCGTCAGGCGCGCCTTAGCGAGCAGGACATCTTGCAGCAGGACGACGGCAAGTAGGGTTTTGGCTTTTTGCCGGTCAAGCGCAGCCCATCCGAATGAGCCCCCCCGAAAGCCCCGTTGCTTTCGAGGGGCTCTCGTTTGACCAGATAAAACCTACCAAAATAGACCTGTCGCTTTTTGGTAGGCAGGGTGTATCGTTTTATCGTTATGATGTAACATAGAGCTAGACGTTATATACGTATTAGTAATTTCGATATTTTGATAGGAGTGATCAGATATGCCCGCGACCAAAAATGCACCGCTTTACCAGCAGATTTACGACGAAATCAGGGATGCGATCGAGAAAGGTGTTTATGCACCCAAGGAGCGTATTCCGTCCGAGCTCGAGCTAGCCGAGCAGTACGAGGTGAGCCGCATTACGGTGCGCCGCGCCGTTGAGGAGCTGTGCTCCGATGGCTACCTGGTTAAGCAGCAGGGCCGTGGCACCTTTGTTTCCACGCCGCACATCAACCGTCAGTTCCACGCCTCGACGCTGCAGACGTTTACCGCGCTGTGTGCCGACAATGGCATGAAGGCCGGTGCACATGTGGTCGATCGCCAGATTGTTCCGGCGCGCCAAAACGAGATGGAGTTCTTTGGCCTGCAGAAGGGCGCGCTGCTGCTGCATATCAAGCGCGTGCGCACGGCCGACGGCGAGCCCATCTTTGAGGAGAACGTCTTTGTGCCGTTTGACGCCTACCGTGAACTGTTGACAGCCGACCTTGAGGACAAGTCGATTTTTGCCGAGGTCGGGCGTGTTGGCGGAACCCCGATTGTCTCGGCTGGCTACCGTACGGTCGAGGCCGTTCGCGCCAGCGCTGAGCAGGCGGCCGAGCTGGGCATC
>CAJJPN010000050.1:0-12697 GCA_905193635.1 Coriobacteriaceae bacterium
GCAAAGCCCGCGCGCTCGCAGGCGAGCAGGTAGATCTCGGGATTGGGCTTGCCGTTCAGAGTATCCTCGTTGCAGGTCACCGTTTCAAACTTGTCAAAGAGGCCGACCGTCTTAAGGTTGCGCTCGGCCGCAACGCGACGCGACGACGTCGCAAGGCCCACGTGATAGCCCGCAGCCAGCAGTTCGTCCAGGCACTCGGCAGCGCCAGCCTTAAGCTCAAGATCGGTCTTGACCATCTCGTCGAGAGCATCCCTGTAGCGGGCTTCGACCGTCTCGACGATTTCGCGGCTGCCATAATGCTCCTCAAGGATGTCCCTGACATCGGGCATCGAGCGACCGATAAACTGATGGACCAGCGCATCGTCAATCGCGATCCCCAGCTCGGCAGCGCCCACCTTCCATGCCCTCATGTCCAAACGCTCGGTGTCGACCAGCGTTCCGTCCATGTCAAAAATGACAGCCTTGATCATATCGGCCCCCTTCGCCGGCTTGCGTTACCGCAACCCCATCCCACTTTGCAACTTGTATATAACGTATATAGCATATTGCACTTTCGTTACATAGATAGAAGTCTTATGACAAGCGGCTCGGTAGGATTATAGTTTTCGACCGAGTACTCAACGGCAAGGATCGATTCATGCTTTCAGACACCACCGCACCTGCAGAGGGGCTTCAGGACAAACTCACAGCGCTCGAGCAGCTGCTTTTGGCATACGGACGCGTCGCCATCGGCTTTTCCGGTGGCGTCGACAGCAGCTTTTTGGCCGCAGTCTGCGCCCGCATCATGCCCGCCAGCACGCTTCTCGTTCACCTCACCACGCCGCTCATCGGCACGCCCGAGCAGGCTTCGTTTGAGCGGGCGATTGACGGGCAGGCCGATGAGGGGCCGCATTTTAAGCTCCCCGTGCTCAACCTCTCGGTCGATCAACTGCAGCTCCCCCAGGTAGCCTGCAACGACGCCGACCGCTGCTACCACTGCAAGCGCGCCGGCTTTACCGCCATCGTCAACCACGCCAGGTCGCTGGGCTTTCCCACCGTCATCGACGGCAGCAACGCAAGCGACCGCAGCGACTACCGCCCCGGCATGCGCGCCGCCCAGGAGCTCGGCGTGCGCTCGCCGCTTATGGAGGTCGGCTTTACCAAGGACGAAGAGCGCGAGCTGCTGCGCGCCTGGGGCTATCCCGTCTGGAACCTGCCGGCAGGAGCCTGTCTGGCCACGCGCGTCCCCACGGGCGAGGAGCTCACACGCGAGAAGGTCGATGTGATTCGCGCCTGCGAGGACTACCTGCACGACCTTGGCCTGGACCAGGTCCGCGCGCGCTTGGTCGGCGGCTGCATGCATATCGAGGCCGCGCCGGCAGACGTTGCCAAGATTGCCGCCCTCGGCAACACCGCGGTCAACGACGGGGGCAAGGCCCCGCTTCCCGCCGCCATCGAATCTGCCCTGCACAACCTAGGCTGCGGCCATATCTCCCCCGAGGTCACCCCCTACATCCACGGCAACATGAACCTTTAGGTTACGCCGTTTTACAAACGGCGTAACCGCTCGGCGCTGCGCAGGCCCCGGGCACGGCAAACTGACGTTCAACTTCACGGGCGCGACCAAAAGGTCAGCGCCCGCTTGTTTCACGCCACCTTGCCGCACCCGGAACCTGCTCGCTCGCTTATGCTCAACCTGAACTACATAAATTGTCGCCAACCTGCCAAAAAGGGACAGGTTTATTTTGGCAGGTTTTATCTGGGGAAACGCAGACAAGGCCGCGACACCTATATGGCGTCGCGGCCCTGTTCTATTTATGCCAGCACGTACTGATACGTATCTCCCATGGGGACAAAGGTAACCAGCAGACCTGCGCCAGCGTCCCCGAGCGCGGCGGGCAGCCATTTCGCCATATACTCCATGCCCGGCTCCTCGCCATTAAAGTGACCCATATGGATTGCGCATTTTCCCTGACCGAGCATTGCGGCGTCGCGGATGTACTCGCTCACCGTAAAGTCGATAAACTCCATGGTCAAAATGCAATCGATGCCTTCGGAGTCGATATGGGCAATCTCGTCGTTATCTCGCCCCATGATGTGCATTGGAATCTCGACATTGCGGACGAGCGCGTCACCGTCGCCGATCAAGCGCGTCCCGTTTAATCCAAGCTTGTGTACGAGCGCCTGCGCAAGATCGCGGGCCGGCGTTGGCTCAATGCGGTACCTCATGAATGTCTCGTCTACCGCGGAGCCAAGCCAGTCCATCTTGACCGCGAATCCGTAAAAGATGCCGTCGACCATCGAACCGTCCGAGGCGAGCGGCACACCCGAGTGGATATAGTCATGGCAACGCCAGACCGCGCCACCCCATTCGACAAGCAAAGCGCACTTTGCCTCAAAGGTCTTGTTCCCCGCAACCACTTCACGGCGGTCTCCGTGGTTCCAGAACAGTGCCTCGTGAGGAACAATCAGGTTAGCGCCAAGCTCCTTGGCACGACGAATCACCTCCGCCGTAGCCCAAATGCATGTAACTATTCCGGTACATTGCTGATCGATGTCGCCGTAAAGCACCTGATCGCGCGTCGTCGCAAGCTCGATGGGCTTCCCGGCAAAAGCATCAATGCCGTCACAGTAGTCCTGGATAGCTTGAATAGCCTCGCTGATAAGCATATGTAACAATAATCCCTTCGACATAATGTGCGGGGGGCAACATACATACCGCCCTGCAGAATCATCTTTAGACGGCACATTTTGAACTAGACCGCCTGTCTACGACCGCTTTTCTAGCGCTCGGAAATCGGACCGTTCTCGAGCTCATCCTCACTAAAGCCAAAGAACCAAGCCACAGCAAAGCTTACGACAAAGCCAGCCGCCGAAGCGATGACGGCACTGATCAGGTTCTCGTTGCCGCCGCCAACAAACGTCATAATATTGAGCACGTTGGAGGCAGCACCGGCGAGGTAAGCATTGACATGCAAGGCGAGCGCCACGGCACCGGCGACAAACGAACCCGCCATGCAGGCAACGAACAGTTTACGATAGCGGAACATCATGCCATAGATGAACGGCTCGCCGACGCCTCCGATGAGCTGGGCGACAACATACCCGGCACATTGGCTCTTTTCCTCCTTGTTACGGAGTTTGAGCCATGTCGCAATCTCCGCTCCATAGGCAGCCCACAGCGCAACCGTAGGGGCGACCAGAATAAAGCTGTCAGAGCCCGTCAACATAAAGTTTGCAATGGCAATCATGATGACCGCAACATGCATGCCCGTAATGACCATGGGCAACCAAATTGCTGCAAGCAAGCCGCCACCAATAATCGCCACGATACCTCCCTCGGCACCGAGGAACTCAAAGACAACCGCCAAACCGTTACCGCACCAAGAACCAAGAGGAGCAAGCAGGCAAAGCGCAAAGGGGACAGTCAGGGCAAGCGTGCAAAGCGGCGTAAAGACCGTGGTGAGCGAATCGGGCATGTGCTTGCGCAAGAACTTCTCGAACACGGACATCAACGCAACCGTGAGCAGAATGGGAATAACCGTCTGCGCATAGTTTGCAGGCACGCAAGGGATGCCATAAACGCTAAAGGCTTTTCCCTCGGCTGCCATTTGCATAAACGTCGGTTCGATAAGCACACCGCCCATAAAAGCGCCGTACATGGGCGTGGCGCCAATGTTCTTGGCAGCCGTAAAGCCCAAGAAGATCGGAATGAAATAGAACGTCACGTTGTAGAGCATATTGAGCAGGACATAAAGATCGCTCGTATCCGCAATGAGATTGAGCATCGTTGGCCCGAGTACGACGGCAACGGTTTTGAACATGCCCGACGCGAGCAGCAATGGAATCATCGGAACCATGGAGCCCGAGAGGTAGTTAAGAATCGCATTGCCAACGGCTGCCGGGGTAAGCGGTGTTTTGACTCCACTTGCGTCGAGGTTCTCGTCGATGCTCTCCTGCTTGGCCAAGCCGCTCATCTTGATGAGCTCGTCATATACCTTAGGCACGTTTTGCCCAATAGTCACCTGGAACTGCCCGCCAGATATTTGAGCGCCGATGACGCCGTTAATTTTTTTAACAGCGTTAATGTCGGGCAACTCCATATCCTTAAGGTTAAAACGCAGACGCGTCATGCAGTGGGCTGCAAAGGTGATGTTGTCTTTGCCACCCAGCGCCTCGAGCACATCGGCTGCGATCTTCTTATTGTCAGCCATATCATCTTCCCTTTCGAACGATCCGGTTCCTCCCTCGCTGCGCGCGCGAGGAGACAAAGCGGACGGTGGCCCGTCGCCCGCACGGAAGTATTCGATTGTTGAGGGAAACGGCGTAAAGACAAAAGCTCCAAAACGAGACATCGACAGGTCGCTCTGTCTTTACGTCACGCTTCGGAAGCTCAGCTCTCGAATAACACCTTATGTCGCGCTAAGGGTATCAGCTTCACCATGCGAACGGCGGCCTCATGATGCCCAAAAGTCTGCGAACGGTACGCTTTCTTTGATGAACGGCATAGAAAGCGCCTATTTGTCGGCTGGCACCTTGCCCGTTACGTTGCCGGCATAGACCCGATTGACATGGAGCATGAGATACACCTTCTCCTCGGGCACGATGGAGGCATGATACGTTTCCTCGATAACTTCTGCCATTTTGTCAACACAAGCCGCTATAGCCGGGTGCTCCTCACAGAGAGGACGATAGAGCGCCGCATTATCGGTATTAAGCGGCTCCCCGGTGCGGACGCGCTCTAACAAGTAGCGTACATGAGTGTCATAGCGTGCATAGTCAAAAGCATCGCGGTCAACGGCGATAGCAAGATCTTTCTCGATGATCGCTACGAGCTTTTCGATCAGGCGTTCCTCGCGGCGGACGTCGTTTGACTTCGCCTTACTAGAACTTGCCATAACGCTGTTAACGATGCAGAGTGCGATGCCCGCCCTCTCCCCGCGTGGCATAGATATGCCGAATTCGCGCTCTATGCCAGCATGGGCAAGCATCGCGATCTTAAATTCAATGGGATATTGCTGTTGAACGTCACAAGAAAGCGGCATCTGAACAAACATGTGCTCACGGCAGCGCTTGATGGCAAAACTAATGTGGTCGGCGAGCGTAAAAGGAAGGTTCGCCGACAGCTCGCGCGAAATGTTGGTGCGCGCGACATCGGCAATCTGCGCACTAAACTCCATTACCTTGGGATCGATCTCGTTAAGAAGTGGCAGATAGCGCGCATCAACGTTGTAAAACGTGCGCTCAATCTGCGCAAGCGAAACCTCATCGGGGCCGTCAGGAAAACCAATGCCTTTCCCCAGTGCCACAAGCTCGGTTCCCTTATCGTTGACAAGCAAGGCGGCATTGTGATTAATGCGCTTAACGACCCTCATGATGCCTCCGAAAATAGGCGCAGCCGAAGGGCAAGCGCAATGAATTCTAGTTAAGATGGTTCGCCTCGATTATTCCACGCAACGTCACGCGAAACAAGCAAACCCGAGCCCCCGCAACCTACTAAAAAAGGGACAGGTTTATTTTGGCAGATTTTTATCGGGGAAAACGCGAAGAGGGACACGCCATATCACCGTTGTGGGCAGAGCGGCATTCATGCAGCTCGCTCTGCGCATACCTGGCATCCACAAGACCCTCGCCCCGTATCCCGATATTAAAATTGAGTTCATTGGCGCCGGAGAGTAGAATACCGCATCCGACGGCTACGGCATCGGCAGCCAGATTGCCGAGCGCGTCAGCACCCGGGCAAGCAGCCACGCCAAAGCTACCGTCATCGACCTCGGCACATACCTTTAGCGCACGGCCTTGACCGCGGCCGGCAGATCGAACAGCGTGTCGAGCACGGCCTCGCAGCCATCTACCACGTCCTGCGGCAGCGGCAAGATATCGGGCGCGGCAAAGACATGGCAGCCGGCCGTGATGCCTGAGACGCAGCCATTGCGTGAGTCCTCGACCACGGCACATTCCTCGGGAGCAAAGCCCGCGCGCTCGCAGGCGAGCAGGTAGATCTCGGGATTGGGCTTGCCGTTCAGAGTATCCTCGTTGCAGGTCACCGTTTCAAACTTGTCAAAGAGGCCGACCGTCTTAAGGTTGCGCTCGGCCGCAACGCGACGCGACGACGTCGCAAGGCCCACGTGATAGCCCGCAGCCAGCAGTTCGTCCAGGCACTCGGCAGCGCCAGCCTTAAGCTCAAGATCGGTCTTGACCATCTCGTCGAGAGCATCCCTGTAGCGGGCTTCGACCGTCTCGACGATTTCGCGGCTGCCATAATGCTCCTCAAGGATGTCCCTGACATCGGGCATCGAGCGACCGATAAACTGATGGACCAGCGCATCGTCAATCGCGATCCCCAGCTCGGCAGCGCCCACCTTCCATGCCCTCATGTCCAAACGCTCGGTGTCGACCAGCGTTCCGTCCATGTCAAAAATGACAGCCTTGATCATATCGGCCCCCTTCGCCGGCTTGCGTTACCGCAACCCCATCCCACTTTGCAACTTGTATATAACGTATATATCATATCGCGCCAACCTGCTGAAAAGGGCCAGGTTTATTTTGGCAGGTTTTATCTGGGGAAACGCCGAATAGCTCCATATGCACAACCGTCGCAGCTCCATATGAGGCAAATGAATCAGTAACGTCTATCCCAAATCTTGAGTATTTGTTCGATAGAACGGCCCCTGCCGGCACCTGCTAGACTGGTAGATTCCCAACCATCTAGCCAGGAGCCGCAATGTCGCGCAAGTCCGCCTACAAGCAAGTACTTTCCATCGGCACCGCCGTGGTGCTGGGCTTTGCGCTGTTTACGGGATCGCTCGACGGGGCGCCCAAGCTGCTCTCGCCGCAAAGCGATGAGCAGGCGGCGGCTCTAGCCGAGAAGCAAAGCGAGAGCCCCAACCGCACCGACGACGAAGCGGACTTGGTCGCCCGGCTCGAATCGGGAACAGCGAGCTCCGAGGACTCCGGCGATGGCTCCGAATCCGCCACGACCGGCACCGCTGACGATGTCTCTTCGAACGCCACCCCCGTCGACGAAGTGGAAAACCCCGACCTCAACCGCGCCCGCGGTGTTTATCTCAGCAGCATTCCCGACTACGCCGGCAACCCCTACGTTGCCCTTCGCGCCGACAGCACGCACCCGCTCGGCACGCCGTCATTCACACTCGATGAATACGATCGTGCCACCGAAGAGGGCTGCTTTAAGAAATTCTCCAAGCTCGACAGCCTGGGCCGCACTCGCAAGGCGCTCGCCTGCATAGGACCCGAATCGCTCGGTCAGGGCAAGCGCGGCGATATCTCGCGTATCCATCCTGCCGGTTGGCACCAGCAGCGCTACGACTTTATTCCAGGCCAGAGCCTCTACAACCGCTGCCACCTCATCGCCTGGTCACTCTGCGGCGAAAACGCCAACCGCAAGAATCTCCTCACCGGCACGCGCTATCTCAACGAGACGGGCATGCTGCCGTTTGAAGAGCAGATCCTCGACTACGTCCGCGACACGGGCAACCACGTGCTCTATCGCGTCACGCCTATGTACAACGAGGAGGAGCTCGTCTGTCGTGGCATTCGTCTGGAAGCACAATCGATCGAGGACCACGGCAAAACCCTGTGCTTCCACGTGTACTGCTACAACCTGCAGCCGCACGTGCAGATCGACTACGCCACCGGCCGCAACCAGGCATCCGGAGACTAGTGCCGACCGCGCCGCCCGTAACCCAAAAAATGATCCGTTTTCCTCCGTCCCCAAGGGATCAAATAAGGCCGCCCCGGTTACCCAGGGCGGCCTTTTCGTCAGCACCTACATTGCAGGCAAAACCACACGCTACTTAGCGCGGCCCTCCTCATAGCGCTCGACCAGTTTGGCCTGAACGTCATAAGGCACCTGCTCATAGCCTGCGGGCTTCATGGTAAAGTCGCCCGTGCCGCGCGTGATAGAGCGCAGGCGCGTCGAGTAATCCGTCAGCTCGGCCAGCGGGGCCTGGGCAATGACCACGGTATCGCCGCGCTCATCGGTCTCCATACCCGTCACGCGACCGCGCGAGGCCGAGATGTCGCCCATCACGGCGCCGGCATAGCTCTCGGGGATAGTCACCGTAATTTCCTCGATGGGCTCCAGCACCACCGGGTCGGCATCGGCACACGCCTTGCGCAGGCCGATGCGAGCCGCCGCGCGGAACGCCATCTCGTTGGAGTCGACGCTGTGATACGAGCCGTCGTACACAGCCACGCGAATGCCCGTGAGCGGGTAGCCAGCGATGATGCCGTCCTTCATGGTCTCCTGGACACCCTTGTCCACGGCGGGGATGAGCGAGCGCGGGATGCGGCCGCCCACGACCTCGTCCACAAACTCGTAGCCGTCGCTCGTGCCGTCGGGCCCAATGAGCGGCTCCACGCGCAGCCAGCAGTCGCCGTACTGACCGGCGCCGCCGGTCTGCTTCTTGTGACGACCCTGAGCGCTTGCCGTGCGGCGGATGGTTTCGCGATACGGAATACGGATCGGCACGCTCTTTGCCACAACCTTGGTACGGTCCTCAAGGCGATTGAGCAGAACCGAAACCTGTGCCTCGCCCACCGCAGAGATAATGGTCTGGCCGGTCTCCTCGTCGCGGTCGATGCTCATGGTCGGATCGGCCTTGCAGGCCTTCTCGATAAACGTGTAGAGCTTCTCTTCGTCGCCGCGATTCTCGGCCTCGATGGCAATACGGTACTGCGAGTTGGGGAACTTAAACGCCGCAGCCTCGACCTTACCGGTAATCGAGAGCGTGTCGCCCGTATCGGCAGCCAGCTTGGGCGCCACGATGATATCGCCGGCATAGGCGTGGCCGACCTCGGTCATGTCACGACCGCACATCACATACAGGTGAGCCAGACGCTCGCCCTTGCGCGTGCGCGCATTGATCAGCTCAAGGCCCGGCTCAAGCGTGCCCGTCAGCACCTTGATAAAGCTGATGCGACCCTGTTGCGGATCGGCCAGGGTCTTAAACACAAATGCCACCGGACGGTCATCGTCACTCGAGATCTTGAGCGAGTCGCCGTCGATGAGCGGCATCTCGCCGTAGTCGGTCGGCGCCGGGAAGTACGTGGCGATGTCGTCCATCAGCGAGTTGACGCCCTGCTCCTTAATGCAATCGCCCGCAAAGACCGGCACAAAAATGCGCTCGGCAATCGCCTTCGACAGCAGGCCCTCGAGCTCTTCCTGCGTCAGCGTCTCCTCGCCTTCCAGGTATTTCATCATCAGTTCGTCGTCGGCCTCGGCCACCAACTCGCACAGATGGTCATGGGCCTCCTCGGCCTGGGCACGATACTCCTCGGGGATCTCCGACTCAACGGCTTCAGCGCCGTTGCAATGGCGCGCCTTCATGCGCACCAGGTCGATGATGCCGTCAAAGTCCTCGCCCTCGCCCCAGGGAAGGGTCACGGCGCCCAGGCGCGTGCCAAAGCGCTCCTGCAGCAGGTCCATCGTGGTCGCAAAGCTGGCCTCGGAGCGCGACAGGCGGTTTACGAATACCGCACGTGCCAGGCGCAGGTCCTCGGCGGCATACCAGAGCTTAACCGTCGTAGGCTGCGGGCCGGCCTCGGCGTCGACCACAAACAGAGCCGTCTCGCAGACGCTCATCGCGGCATAGGCGTCGCCGATAAAATCGGGATAGCACGGGGCATCGAGCACGTTGATGCGCGCGCCCTTCCAGTCGATCGGCGCAATGGTCGTCGAGATGGAAAATGCACGCTTGACCTCTTCGGGGTCATAGTCGAGCGTGGGCTTGGTGCCGTCGTGGCCGCCCAGGCGGGCGGTCTTGCCGGAAAGGTGGAGCATGGCCTCGGCGAGTGAAGTCTTGCCCACCCCGCCTTGGCCTACGAGCACCACGTTCCTTACGTTACCGGTCTTGGGAGCACCCATGATGACCTCCTTGCAGGGCCGCGCGCAATGCGCGACGCCAACGGGGAGAGTTCGCGGTCGGTGCCGTCCTGGGAGCAGCATGGTCGGCAGCCGAGCCGACTCACCCTCCAAATGTCCTATGCCACCACCCTACCCTCACGGGCGGCTGTCCATGCATACCTTTCGGCGCACGTAGGAATACAGGCGGCGAGAGGAAGAGACAAGCTTGTGAGTCGATTATTGAACCCCGTCGACGCAAACAAAAAGCCGCCACAGACCGTAAGACCTGCGGCGGCTTCGCCTCAATTAATAGTTGAGTAAATACCTGAGCCTATCCCTCGATACGGCTCAAGAACTCACGCGTGCGCTGCTCGCGCGGATGGTCGATGACCTGCTCGGCAGGTCCCTCCTCGACAATACGACCGCCGTCCATAAAGACCACGCGGTCGGCAACGTCGCGGGCAAACTGCATCGCGTGTGTCACGATCACCATCGTCATATTCTGCGCAGCGAGGTCCTTAATGACGCGCAGCACCTCCGCCGTTAGCTCGGGATCGAGCGCCGAGGTCGGCTCGTCAAAGAACAAGATTTCCGGGTCGAGCGCCAGGGCGCGGGCAATACTCACGCGCTGCTGCTGGCCGCCCGAAAGCTCGCAGGGCACCTTGTTCTCGTTACCCGTAAGCCCCATCTGTGCAATAAGCTCGTGTGCGCGGGCCTCCGCCTGCTCGCGCGGGCGCTTAAGCACGCGGATCGGTGCATCGGTGATGTTTTTCATCACGGTATAGTGCGGAAACAGATTGTAGTTCTGAAACACCAGACCAAACCGCGAGCGCGCCTGTTTAGGTACATCGCCCTTTGCGTACACCGCGCCCGAACCCGCATCCGTCGCGACGGCAAGGTCGCCAAACGAGAGCGAGCCACCATCGAGCGTCTCGAGCAGCGTGGCGCAGCGCAGCAGCGTGGACTTACCGCCGCCCGAAGGCCCGATAATCGCCACGACCTCGCCACGCTTTACCTCGAGCGAGATATCCTTGAGCACCTCATTGCCGCCAAACGCCTTGCGTGCGTTCGCTATATTCATTACCGTTCCGGACACGGGAACCTCCATGTGTTTGAAAAGCACGACGGAACAGGCTAGTCGTGATAGTAGTCAAGTCGCTTTTCGGCGGCGCCCAGCAGCATCTCGACCACAAAGTTAAAGACCCAGTAGATCAGCGCCGCGATCGCAAACGGCACCATGCTCACTTGCGAGGCAACTAGCGCTTTGGCCGTCGAGAACATCTCGCCCACGCCGATGGCGAACGCCAGCGACGTGTCCTTGACCAGTGTGATGATCTCGTTGCCCATCGCCGGCAAAATGCGCTTGGCGACCTGCGGCATCACGATATACAGAAACGTCTGCATGCGCGAGTAGCCCAGCACCTCGGCAGCCTCGTATTGACCGCGCGGAATGGACTGCAGGCCCGAGCGATAGATCTCGGCAAAGTAACCGGCGTAGTTGATGATGAACGCCACGACGCACGCCGTCCACTTGGAATCGGGCGTGAGCGAAATGCCAAACACGTAGTACGGGGCAAAGTAGATGGCAAACATCTGCAACATGAGCGGCGTACCGCGCATGACCGAAATGTAGATGCGCGCAATCCAGCGGAGCGGCGCAATTTTGCTCATGCGCATAAACGCCACGGGGATTCCCAGCGGAATCGACCCCAACAGCGTCAGCACAAACAACTGCAAACTGACCAAGAATCCCTGGCCAAGCATCTGCATCATGACCTGAATAGACATTATTTCAAAACCCAGTTGTCGAAGGAAAGACCGTAATCTGCATATTTATCGCACAGGTCCTTGACCGTGCCGTCCTCATAGAGCGCCTTGAGCGACTCGGTCACGGCATCGGCCGACTTGGTGTCGCCCTTCTTAAAGCCAACGGCGTAGTGCTCGCTGGACAACGGCTTGTCGAGCTGCGTATAGGCATCGGGCTTGGCGGCAAGCTGATACTGAGCGATCGAGAGGTCACAGGCAACGGCATCGACTGCACCACTCTCGAGCTGCATAAACGCCGTGTTGTACTCACCGATGGTATCGAGCGTGGCAAACGTCGCGGCCAGATCCTTCTGGTCGCCCTCGAGCACGTCCTGTGCGGCGGAATCAGTCTGGGTAATCACGGTCTTGCCGGCAAGATCGTCCCAGCTCTTGATACCCGCGTCCTTCTTGACCACGAGCACCTGCTCGTTGAGCATGTAAGACTCGGAGAACGTGTAGTCGTCCTCGCGGCCCTCCATGGTAAAGCCGTTCCAGATGCAGTTGATGGCACCCGAGTTGAGCAGCGTGTCCTTGGCATCCCAGTCGATAGCCTCGTATTTGACCTCCCAGCCTTGCTTATCGGCAACGGCCTTGGCAAGGTCGAGGTCAAAGCCGGTGTACTCGCCATCGTCGCCCACAAAGCCATACGGAGGATAGGACTTGTCAAAGCCCACGACGAGCTTCTTGGACTCCGCGGCACCCTTCGTATCCTTGGCCGCAGCAGAGCCGGCAGCAGAGCCCTTACCGGCACCGCCGCCACAACCGACAAGACCAAGGCCAAGCACCGTGGCAAACGAGCCGGCTAGACCAACAAACTGACGACGAGACATATCGGTATTCATGGTATTCCCCCTTGATGGCACTTTAGTTAAGTAAAGTGAGTCATGTAACGTTCAGCATCATACACTTTACCTTGATAGAGTACAAGGGAGGGTTTGCCAGGCGCGGACGGGGAGCGGCGCATAATTAAGTTTCCTGCTCTACAGTCCTGCGCAAGACGGAAAGCACATTAAGTGCTTTCCTTTGCGTGCGGAACTCGCGACA
>CAJJPN010000051.1:0-12378 GCA_905193635.1 Coriobacteriaceae bacterium
CGGCCGGTCCGCCGTTCGGTAGAACGGCGGAACCAATTAGTACATCTTTGCGCCGGCGGGAATAGAAGCGTCGAGCTGGATCAGGTTGAGACGCTCCTCACCATCCTCCTCGTGGATAGCGCTGATGAGCATGCCGCAGCTGGGAATGCCCATCATCTTGCGCGGCGGCAGATTGGTGATGGCGAGCAAGGTCTTGCCGACCAGGTCCTCGGGCTCATAATAACCGTGAATGCCGGAGAGGATGGTACGGTCGGTGCCGGTGCCGTCGTCGAGCGTAAAGTTCAGCAGCTTCTTGGACTTCTTGACGGCCTCGCATGCCTTGACCTTCACGGCGCGGAAGTCGCTCTTGGAGAAGGTATCAAAGTCGACGAACTCCTCAAACAGCGGCTCGACGGCGATCTTGGAGTAATCAACCGTGGGCTTGAGCGGCTTGACGAACGGGCTCGCGGCGTTGCCGGCCTCGGCAGCCTTGGCGGCAGCGGCACCGGACTGGAAACCCTTCTCGGGCTTCATGTGCGGGAACAGTAGCACGTCGCGGATGGAAGCCTGGTTGGTGAGCAGCATGACCACGCGGTCGATACCGATGCCGATGCCGCCCGCGGGAGGCATACCGTACTCGAGGGCGCGCACGTAGTCCTCGTCGTACTCCATGGCCTCGTCGTCGCCGCCAGCCTTCTCGGCCATCTGGGCGGCAAAGCGCTCGGCCTGGTCGACCGGGTCGTTGAGCTCGGAGAACGCGTTGGCGTACTCGTGACCGGCGATAACCAGCTCAAAGCGGTGCGTCAGGCGCGGATCGTCCTCAAAGCGCTTGGCAAGCGGGCTGACCTCGATGGGGTAATCGCACACGAACGTGGGGTTGACGATGGTGTCCTCGCCCAGCTCATCGTAAATCTCGGCGATGATCTTGCCAGCAGTCCACTCGGGCTTGACCTCCAGGCCCTTCTCGCGTGCTGCGGCAGCGAGCTCCTCGACCGGCGTGTCGATGGTGACCTGCTTGCCGAGCACGTCGGAGACGATGTCGGTCATGGGACGGCTGGCCCACTCACCAGAAAGGTCGATGGTCTGGCCCTGGTACTCGATGACCTCGGGGTTGCCGATGGCCTTGTTAGCCGCCTTAATGACACCCTGGGCGAGCGCCTTCATGCCCTCGAGGTCGGAGAAGGCACGGTAGGCCTCCATCGTGGTGAACTCGGGATTGTGGGTAAGGTCCATGCCCTCGTTACGGAAGATGCGGCCGATCTCGAACACGCGCTCAAAACCACCGACGATGCAGCGCTTGAGGTGCAGCTCGGTGGCAATACGCAGGTAGCACTCCTGATCGAGCGCGTTGAAGTGGGTAATGAACGGCTTGGCCGTGGCACCACCCTGGATGGTCTGCAGGATGGGGGTCTCGACCTCCATGTAGCCGTCGGACTCCATAAAGCGACGGAAGGTGGAGAGAATCTGCGAACGCTTACGGAAGGTCTCGCGAACGTCGTCGTTGGCGATCAGGTCGACATAGCGCTGGCGATAGCGGGTCTCCTTGTCGGAAAGACCGTGGAACTTCTCGGGCAGCGGACGAACGGCCTTGGAAAGCAGGGTCGTGCTCTTAGGGGCAACGGAAAGCTGGCCGCGCTGGGTGCGCACAACCACGCCTGTCACGCCCAAGATGTCGCCCAGGTCGAGGGACTTGAGCGTATTCCAGGCAGCCTCGTCCATGTCGTTGATGCGGCAGAACAGCTGAATCTCGGCAGTCGCATCGCGCACGACGATGAACATGATCTTGCCCTGACCGCGCTTGGCGACCACGCGGCCGGCGATCTTCACGACGTCCTCGGTGTCCTCGCCATCGGCAAGCTCGGCGTACTTAGCCTCGATATCGGCAACGTAGTCCTCAAGCTCAGAGTGCTCGGGATAGGGGTTCTGGCCCGCCTCGAACAGGGCGGCGCGCTTGGCCAGGCGGGTGGCGCGCTCGTCGTTGAGCGTCGATGCCTGATCTGCGGCGTTCTGGTTCTCTGCCATAAGTTAGCTCCTCAAACTAAAACGCTCCCCAGGATTCGGTCCCAGGGAGCGAAAACATACCTTTACGCGGGACCGTGGTCTAGCGTGCAATCTTGGCGATGGTGTAGACGCGAGTCTTGCCGGAAGGCGTAACGACCTCGACGGAGTCGCCCTCGCCGTGACCGATGATGGCGTGGCCGACCGGAGACTCGTTGGAAATCTTGTGCTCGAGCGAGTTGGTCTCGGTGGTACCGACAAGCGTGACTTCCATGACCTCACCGTTGGGATCAATCAGAGAAACGGTGGAACCGATGGAGACGGTCAGATCGCCCGTGGTGGCAGCAACCTGAGCGCTGGCGAGGATGGCCTGGATCTCGGCAATACGAGCGGCGTTCTGGGCCTGCTTGTCCTTAGCGGCGTCGTACTCGGAGTTCTCCGAAAGGTCGCCGAACGCGCGGGCTTCCTTGATGTCCTCGACGATCTCCTTGGCGTAATCGCCCTCACGCCAAGCGAGCTCCTCGACGAGCTTCTGGCGGCCCTCAGCGGTCAGTACGATCTGGCTTGCGTCCATACGGATATCTCCCCAACTCTGATCAAACAATCAACTGTCAACAAAACGAAAAAGACCGGCTAGCCTGCGGGCAAGCCGGTCAGGTGCTCACCCCAAAGGGATGGGACTACTCTGCGTCCGCGTCGCTGTCCTCTGCCTGCTTCTTCTTGGCAGCAGCGAGCTTGGCCTCGAGCTCAGCGATCTCCTTGTCCTCCTCGGACTGCTCGACCACGACCTCCTCGGCCTGCTTGGTCTCGGCCTTATCGTCGCCCTCCATACCCTCGCGGATATTCTTGACGGTAGAGCCGAGGGACTTGCCGAGCTTCGGCAGGTTCTTGGGCCCGAAGATAATCAGGACAACGACGAGAATAATGATGAGCTCAGGAGCCCTCAGTCCAAACATGTAGACCTCCACAATACAGCGAGACAAGCTCGAATGAGTATACCGCGGGTATCGCGGTATCACAACAATAGCTAAAAAAAGGGACCGCAAGAAGCGGTCCCTCCTCATGCTCTGGTCGGGTTGACTGGATTTGAACCAGCGACCCCTGCGTCCCGAACGCAGTGCTCTACCAAACTGAGCCACAACCCGTTAGCTCGACTATAGTAACAAAGATTTTCGCCGCGTGCTAGAGAAATTTTTATTTCTTTGGCGCGTCGATTTGAACCGTGTTGGGAATAAGCTCAGTCGCGCAGGCCCACCAGCCATTTTGCTGGGCAGCGTCAGCAAGCCTTTCGGCCGTGGCGGCGGTGTCGCAAATGGCAAACGAGCAGGCGCCCGATCCGCACACATCTACAGCAACGGTGCCGTCCTGTTTACGCAGCCAATCGAGAACCGTTTGTATCTGCGGCTCCATCTGTGCGGAAATGACACCCAGGTTGTTATGGATGAGCGCATATGCCGTCTCGGCATCACCAGCACGCAAGGCAGAAGCTATCGCGCCGGGCTTGTCTGCAGGCACCGGGGCCTCGTCAAAGCGCCGATACGCTTCAACCGTTGAAACGCTCGCCTCGCGCGGTTTGACCAATACGACGGGTGTCGCCGGAAGCGCAGGATACTCAGTGGCCAGTACGTCTCCCCCGCCCACGTAGAATGCGGGACTCGCGTGCAGAAAGAACGGCACGTCGGCGCCAATGCCGCGGGCGATGTCATCGAGCGCGGGGTCAGTGCGATCGATGCCCCAGAGCTCCGCCAAGGCGACAATGACCGCGGCCGCATCCGTCGAGGGGCCGCCCAGGCCGGCGCATAGCGGAATGCGCTTTTCGATCGTAACGCATACGTTGGCGTCGCGACCATAATGCTCGGCCATAGCAACCGCAGCCCGATACGCCGTATTCTTTTGCATGGGAAAATCTGATGCCGGAACCGTCTGGACGGTCAGCGCCGACGCAGGCGCGACCGTCACGGTATCGGCAAGACCGACGGCTGCCATCAGGGAATCAACCTTATGGTAGCCGCGGGCGTCGCGCTCGGTATGAACCCCCAGATAGAGGTTGATCTTTGCCGGCGCGGAAAGGGTCAGGGACCAATCGGTCACCGCTAGTGCTCCTCGAGCTGATTGCCGAGCGGGGTAAAAATGTGCTCGCCGCTCTCGGGGTCGAACAGCTCGACCTGCCCGGTGAGGACATCGATATACTGGTAGGACTGGCGCGACTTGCGGCCGCGGCGCTCGTCAACCTCGACGATAAAGACAGCGGGGTGGACGCTCTTGATGGTGCCCATGCGCTCGACGACGCGGGTGCGGCCCATGTTGGCCTTCACCTTGACGCGATCGCCCACCATATCGGTCAGCTTCTCGTGGATGTCGTCGACGTGATTGACTTCCATCTCTTCCATGAACAGGGCCTCCAGAAGGTGCAATTCAAAAAGGGGATAATACCCCTAAGATAGACAAAACTCTAATACTATAGCACCCTGTTGCGACCACGCGCAAGTAGCTAATTTGGCTACTTACAGATTGTCGGTATCGAGGACGATGGTGAATGGGCCGTCGTTGACCAAGTCGACTTTCATATCGGCGCCAAAGATGCCGTGCGCCACGTGTTCGACATCTTGGCGAACGAGCGTCAGGAAGTACTCGTAGAGCTCGTTGGCGACATCGGGGGCGCCGGCATCCGTAAACGATGGGCGGCGGCCGTGACGGCAATCGGCGAACAGCGTGAACTGCGACACCACGAGAACCTCGCCGTCGACATCGGCAAGTGCCAGGTTGGTCTTGCCGTTCTCGTCCTCGTTAATGCGCAAGCCCCGGAGCTTGCCCCACAGCTTATCGGCCTCGGCGCGCGTATCGCCGTGGCCCACGCCCAGCAGCACCAGGTAGCCACGTCCAATACGGCCCACGCACTCGCCGTCGACTGTCACGCCGGCATTGAGCACGCGCTGCACTACCGCACGCACGACTACTCCTCGCCCGTCAGTTTGGCGGATAGGTGCTCGAGCGCATGGAATCGATGACTGATGGCGTTCTTCTCGTCCGCCGTCAGCTCGGCCATGGTCTTGCCCGGCGTGTCGACCGGCAGGAACAGCGGGTCGTAGCCAAAGCCGTGATCGCCGCGGCCCTCGTGCGCGATAACGCCCTCGCAGGCGCCCTCGCCATAGGTGACCAAACCGTCCGTGTCGATGAGCGCGACGACGCTCATAAAGCGCGCAGTGCGGTCCTCGTCGGCCACGCCCTCCAGATTCACGAGCAGCTTGGCGTTGTTGGCGGCATCGTCGCCGTGAACGCCCGCGTAGCGCGCGCTATACACACCCGGCTCGCCGTCCAGCGCGTCGACGACCAGGCCCGAATCATCGGCAATGGCCATGAGCCCCGTCTCTTCGACGGCAGCCTGCGCCTTGATGATGGCGTTCTCCAAAAACGTCGTGCCGTTTTCCTCGGGATCCTCAAAATCACCTAGCTGGCCGAGCGCCACAAAGCGCACCTCGGGCATGACCTTGCCCAAAATGGCCTCGATCTCGGTGAGCTTATGGGCGTTGCCCGTTGCCACGACAATGGTCGCCGCCGGGTCGAGGGTGTCGATGTCGATCTTCTCAAGTGCCATGAGTGGTCTCCTTGTCTCTATAGCAATGCCGCGCCGAGGGCGACGAGGGCCCCTGCCTCTCCCCTCTCAATCAACGGCAGTCTTATCCTTCGACGTTTTCCCAGATAAAACCTACCAAAATAAACCTGTCCCTTTTTGGCAGGTTAGGCGATGGCTTGGCGCTGAAGCTCGATGAGCTCGGCGATACCCTTGTCGCCCAGGTCGAGCAGGGCGTTGAGGCGTTTGCGGTCGAAGGGCGCCTGCTCGCCAGTACCCTGGAGCTCGATCATCTCACCGGTGTCGGTGGCGACGAGGTTCATGTCGACCTCGGCGTGGCTGTCCTCGGAATAATCGAGGTCAAGCAGTGTATTGCCGTCGACAACGCCCATGGAGATGGCAGCCACCTGGCCGGTAAGCGGGATGCGCTCGATCTTGCCTGCCTCGACCCACATGGCGAGGGCGTCGTGCAGCGCCACCCAGGCGCCGGTAATGCTCGCCGTACGCGTACCGCCATCGGCCTGGATCACGTCGCAGTCGACGGTGACGGTGTACTCGCCGAGTGCTTTCATGTTGACGACGGTACGCAGGCTGCGACCAATGAGGCGCTCGATCTCCATGGAGCGGCCTTTGCGGTTGGCGTGCTCGCGCTTGCAGCGCTTGCCGGTCGATGCCGGCAGCATGGCGTACTCCGCCGTTACCCAACCGGCCTTGGCGCCCTTGCGCCAGCCCGGCACGCCCTCCTCGATGGTGGCAGCGCACAGCACGCGCGTATCACCAAACTCGGCCAGGCACGAACCGTGGGCGTGCTTCATGACGCCGCGAGTAAGCTTGATGGGGCGCAGCTCATCGGCGGCGCGGCCGTTGGCGCGGTTGACCTGCATGTACTCCATAGAAATATCCTTTCGGCAAAAGGTGAACGTGAGCCTTTGGTCGGTGACCTTACATCTATTTCAGCTCATCGATATCGATATGCTCGATGCTCTTGAGCGGCTGACCAAAGATAAAGCTGCCCGCCACCGCAAACTCGGCAATGTTATCGGCCGTCGTCGCAAAGCGATGCTGCGGCTCGGCTGCGTCGCCCGCCAGCTGCTCGCGGCGCGTGAGGATATCGGTCAGCTCGCGCGTGGTCTCCTCGGCGGAGCTCACCACGCGCACTCCGGGACCCAGCGTATGGCGAATAGGCCCCACGAGCAGCGGAAAATGCGTGCAGCCGAGTACCACGGTATCGATACCGTGGTCGCGCAGCGGCTCAACCGTGGCACCCACCAGCGCACGCACGGCAGGCGTATCGAAGATGTCCTCGTTCTCAAGCCACTGTTCCTGCAGATGTGCACCCGAGGCGAGCTCGTGTTCGACAACCTCGACAAAGCTCGAGGCGGGGCAGCCGTATACGTCGACGCCGGCATCTAGATCCTGGATGGCGCGCGTGTAGGCGCCCGAGCGAATGGTGAGGTTGGTGGCGAGCACGCCCACCCGGCGCGTGCGGGTGCTGTTGATTGCCGCGCGTGCGCCCGGTGCGATCACACCGATCACGGGAACGTCGAGCACCTGCTGGGCCAGACGCAACGCCGCGGCCGTTGCCGTGTTGCAGGCGATGACCATAATCTTGACGTCGTGCTTCGAAAGCCAACGACCCGCCTGCAACGCAAACGAGCGCACCTCATCCTCGGTGCGGGTGCCGTAGGGGCAGCGCTTGGTGTCACCAAAGTAGTAGACGGACTCGTGCGGCAGCGCCGTCGCGATGGCGCGCGCAACCGTCAGACCGCCCAAACCAGAATCGAACACGCCAATCGGGCGCGTGTCGCCTGCCGGATTCTCGATATCGGACATTACCTCACCAGTCTCTCTCGAAAAGACATGTCCAAGTGCGGCGGCGGCGCGCTACGAACGCGCCGCGACCAGCAGCTCTGCCGTCGCCGCCCAACCGTCGACAATTTTGCCACGCGTAACGAAAGCGTTCTCGCAAGCAGCCAGGAACTCGGGCGCGCCGGCGCTCGTCAGGCCATTCTCGACCAGGCAGAACGTGCCCACGTGATCGGCCATGTAGAAGTCGGACTCGGAATCGCCGAGCGCGAGCGTCTCCTCGCGCTCGATCCCTAGGTGCTCGCAGAAGCGCGCAATGGCAACGCCCTTGTTGAGACCCGCCGGATTGATGTTGAAGGCGCGGCCGTCCTCGACGCGTTCGAGCTCGAGCGTCGTCGGCTTGGACAGATGTGTCAGGTGGCCGTTGCAGGCCCAGACCAGGCCGCAGCCGGCCTCGTCAAGAATGGCCTGGACCTCGTCGTCGGGCACATCGCCGCGCATGCCGACGGTGACCTCGCGGTACTTGTAGCCAGTCGACATGTCGTTGTGGTACTCGATCTTATGCGGCCAGCGGGCGAGAATCTTCTCGCACACGCCAGTCTGCTCGATCACCTGATGCGGCGTGAAGCCGCAGGCGGGGTCGTAGGGCATATCGCCGGTCAGATACTCCCAATCGTTGGCCTTGAGATCGTACATGACCAGGCCACCCATCTCGCCGATGTAGGAGTTGAGGCCGAGCACGCGCGCATCCTCGTGGATCATGGTGCGGTTGCGGCCCGAGGTGGGGACCACCTGGATGCCGGCGCGGGCAAGTGCCACGACAGCCTCGACGAGCTTGGTCGAGGGGTTGCCGTCGTTGTCGCGCAGCACGCACGAGCCGGGCGCAAGCATGGTGGCGTCCAGGTCGGTAAAGACGTACTTAACCTTGGCAAGACGCTCGCGCATCTCGCCCGAAAGCTCAGCGACGATCGGCAGGGTATTGTGGGACATGGTCACTCCATTACGTAGAAGGGGCTTCTGGTCTTAGGCAGCGCGCCTCACTTGAGGGAAAACGCGCTTGCAACGGCAGCGCGCTCAGGACGCCGCCCTCATCGCAGTTCATTAGTCAAACTGGGTAACATCGATTAAACGGTTGGCAAGCGAAAGATCGCTCTCGATGGGTACGAACTCATCACCCACGTGCATGAGCTCTTCGTCGCCCTTTGCCAACAGCAAGACGATGGTAGGCACATCGGGGCTGACGTATTCCTCGCGCGCCGCCTTGAATGCCGCGTGCACAGCAGCCTCGCGATCGAGGATGATCTTGTTCGGGGTATCGTCGGGAACATGCTCGGCAAGCTCGCGACAGACCTTCATCGGGTCCTCGTGAGCCGGATCCTCGTTGGTAAAGATCAGCAGATCAGAATATGGCGCGGCCTCGCGCGGGAGCTGCTCACGGCGCTCCTGCGCCTTGCCTCCAGCAGCACCAAACAGCGCAATGACCGGGCTGGTGGGAAACGCGCGCTTGACCGATGAAAAGAGTGAGCGGAACGAAAGCTGGTTGTGAGCGTAGTCAACAACGCAAACCACGCGTCCATCCTTCGACTCCACGACCTCCATGCGGCCCGGCACGCGCAGCTTGGAGAGGCCCTTCTTGATGGCATCGATTCCGATGCCAATCTCGCGCGCGGCGGCGATAGCGACCAGCGCGTTCTCCACGTTAAAGTCTCCCGCGATACCCAGCAGGACCTTCTCCCCCGCCTCGGGCTCGTCGGCGCTCATGCCATGCAGGTTAAAATCGATGTTAAAGCCGACCATGCGGACATCGCTTGCCCACAGGCTCGCCTCGGGATGCTCGACGCCAACGGTCACCAAGCGCTCGGCCGTCGACGCGGCCTCCAGCACGCGTTCGACTTCATCGGTGCCCAGATTCACTACGGCGGTCTTAGCCTGATCAAAGATCCTGAGCTTGCTCTCAAAATAATCCTCGAAGGTCGGGTGCTCAATCGGTGAGATGTGGTCACGCCCGATGTTGAGGAAGCACGTCACGTCAAACGGCAGGTTCTCGACGCGTTGGTACCTGAGCGCCTGGCTTGAGACCTCCATGACCATGGACTGGCGACCAGACGCGCGGCAGTTGGCGATATGGCGCCAGACCTCGGGGGCCTCGGGCGTGGTGTTGGTGCTCTCGTAGCACTCGATACCATCGTCGGTGTTCACCGAGCCGATCATGCCACAGGACTCGCCCGCCGCCTTGATGATGGACTGGAGCATAAAAGCGGCCGTGGTCTTTCCCTTGGTACCGGTGATACCCACGATCTTAACGTCGTGGTCGGGGCGGTTGTAGACCTCCGGCGGCAGCAGGGCCATGGCCGTGCGCACGCTATCCACGACCAGCATCGCCGCACCGTTCTCTTTCGCCAGCGGCTCCAGAGACTCGACCAACGACTCTTCGCACACAAATGCGACGGCGCCCGCATCGAGCGCCATGCTCAAAAACGCGGGCTTAAAGGCAGCGCCCTTGCAAAAGAACACGTCACCTGCCGAAACCGCGCGCGAATCAAACGAGCAGCCGGTCACGGCACGCTCGTCAACCTGCTCCGATGCGCGCAGCTCGCCGCACACATCGAGAAGCTTGGCAAGCGTATCGACCGTGGTCACGGTCGCGGAATCCGAATGGTGCATCTTTCACCTTTCTCAGCCATTTGGCAGGGACGGTTTTCATAGTAACTGAAACGTGCTCGCGCAAAAACGGCTCCCGGAGGAGCCGTTACGCGCAGGCATTCGAAAGCCGATGCTAGGCAGCCTGAACAGAAGGCTGGCCCTCGTCGATAAAGAAGCGCTTGTACCACACCAAGAACACGAGCGGCGTATAGATCTTGCGCTGGAAATCGCCCTTGCCCGCAAAGTGCAGGTCGAGCAGATGCATGAGCTCCTCGGTGTCGAAAAACTCGCTTGCCCACGGCGCGGTGAAGTACTCCTTGACATAGTCGTACCACTTTTGCTCGCGCAGCCAGTAGACAATCGGCACCGGGAAGCCCACCTTGGGACGGGTGGCCCACTCATCGGGCAGTGACTTGTTGGCGGCGTGGCGAAGCACCTGTTTGTTGCCGTTCTCGTTGATGCGGTAGCGGTCGGGAATGTGCTCGGCGAACTCCATGACCTTGCGATCCAGGAAGGGCACGCGCAGCTCCAGCGAGTGCGCCATGCACATCTTGTCGGCCTTGAGCAGAATGTCGCCCGGGAGCCACATGTTCATGTCCAGGTACTGCTTCTTGACCAGCTCGGGCTGGCCCTTCACGCGTGCGTAGATGGGTGCAGCGAGCTCAAAGGCGCCGTCGCCGGTGTTGTACTCGGGCTTGAGTACGCCGTCGACCTCGCGCTCAGGCCATACCAAAGCCTGGCCCAGGAACGACTTCTCGGGGATCTCGGCACCCTTGACCAAGAAGTTATGGCCCTTGAAGTACGGCATATGCAGCGCCAGGTTACCGAGCGCGCGGCGAATGGGCAACGGCACCATCTTTTTGTATTTGCGCACCGGAACCGTGTCCTCGTAGTAGGCGTAGCCGCCAAAGAGCTCGTCGGCGCCTTCGCCCGAAAGCACGACGGTGACGTCCTTGCGCGCCATCTCGGCCAAGAACCACAGCGGCACAGACGACAGGTTGGACTGCGGCTCGTCCATGTGATACTGAATGTCCTCGAGTGCGCCAAAGAACTCGTCGGCGGTGATCATCTTGCGAACATTCTCGACGCCGAGCTTGTCGGAAAGTTCCTTGGCGTAGTTAGTCTCGTTGAAATTCTTGTAATCAAAGCCCACCGAGAAGGTCTTGTCGGGCATGAGGCAAGCGGCGATGTAGCTGGAGTCGACGCCACCGGAGAGGAAGGAGGCGACCTTAACATCAGCGATGCGATGGGCCTCGACGCTCTCGTGCACGACCTCGTCCAGCTCGTCGACGTACTCCTCGAACGGCTTCTCGACGGCGGAGTAATCGCAATCCCAATAACGCTCGATGTTCATCTTGCCGGTCGGGATGTCTACGGTAAAGTAATGCGCCGGCGGCAGCTTGTAGACACCCTCGAAGAAGGTCTCCTCGGTTGCCGAATACTGCAGCGTCATGTACGGACGCAGGGCCTTTTTGTTGACCGCCTTGTGGAAGTGCGGGTAGTCCAGGAAACTTTTGATCTCGGAGCCAAAGAGCACGCCCGGCGCGCCGTCGCCCGCATCGGCCATGGGATAGTAGTAGAGCGGCTTGATGCCAAAGATGTCGCGGGCGCCAAAAAGCTTGTTCTTCTTCTTGTCCCAGATGACGAAGGCGTACATGCCGCGCAGGCGATCGAGTACGGCCTCGCCCCACTCCTCGTAGCCGTGCAGGAGGCTCTCGGTGTCGGCTCCACAGTGGAACTTATAGCCCTTGGCCTCGAGCTCGGAGCGAAGCTCCTGGAAGTTGTAGATCTCGCCGTTGAAGACGATGACGACGCTGCCGTCCTCATTGGCCATGGGCTGAGCGCCGGCCTCGGTCAGGTCGAGGATCGACAGGCGGCGGAAGCCCAGGGCAACGCGGCCGTCGATAAACTGGCCGCCCATGTCGGGACCACGATGGACGATGCGGTCCATCATCTTGGTGAGCACCTCGGATTGGTTATCCGTCCCACCGACAAAACCGACAAAACCGCACATATACTATCCCCTCTGCTGTTGCTGGGTATCAAATCGAATCAGTAGCTTTTGAGTATACCCGAGGGTGTAAAGAGGGACGGAATGTTCAGGCAATCTCAACTGAATCAGCTCCGCACCGACACGCGCCGGTTACCTTTAATGGATATGAGGTGAATGGGGCGATTGTTTTGCTATACTCTCTCCGCACGGGCGATTGGCGCAACGGTTAGCGCAGGTGCTTTACACGCACAAGGCTGGGGGTTCGAATCCCTCATCGCCCACCACTGAATTGGAAACGGTCCTCGAAAGGGGACCGTTTTTGTTTGGGCCCATCGCAGAGGGATTCGAACCCGCCAGGGTGCGGAGCTGAGGAAACGCGAAGCGTTTT
>CAJJPN010000052.1:0-12001 GCA_905193635.1 Coriobacteriaceae bacterium
CGCCAAATCAGAATGAACAACGGGATCGAGCGCATAAACCGCAAGATCA
The DNA here is from genome assembly GCA_905193635.1 of Coriobacteriaceae bacterium. Taxonomy (GTDB): domain Bacteria; phylum Actinomycetota; class Coriobacteriia; order Coriobacteriales; family Coriobacteriaceae; genus Collinsella. The sequence goes on from CAJJPN010000052.1 coordinate 50, forward strand.
GGAGGAGGACAAGGATCGCCGGGACCTTCCCGGACGGCAACTCGGCCCTCATGCTGGTCACTGCGAGGCTGAAGTACATAGTGGAGCACGAGTGGGGCAAGAGAAGGTACCTGGACATGTCCAAACTGGAGGAGATGGACGAGCTGAAGGAAAAGGCGGAGGGCTAGAAGAGGGCGGGGCCGAAGACGGCTAAATCAATTTGCGAAAGAATCTTGACGGCATCATTTCATGCGCAAACAATGCAGGTATACCGTTTGACGACTTTTAAATAGCAGGATCCGTATAGCGGAAAGCCAAAGACTTTTAGAGCCATCGCGACTAAAAAGGGGCACCGGCCTTCGCCAATACCCCTCAAACCGACACGATACATGTCCCATAAGCAAATAGCCACCTGGCTATTTTCCACCCCTCGCGCTTACCAATGCGCGGCGCAGCGGACCCGGGAAGAAATAGGCATGATCATTGAACCAGAGACTAAGCTGATGCTTTTTACTAGAAGCACGCGGTCCCAAATACTCGTCAAGAACAGAATCGAAACCGCCTTTCTCATAATCGGCCCAAAACTCATCGGACCTGCCATTTGCGGGAAACACCGTCCTCAAAGGGGGATTGCCCTTAACCGCCTCGCCAAGCTCTTTGTCAATCAAGTGGACACCGTCAACGGATTTAAGCAAACCCATTCCAGCATCAGAATTAACAAGAACAAGGCTAATACCGTCTTCGGTATTTCTATCAGCGCGCGACTCCGAAACGTAGCCCCAGAAATCTGCGAGCGTGATATCGCTCAATCGGTCAGTCCCCGTATAGGGACACGAATGGCAAGCATTTTGCGTAATGTAATCACCGAGGAAAGCTCGGAGATAATAGTCGTCCACAGTGCACCAAGAACGTCTATCCCCGTTTTCAAACAGCATTTCAAGGCTGAATACTGTCCACGAAGGATCTTTCTTCCTAAATCGCGCAGAAACAGCCTTACTTCCAGCCTCCCTCTCACGATAAGAAACATAGTCGCCCCAAACCCTGGGAGACGGAGCGCCATGGCAAAGAACATCTACCGTCATAAGATTCGCGGAAAGTCGGCCGCGCGCCAATCTGCGCATCGCATCGACCTGGCAGGAAGTTCCGGAAAACAGAACCCTCTCACCGCGTTTAAGCAAATCAAGACAGTCTGACAGGGCCGCATCAATACGACTCTGAACATACTTCGAACCGCGCATCTTGGCGATGACATCAATATCGTTAGAGACAATGTGCTCAACAATCATATCTTCATTCATGACCGCACCGCACACCCAGCCGCCTTGACGCACAAAGGCATCAGCAAGAAGCATAAACATACCGCCAGATGTTGCGGCCAAACGACGGCCCCGATCCTTGTCCCAGGCAGCCATCGTCTTTAAAGGCCTGTGTCGTGAGGTTGGCGAACCAACAACGGGACATGCCCTAGAGCAAGCGCCGCAACCAACGCATAGCCCATCATCAACCGCCGGCCGATAGAAGCCGCGCTCATCCTGTTCGAGATTCAAGGCTCCCCTAGCGCACGCTGCCACGCATGCCGAGCAACCAAGGCAATTATCTGAAGCTGGTAAACCAATTGTCTCTACATTACACACGTTAATGTCCTACTTTCAATGATTTCAAGAGAGTTTTAGCTATCCTGCGATACCTATATAGCGTGAACAGCATGAAGAGGAGGGAGCAGACGACAGAAACCAGAGTTGCGAATGCAAAACCAAATGAAATGAGGACACATTCAACAAGCAGCAGCCCGAGTCCAATGATCTGATATGGGATGTCAACATCAATGTTAATTAGTCTCTTTGTGTCATAAGCCCTCATGAGTGAAATCAAAACATAGGCAACAACACCAGCAATGATGGGCCCCCATGCCCCGATCGCAAAAGAGAGCAAAGCGCCAAGCACCACATTAACAAAAGCGCCAACCATAGTTGTCACAAATATCATGCCGTTGCTCTTAGCCGCGTTGTATAGAGTGCCGAAATAAGTCGAATATCCACTAATGACAGAACTGAGCATTAGAAAAGGAACGAAGACGTAAGCGGCAAAAAAATCACCGCTAAGCATAATGCGCGAAAGTGGAACGGTCAGTGCAATAACCAATGAACCAGCACACAAAAGGAATGCAGTAAAGACCTTAAAAACTGTTCCGAAGGAACTCCTAGAATCACTTGCATCGTATTCGCGTGCTGAGAAAATTTGCCACGACTGCTGGAAAATGGTAACAACCATATTCATCACCGCAGGCAACTTAGAAGCGGCTGTGTATAGTCCTGCGACATCGGCGCCTTGCGAGAACATAACGATATAACGACCGGAGAGATTAACAAACCACCAAGCCAGGGCGTTAGGAATCATTGGGAGGCTATAACGCAGCAGGTCTCGAGCCAGTGGTTTTGAAAATGCACCCATACTGGCAAAGCGCCAGACTTTGGCCCCAAAAAAGACAAGTAAAAGTTGAATGCCCTGCGACAGAATCAGCGCCAGCAGGTAGCCATTTACGCCCATGCCAAAGACGCCGAGGAAAAGGTAACCGGCACAGAACAACGTTAGTGCACCCAAAACCCCCGATGAGGCATAAAGTCGAGTCTTACCGATACCCTTGGAAAATTGAAGGCAAATCACTTTAAAGGAAGTAATAAAGCAGAGAATGACCAATTGCCATGTGTAATCAAAGCCAGTAAATGAATAGCCGAAAATTCCCGCAGCTGCCACAACTGGCAAAAGGAAAAGAGCGATACTGATACCCGTAGAGAATACGGCCTTATTATCGGAGTCCCGGTCGATTGAGAAACGAAACACGCCCTCATAGACACCGAGGCAGCAAAGGGGATAAAGCAATTCGGCAGTATTGTTTACAAGCTCACCAATACCGTATTGCTCAGTAGTAAGCAGTGCGGTATACATCGGAAGCAATAGGAACTGTATCAATTTCGTAAGCATGTTGCCGGCAGCAAAAACTGCAGCATCGCTTACAAGTGCCTTATAGCTTTTCTTCATTTATTACATTTCCTCAATAACGGATTTCAGACCATCATAATAATCGGCAGCGAAAGCAGGAGCGGAAACGCCATCCGGGAAGCGCTTCATGAAAGCGGACACAAGCCCTGGGACCTCCTCAAGATTGTCAGCAACAACAATCCCCTCATCCCCTGCATCTGTAAACCATTTGGCACCTGAGACAACCTTGTGATCATTGGTCTTAAGAACCACAACGGGCGTTCCGGCAATACGGGCAAATATCGTGCCATGATAACGATCGGTAACAATAACGCACTTTTGCGAATAAGATTCGATGACGCCCTCGATTCCGGTCCAAGCATCATGAGAGTCCAGATCGATACCATCCCATTTAACGGTGGTGTCAGTCCGAGAAACATCACAAAGACCGGAAAGAGCAGAAGCAAGCTTATCGATGGCCGCATAAGAGTACAGCTTCTCGCCATCGTTTCGAGCGCAAAGCAATACACCTTCGCGCTGGTTATCAAAGGAATATTTCCCAATCAATGAGGTCACAACGTCAGGATAAAGACGGACATCAAGTCGAGGATACAAATCTCGAGCAATCTGTGCAGAGACGGCATCCCTAGCCAAAAACAAAGTATTAACGTGTGACCCTATTGCCTTACGGTCCAATTCTTTACCACGTTTGCTGTTAAAACGAATTGAAGTCGGGAAAAAAACAATTCTGTTATCGGGAAAACAAGTTGAAGCAAGCCTATGCGGCGTCTCATCGTCGTGGAGTCCGTCCATCGTATGACCACTCTGCATGACAATCAGATCATTAGGGCGAATTAGATTCTGAATCATGCGGACAATCCTGCTGGTACCGGCGTTAAATGCCTTACTTGGAATTTTAATAATTTCAGCTTCCGAATAATTATTTTGGAGCCATTTTTCAATAACAAATTTTTGAGCTTGATCTCCCAAATTCGGGTGAGTGGGCACCCCAAAATACCAGATACGCATGCCGCTAGTCTTATCTAGTCTAGCCATTGAATCAACGAGCTCATTGTTCAGCTTGCGCATCGCAGGATAATGCATAGCAGTACGCACCGTAATCCCCACAGTGCGATTTACACCTTTTGCGATACCGGAAACAAAGGGGACGGACTTAATAGCCATTTTCAGCTTATTATTCATATTACATCCTAACTAAGAACTTATTTACTGTGGTAAACGATTAATTACAAGAGTGAATCGACGGGATCACGAAAAATGAGTTCACACGGCACAATTAAATACTTAGGGCTCAGTAAAACAGAGACATAAACCGCGACAAGTCAGCCGTATAAGGAACGATTCCATACCATTCAGGCCTAAATAATTGAACAACAACGAAATACATAACAGAAATCGCAATCAATGAGAACCGAACGAAACGCGTTTCTCTGTCATTAGCTGCCTTTAAAACGAGAGGCAAAGCAACAAGAACAAGAGGCGCGAAATAGTATCCGAATCGAGCAACAATTTGTACTTTCATACCGACGGCGGAAAAGACAAGCCAGAGCAGTTCACCCCAGCGCAAGGCAAGGCTGACGGACTTACCTTGAGCCACGCCCTCAGCGCGGTCAGCAACTTTTAGATAATTAAAAAATATGCCGACGAGCAGGGCATTAAATAGAAGTGAAATTAGAGCGCCAAAATAGTTTGACCCCATAAAGTCCGCATCATAAAAACTATTTTTGCCCAGGACTGCCGCGACCGCGTTAAGGAGTGGATTGACAAATAGAAAGCTGAATATAGCTCCAATTATAAGAACTGTCATGCTCATTAAGTTAATTTCAACCTTGCTGAGAGGGATGAGAGCAAACAGCACGAGAGCGGACCTATGGAATGAGGCGGCAAGGAACACGAGTAGAATAAATACAGGAACCTTACGATCCCTAAGTACAATTATTGCAAGCATACCGATTGCAATAGCAATTGCCTCGCGCATGATGTTCAGATAACTCGGAAACAGCAGACACAAAAATAGCACAGTGGGCAAAATAGGCTCATCAGCGAGCTTAAAAATAAATAATGCAGTGCAGAGACATATAACCGCACTTGATGCTACGAGAAGAATCTGAAAATCACCGCTGATGAGTGAAAGAACCTTGCAAAATAATAGGAAACCGTACTCAAATCTGTCTGTCATCTCAACAAGAGAAGAGAACGGCAAACGAGAGGCACTTAAAAACGCTCTACAGTGCATTTCAGTATCAATACCAACTGAACTTGATCGCACTGAAGCAACAAAGAAAATTGCTGAAAAAGTGACTAAAAGATAGGTCTTTTTAAAGGAAGCGGAACGTTCAGGCCGTAATACAAAACCAAAAACTACCGCAAAGACAATAAGCTGCAAATATACCAACATTTAGATAGTCACCCTACTCCTTAGGTGCGGGCTGCGACATATCTACATTGTTTTTAATAACTACTCTATACATCCATTTCCCTCAATGCATCTCAATAAGAGAATTACCTTCATCAGCAATACTTTGCAGGTTCCGAGTTCAACCAATCGACTAAATTGAATCCTTGTGTAAAGCGATCCGTATCATTTGTTATTCCCCCCCCCGAACAGAGGCGGGATGATAAACCGAGCATGCAATATCGGGGCGTCGCATCGCCGTAAAGCAAATCTTGTTCGTGTGCTCCAAAGAATCAAACGCCCTAAGATCTTCTTCGCGACAATCATTCATCTGGCTGAATTTAATAAACAGATTGTCCCAGTTCACCCTTTCAACCCGTCGCTCCCATTTAGCTCTAGCCTCCTCAGGCGTTGGATAATGTAGAAATACAATCTCAACGTCATCGATAATTCCAACAGGCTTACTCAGCTCATTGCGAGATTTCAAAGTCTCGTAATGAGCCGAATCACAAGAATCGATGAATTCTATGGGCGTATTCAGATAGTGCCTTAAATCTCCCGCGAACTTTACGTATTCAGTTCCAAAAAAATACAGCCCTGCTGTAGGCGATTGATACGGTAAGCCGAAATACCGATAGACCGTTCCGGCCCAACAATTATTGGAAATAATAGAAAAATCGCTTCGTGTCAGATGATTTTGCCTACCCTTAGAAAAACGACTGTTAGTTTTCTCTCTGATTACCCGTTCAGCAATTCCAAAATAGTCTTTATTCATGTCTACGTCCTTCAACCAAAACCACACCCGTTGCATCGAAAAACGCATCTAACGCTGAGCAACAAGCCCCTCGTAGAACTCCATCAATTTCTTTGCATTAGCCGCTACCGAATAGCCAGCGGAGGTTAATTTCTCAACAGCTCCGCTATCACGACCAACCGACATAGCATCAGCAAGTGCAGAGGCCCATACAGCATATGGCTCATTTAAACCGACAAATCTACTCACGCCCGTTATGTCACTTTCCTCAGGAACGCCAGTCGAAAAAACACAACGAAGCCCAGAGGCTTGAGCTTCAACAGCAGAGACAGGAAGCCCCTCATATAGCGAAGGCATAAAGAAGACGTCGAACAGCGAGTAAAAACGAGCGACGTCAACGCGCACGCCGGGCATGACGACGGATTCGTTTACACCAAGCTCCTTAGCAATGGCCCTAACTCTGTCCATGCCATCTCCAGCGCCCAAAATCACCCACTTAACATTAGGAATACTGCGCTTCAGCTCTGCGAACACCTTGACGCCAAATTCAAAGTTCTTTTGCTTGACAAAACGACCGACACTTCCAATAACGGGGTCACTATTGCCAATGCAGAGTTCAGCACGCAGGGAAGCATTGGAGCTATCGTCATATGCATAATTGCTGAGTACGATTCCATTTTTCATTACAGCAAACGGCTTATTTCCAAACAGGTATCTACCAGCTTCATCAGAGCACGCCACCCCATCAGTTGCATACCTCTTGCCCCACGCAATCAACGGAGCATTTCGAACACGATGAAGAACGTTGTCAGATGAACTATTCAGATGACTATGTAGGACACGATGTTCGATGCCGGCACGCTTAGCCTCCCTGAGAACGCAAAAAGCCGAGTTGGGCATATGACAATGCACGATATCGTACTCGCGTCCATGCTTAACGAAAAACTCTTCGACTTCTTTAATGAACTGGCCAAGCCCCGCAGAAGCGAAAGACACCGTATAGACACGAGAACCGTGCGCAATAAGCTCCTGATCATAAGTGCAGTCACGCAAGGGTTTACCATTCAATGTTGCATGGTGTAGATAATCAAATACAACTCGATGCTCATCAATGCCCAAAGACATGTTATGAACAAATTGAGAAACACCGGCAGAACGACTTAATGAGGGAACCACTTGGAGAACATGAATTGGAGATGAGGTAATCAAGCTAGTCAACCACCGTAACAATTGCGTCGGCATGAAAACGAGCAGAAACGCATGATTGGGCATTCTTTGAATAATTCCCTATGGAAATCAGCATGACCAATTCCTCCCAATAGGGTAGTTTCAATAGACCGCGAATCGCTTTTTCAGGACCTCGTCTTAGCATTGTATTGAGCGGACAAGAAGCCAAACCCTGCTCTTCAAGTGCCAGCAATAACGCCATTGCAAAAATGCCGCCATCAACAAAGCCCTCGTTACGTTCTTGCGGTCCAAAGTAAACCCGATTATCAACCGTCAACACGACGAGCATTGGAGGCATCGCGTAGCCTCTGAATCCACTTGTAATTCCTAATGTCTCATGGATGAGTTCCTGGTTATTGATAATCCGAACTCTTGTTGGTTGTCGATTGCATGCAGACGGAGCTTTGGTGGCCGTCTCGATAGCATTAATGACCTTTGTCAACGAAACGGGTGTATCAGAATACTCTCTAACAGAATGACGGTTACTTAATAGCTCGTCAACAGAACCTGGAATAATGCCTGCCACAGCAAAATCATGAGCGATTTTGCAGCTTCCACCGGGATATAAAGGCTTTGAATCCAGTTTAGAAAACAGTTGGTCGCCAATTGCTTGCATAAACATATGCGTATATTCAGAACTATTCTCATGTCTGTCACGATATTCGATTAGCGCACCCAAGGCGGATTGATAGGCCAGGCTATCCGTACTTCCACCCATATCTTCAAAGACATGCATGTAGCGAGAGAGTTCGGCGAGGACCTTCACTCCAAATCCAGCACGAAAGTCCTCGTGGCTCAACCCTTTTTCAAGCTGATGGGTACAATAAATTATATGAGCTTCTGCTTGCTCTGCATATTTGATCTTGTTTCGAGAATAAGACTTCCCGAACCGTGCCGCCTGCCGCATTGAAGCGGCGAGCAAACTTGGATAGCCATTAAAAATGGCCCTCGCAACCCCCATGACAGGATCAGGCAAATGATCCTTTAAAGCAGAAACCGAAATATTTCCCATCATATTTCCTAAATATCCAAGGCTTTTTCAATAAAAGAAAAGGCTTCATTTCGTTTGAGATTAAGCTGTGCCTGAACCGAATTGGAGTCGTAATCAAGTTCAGAAATAGTCAGATTTCCAAAGTCATCCAACAAATGATTGTCAAGATTAGTCATATTTAATAGGTTTGAAATTCTTCCGTTAAAACGACCAGGGCTGATGGCGACAAACTTCTTTCCAAGATTTACGGAATAGGCAGTTCCATGGAACGAGTCCGTAATGACAATTTCGGCCCCAAGGAACAGAGAAAGGAACCTTCCCACGGAAGGACAGATAACAGTATTCTCGCCAGAACGCTTCTCATGCACACCGTATGCAATTCGCATAACCTTGAGACCAGTCTTCTTGGCGACCCTTTGTACATAAGAATCGAACTCGGCATTACGGTTGAGCTGATAGACCAGAACATAGGGTTCCGGAGAAATCCAACCATCTGCAATTGCTTCCCAATCATCACGATTCAACATGAGCGTGGGATCGATAACGGGCATAGCCCCATGGACACCGATAGAATCAAGAAGGTCAGCCGCCTCTTGCTCGCGTACAGAGATACAAGAGTAAGAGGAGAGAGCCTTTCTCATCGGCTCAGCTTCCCAATCCTCGAGCGTGGCCTTGCCGATACTCGCAGCATAGGCAATCTTCTTTTTCCCCTCGGGAGCAAAGGAGAGATAGAAAGCACGGTCAAAACCGTTATTCCAAATGCTATTCCAAACCTGATCGCTACCAGTGCAGTAAATATCTGCTACCGGAGGATTCGCGTCCAACTCATCTGCGGAATAGTACGAACGCTCAGTCAGCGCAAGCTTGGAATGTCTAAACTCATCAAGGGGGGCGCGTCTCCTTGCAACCATACGAGAAACCGGTATTTTTGCAATCTGCTTGACGCCAGGAACCTTAAATATAGGCATCTTCTTTACGAGCTGGCCGTTAAGGGCACGATCCACTTCGTTTTCGGGAATCGCATCCTTACGGTAGTAATCAATTATTTCGGCATCTGCTCCCACACGAGCCAAAACAACCTGAGTTGCATAGGTCTGCAGGCAGGAGCCATAGTTCGGCGAGTTATGGAGTGTTATAACTCCGACTTTTCGAGACATGCACAAACCTACTTTCTGAGTAATTTCTTATAAACAAACGAACGAAGTCCGTTAGGCATGACACAAACAACGGCATGCGGAACAAATGAGGCAACAAAATCAACAGGGCTAAACCAGCCAGTACGCAATTGAGCAAACTTGAATTTCCAGATATGCGGTAGATACGAAGGGCCGCCTCTGCGAGCATAAAAATCGGAGCTCACGCGCATCGCCACAAGTGGTTCAGGTAGATTATCTGCGCGACAGCCACTGGCTAGCATCCTGTTAAATAAATCCCAATCTTCGAAATAAAGATATTCAGAGCTGTAATTCCCAGCCTCCAGCACCTTAGATTTTTTAAACGTCATAGGTGGGTGCCGGAAAGGATTTCGACGTTTGGAACAAGCGAGAATATTGTCCAGTCCCTTGGGCAAATTCGTTGAAGCAATTGGCGTCTCAGGAGAGTCAATAAACTCGACGACATCGCTACCGACCATATCGAGCCCACTTTCAATAGCGGCAAGCTGCTTCTCCATACGATCAGGACGCGCCACGTCATCGGTGTCCATACGCGCAACGATTTCATTAGAACAGGAGAGTACGCCCTTATGAAGAGCATATCCTAGTCCATGGTTCTCACTGTAGGAAACAAATTTGAACAGATCGGGCCACTGCAAGTTATATTCGGAAAGTACCGACTCGAGTTCAGCAGTCAAGGGTCCGTCCTTAACCATTACGATCTCGGCCGGAGGCACAGTTTGAACGAGCATGCTGTCGAGGGCCTGGCGCAGAAAAGTAGGGTTTTCTTTTTTGTAAATGCTCATTAATACGCTATAAGCGGTCGTGGCGACTGAAGTGGTCATCTATCGCCCCGTCCTCTTCTTGCCGAACATGGCACCGAAGGTGCCGGTGAAGCACTTCAGGTCCATGCATAAACAGCGATTACGTACGTAATGAAGCTCAATCTTCTGTCGCAAGCCGCTCTCAAATGTCGCGGCGTTACGATCGGTGGCCTGCCACAGGCCCGTGATGCCGGGCTGGACAGAGAGCAGCTCTGCCTTCTCCTCGTCGGAAAAGTGCTGCTCGAGCTCATCCCTTGTAATGGGACGAGGTCCAATGACGGAAAGGTCGCCGTTCAGCACGTTCAAGAACTGCGGCATCTCGTCGATTGAGCACTTACGGATGAATTGGCCGACTTTGGTAATGCGGGGGTCATCGTCGACCTTACGCTCGACTTCCCACTGATGCAGTTGCTCAGGGCTCAGATACTTCTGCACGTTGCCGGCATCGGCGACCATGCTGCGAAGCTTAAGGATCTTGATAGTCTTACCACCCTTGCCAATGCGCTCTTGTGCATACATAGGGCTACCGGACGATTCAAGCCTAATGAGTGCACACACCGCAGCAACAGGAATTAGCAGCAGAACACTCATCAAAAGACTGAACACAAGGTCAAACAGCCTCTTAACAATGCGATACCCAAGCGTGCCGCTCGGCTTTATCTGATCGAAAAGCAGTGCGTCCCCCATAGATGCACGGCTCTCTGTCATTTCTTTATTAGCAGTCACGATAAAACTTACGTCCCTGTCCCCAGGAACCCCCCCCATCCACGAATTCAAAAAACGAATGAATTGCCGGTGCAACGTCTCCCTTACGTTTTGATGGGAACGTCGAGCGGAAGCACTTCCCTAAAGCTGGAATCGCCTTCGCCTACGTCCACCAAGCACCAGCGTTTACGACGGTCGATCTTGTGCACACGGGCCTCTTGCCCCACCAAGGGCCCCTGTTCTATGTGCAGCACACCGTCTTCTATGCGCGCCACGCTGTTGCGCACCACGTCGTCGTCGTCGAGCACGCTGCGGTACCAGTCCTGTGCATCGTCCGGCATGGGCGCATAGGCCCGCTCCCTGCTGCCAGCAATGCGGCAGCCAAAACTCAACTGGGCCAAAGCCCTATCGAGCGCGGCGGCATCATGCGTGGCGACGAAGAAATATTCCTTGTACATGGGTTTGGTTTGGAGCGACCAGGCGCCGTCCCGCTTAAACCAGAACTCCTTTTGCATCACAAAAGCGTCCTGCATCAGCTCGTGCGGGATAATGCGACGAACCTTTTCGCAGGTCTCGCGCTCTTTTCCATTGGGGGTGTGAACCAGATACCAGCGGACGCGGCCGTGCTGGCTTTTGGTGGTGGCGCCGTTAAATGCGCCCGGCAGCTGCTCTTGGCGCCGTGCCTTCTGTTCCATGTTCTCGCCCCCTCTTTTGGCTTTGCGATGCATGCAAATGCAGGGGCGTTTAGAACAGGCTTCTCGCTCACAGCTAGGCGCAGTCGCAAAAGTACAGGTTTTTGTATCTTTCGACAGACGACATTATACGAGCAATTAATCAGCGTTTGCCCAGATTACGCAAAATGTACTGCTAGTAGGTACATCTCCATACCCCCTTGATTCTCATCTTCATTGCAACAGCCTCAG
>CAJJPN010000053.1:0-12000 GCA_905193635.1 Coriobacteriaceae bacterium
ATAGCGGGTGGTTTAAAGCTGGCCGCTGCGCGGCCAGCAGACTAAAGTCTTGAAAGAAAAGAGGGACTGTCCCGCGTTGGCGGGACAGTCCCCTCTGGCTTCGATATGTGCAATACGGCTCGTTAGAAACCCTGGCCATAGCCTTGGCCTTGACCCTGGCCCTGCTGGCCCAGCAGCTCCTCCAGATACTGGCGCAGCTGCTCGTCGGTAATACCGCCGTTGCCGGTATCGGTCGCGCTGTCGTTCTGCTGCTGGTTCTGCAGCTCCTCGTCGGAGCCCAGCTCGACGGTGACCTTCTTCTCTTCCTTGCCGCGCATGAGCGTAATCTCGACCTTCTCGCCCACCTCGTGGCTGCGCAGTGCGATGATCAGGCCGTCGGCACTCGTAATCTCGTCGTCGCCCAGCTTGGTGATGACGTCGCCCTCCTGGATACCAGCCTTGGCAGCGGGACCGTCCTCGACAACGCTCGCCACGTAGGCACCGCTATCGGTGCTCAGTTTGTTGGTACGGGCGTTGAGCGCGTTGACGCTCGAAAGCGTGGCTCCCAGGTACGGATGAACCGGCGTCTTGCCGTCGATGATTTGGTCGGCAATGTTCTTGGCGTAGTTAACGGGAATAGCAAAGCCAACACCCGAGCTGGAACCTGAGTAGCTCTCGATGAGCGAGTTGATGCCTACCAGCTCGCCGTTGTCGTTGACGAGCGCGCCGCCGGAGTTGCCCGGGTTGATGGCGGCATCGGTCTGGATCATGTTGGCATAGATGGTGTTACCGTTGGTAGAGCTCATGGCCGTGGAGCGGTAGAGCGCCGAGACGATACCGGTGGAGACAGACTGCTCGTTGCCGAACGGCGAGCCGATCGCCATGACCCACTCGCCCACGTTGAGCTTGGAGGAATCACCGATCTCAATCGGCGTGAGCTTGGAGGCGTCTGCGTCCTTGAGCTTGATGACGGCCAGGTCGCTCGAAGCGTCGTTGCCCACGAACTCGGCCTCGTAGGTGGTGCCGTCATCCATGGTCACCACGTACTGGTCATAGCCATCGACCACGTGGTTGTTGGTGAGGATGTGGCCCTCGGTATCGAGCACCACGCCCGAACCGACGCTGCCCGAGCTGTCCGACTCGTCGGCAGACTGCGAAAGCGAGCCATTCTGGCTGCCGCTCGAAGTGGCGGTAATGGAAACCACGGAGGGCAACGCCTTGGCAGAAACGGCCTCGGCCAGCGTGGTGTCCTCGGAATCAATCGTAATCTTTTGCGTCGATGAACCCGAAGCACCCGCCGTCACGGCATTCTTTCCGCCGCCAATGTTGAGCGTGCCGCTCATAATGAGCGCAATGACCAGCAGGGCGCCGCAGGCACAACCGGCAAGCGCCGTAATAAAGATCGGCAGCTTTTTGGTCTTAGTCTTGACCACTGTGTGCTTGTTCACGACCTGTTGGCCGCCCAGCGGCTTGCCGGTCTGCGTATCGTAGGCCTGCACGTAGGGAATGTTGTTGCCGTCGGCAGGCGTCGACTCCACCTGCACGCGCGGCTGCTGCTGAGTCTCGCCGGCATTGCCAACATCCTGGGGACGCTGGGAATCGTTCTCGCTCATAGCTGCGATCCTTTCGTCAAATAACCAAAGGCCCGCCAAACACCGTGGCGGGCCATCATTGTTCACGTTGAGTTGTACCCCAATATGCGGGCGTACGTGTACGAGAACGCAATCTTTTAGGAAGGCTTAAGTTCTGCTGCAAACTCGAAAGGAACCCGCACCTGCGTCAAAACCACCACAAAGGTGCCTGTCCCCTTTGTGGTGGAAATCTAGTCCTTAAACAGATAGCCCACGCCGCGGACGGTGGTGATGTGCGCCGCGATCTGCGGGCCCACCTTGGAGCGGATGCGTCGGATGTGCACGTCGACGGTGCGCGTGCCGCCGCAGTACTCAAAGCCCCACACGCGGTGCAGCAACACCTCGCGGCTGTAGGCACGGTTGGGGTGTGTTGCCAAAAAGCTCAGCAACGAGTACTCCATCAGCGTAAGGTCGATGGGCTCGTTATCGAGCGTCACCTGGTAGGTGGCCAGGTTGATCTCGAGGTTATCGATGTTGAGCACATCGTCGGCGGTGACGGTCTCCTCCTCGCCCATCAGACGCTGCGCGCGAGCCTTGAGCTCGTTGGGCGTCGCCGTAGGGCATACAAAGTCGGCATGCGCGTGATTGGGCAGGCGCAAGGTGCCGAGTGCCTCGTCGTCGACAATCACCAGCATGGGGACACCGCCGCGATCGTCAAGCCACTTGGCAATCTGATCGATGCGGTCGCTGCGGATGCCATCGGAATCGAGGATCAGCAGGTCAAAGTCGTGCGCCGCAGTTGGCGAATCGGGGGTTGCCAGGCTCACCTCGACACCCAGGGTAGTCGTCAAGCTGCGGGCAAACTCGTGGAAGCGCGTCGTGCGCGCCATGAACAGGGCACTCTTTTCGGACATATCGGCCTCCAAAGAAATGAGCTCAATCGTACTGGAACAAGCCAGCGCGATTAGGAGTTCGCCAGGTAGTGCTTGATCTCCCACTCGGTGATCGTAGACTCAAACTTATGCCACTCGTCGCGCTTCTTTTTGAGGAAGAAACTGTGGATGTGCTCGCCGAGGGCATCCTTCATAAACTGCGAGTCCTCAAACACGTCGAGCGCCTCTTTGAGCGAGCGCGGCAGCGGCGTGTAGCCGGCCTCGACCATCTGACGGTCGGTAAGCTTGAGCGTCTCGGCCGTGGCCTCGGGCGGGAGCTCCAGCTTGCGCTCGATGCCATCCAGACCAGCCGCCAGCGTAACGGCGTTGACCAGGTACGGATTGGCCATGGGATCGGGACTGCGCAGCTCGATGCGCGTGGACAGCTGCTTGCCGGGCTTGTAGACCGGAATGCGGACCATGCTCGCGCGGTTGCGCAGGCCCCACGTGGCGTACTGCGGCACGGAGTCGCCACCCGTGGTGATGCGCTTGTACGAGTTGACCGTGGGGTTGGTGATGGCGCTGATCTCGCGCGCGTGCGCCAAGATGCCGGCCATGTAGTGCTTGGCGATATCGGAGAGGTGGTACTTCTCGTCGTCCTCGCCCCAAAAGACGTTGTTGCCGTCATGGTCGAACAGCGACTGGCACAGGAACATGGCACTGCCGTCCTCGCCCGCCAACGGCTTGGGCATAAAGGAGGCGTGGCAACCGCTCTCGTAGGCCTGCTGCTTAATGATGAGTTTGGCCGTGGTGATGGCGTCGGACATGCTCAGGGCCTCGGCGTGACGCAGGCTCATGCCATGCTGTGAGCGGCCGGCGGCGTGGAAGGTGTACTCCACGGGCACGGACATCTTCTCGAGCGTGAGAACCGTGTTGCGACGCAGGTCGCGGGCGGCATCGCTCACCGAAAGATCGAAGTAGCCCACGTTGTCGAGCGGCTCGGGGGTGTGCTCGTCGGGGAAGTAGTAATACTCCAGCTCGGCACCCACGTTGAGCAGATAGCCAGCCTTCTCGGCCTTGCGGAACATGCGGCGCAGGGCATCGCGCGGGTCGCCGGCAAATGGCTTGCGATCGGGAGTGCACACGTCGCAGAACACGCGGGCGACGCCGTTGTGGCTCGGGCGCCACGGCAGGATCTGGAAGGTCGAAGCGTCTGGGAACGCCAGCATGTCGGCTTCCTCGGGCGTGGCAAAACCCTCGATGGCGGAGCCGTCAAAGCCAATACCCTCCTCAAAAGCGACCTCGAGGTCCTCGGGGCTAATGGCAAAGTTCTTGAGGCGGCCGAGAATGTCGACAAACCACAGGCGCACAAAGCGGATGTCACGCTGCTCTACGGAGCGGAGTACGTAATCGATGTTCTGCTGGTTCATGTCGCTCCCCTTTCTTTCGGGCGGGTTTCGACTGGTCTATATCGCAGATACTATCGCAGAAAAATGTTTCCGCAGGGTTAAAGCGTATCAAGCGCTCAAAAAACGTGCTTGAGCAGGCCGTTGCGAACGAGCGGCTAGCGCGAGGTCGAAGCGCGGTGTTCGATGTGGCCGGGGATCTCGATGCGCTTGGGGGCGAGCTTTGCGGCATCGCCCACCGTAGTGGTAACGACATCGATACGCTCGGACAGGCGCTCGACTACGCGCTCGGCAATGGTAAGAGTGTCCTGCGCGGCCGTGGTCACACCGCCAAAGAGGACGTGGTTCCAGGGATAGTCGTCAAACGTTGCAATCTTGAGACCCGCGGGCAACGAGGGCCCCAGCTGGGCCAGCGCCTCGGTCAGGCGCAGGAAAACCAAGCCGTTGACGGCAATGAGGCCGAGCTTTTTACCCGCATAGCCGCGGATGGTCTCGTCCAGGCGACTGACACCCTCGACACCACCGTCCGCCAAGGTGACGACCTCGCCGGCCAGGCCGCGGCGCGAGAGCTCGTCGGCAAACGCCTCGGCGCGCTCGCGACGCACGGGGCTGTCATCGCTTGCCTCGGTGAGCAGGCACAGGCGCTCGCTGCCAGCAGAGGCCAAGGCGTCTACCAGGCCGGCGACCAGCTCACGGTTGTTGGAGGTCACCAGATCGACACCGCCGTCGGCAACATCGCGGTCGAGCAGCACGACGGGCAGGCGTCCCGCAGCCTCGGCGATCGCCTTGTCGTTGCCTCCGCAGGTATTGACGACCAGGCCGTCCACGCCGGCATCGATAAGTCTGGTGAGCGACTCTGCCTCCTTGGCGGGGTCGTTGCCGCTAATGGCCGTCATGAGCGAGCAGCCGCGCGCGGCGGCGCTGGCGGAAAGCCCTTCGAGCATGGCGCTGGAGAACGGGTTAGCAATGTCGGCCAAGATCACGCCGATGAGGTTGGTACGCGAGCTGCGCAGATTGCGCGCGGCGGCACGTGGACGATAGCCGGTGCGCTCGATAACTGCCGCGATGCGAGCACGGGTTTCCTCGGTCATCTGCCCGGGGCGGTTGTTGAGATAGCGCGAGACCGTGGCCGGGCTCACGCCCGCCTCGGCAGCAATGTCCTTAATCCTCATCTGCGCCATAGCGCACCCCGTTTCCCAATTGTCAGCAGTCTGAGCCATTTTAGGCATTTTTTTAAAAATCTCGCTTGCAAAACGTTGTAGATGAGTATACTACAACTCGAAACGAAACCGATTTCGTAAACCGATTTCGGCAAGCGTTGGCACGGAGGTGCAAAGATGTACCCTACCGTCTTGGCACCTCCGTGCCAACGCCATATCAAAGGTGTACGCACGAGCAAGAAGGAGCTGCGCGACCATGGGTAAAACGGTTCTTACCTTCGGCGAGATCATGATGAGGCTCTCGCCCAAAGATCATCTGCGCATTGAGCAGGCGACCGAGTTTGATGTCCGCTACGGCGGCGCCGAAGCCAACACCGCGCTTTCCCTGGCCTACCAGGGTGACAAGGCAGCTTACGTCTCCGTTGTCCCGGCCAACCGTCTGGGCGAGTGCGCCCTGCGTTCGCTGAAGGTCTACGACGTCGATACTTCACGCGTCGTGCGCCAGGGCGACCGTCTTGGCTCCTATGTGTTTGAGGTCGGCGCCTCGCAGCGCGGCAACGGCTGCGTCTACGACCGCAAGTACTCTGCCATCAACATGGCCAAGCGCGACGTCTTTGACTGGGACGAGATCCTCAAGGGTGTCGATGTCTTCTACTTCTCCGGCGTGACGCCCGCCGTCTCCGACGAGATGGCCGCCGCCTGCAAGGATGCCCTCACCGCCTGCCGCGCCAAGGGCATCACCACCGTTTGCGACGTGAACTATCGCGGCAAGATGTGGTCGCCCGAGAAGTCGCAGGCCACCATGAAGGAACTCCTGCCGCTCGTTGACATCTGCATTGCCAACGACGAGGACGCTCCTGCCGGCCTCGGTATGACCTGCGTCTCCGGCTCCCTTGCCCACGGCATCGAGGAGCGCGACACCTACGTCGAGATGGCCCGTCAGATCTGCGCCGAGTACGGTTGCAAGAAGGTCGCCTCGGTCGTCCGCAACATCTCCTGCGTCGAGCGCTCCATCTGGATGGGCATGCTCTTTGACGCCGAGAGCGGCGAGCACTGGTTCTCCCCTGCTCACGACGTGCACGTGCTCGAGGGCGTTGCCGCCGGCGATGCTTTCAACGCCGGCCTCGTCCATGCCCTCATCAACGACTTTGCCCCGCAGGACGCCGTCAACTACGCCATCGCCGCCTCGATCCTCAAGCTCACCATCAAGGGCGATTCCAACCTGGTGACCGCAGACGAGATCGCAGCCGTGGCATCCGCCGCCGACGGTGGCACCCGCGTCGCGCGCTAAGCCGTCCCCATTCCGCGGGCCGCAGCTTTCCATACCCATACCCCTGCGACCCGCTCCCCGATTTCTCCGGTCGGGCAAAGCCACCAGTCCCATTCCGGTTTTGTCTGGCATTCCCTACACGACTGGTTGCGAAGCCGGTTTTGGAATTGCTTGGACCCCAAGCAGTGCCTCCGATAACCAATCCAAAATCGGCTCCCGACCAGCACATTTGGCAATCACGCGCCCGTGCGCGCCTCACATCGAAAGGAACACCATGTTCGATCAGTTCTACACCACGCTTGAATCCCTGGGCATCGTGCCGGTCGTCGTGCTCGACAAGGTCGAGGACGCCGCTCCGCTCGCCCACGCCCTGATGTCTGCCGGCATGAAGTCCGCCGAGGTCACCTTCCGTACCGCTTGCGCCGCCGAGTGCATCGCCGCCATGGCCGAGGCCGAGCCCGAGATGTGCGTCGGCGCCGGCACCGTCCTGACTGTCGAGCAGGTTGAGCAGGCCCGCGCCGCCGGTGCCAAGTTCATCGTCTCCCCGGGTTACAACGAGGACGTCGTGAAGCACTGCATCGACATCGACCTGCCAGTGCTGCCCGGCACCGTGACCCCCTCCGAGGTTACCGCCGCCGAGAACCTGGGCCTCAAGGTCACCAAGTTCTTCCCCGCGGCTCAGTACGGCGGCCTCAACACCATCAAGGCCCTCGCCGCTCCGTTTGTCGGTCATCGCTTTATGCCCACCGGCGGCGTGAGCACCGCCAACGTCGAGGAGTACCTGAGCTCCAGCGCCATCATCGCCTGTGGTGGCACCTGGATGGTCAAGCCGGCCCTGTTCGCCGACGGCGACTTTTCCAAGGTCGAGCAGATCGCCCGCGAGGCCATGGACGTCGTCAAGAAGGTCCGCGGCTAACCCTGCCATTTGGGTACGGGGTAGATATGGTAGGTTTTCTGCTTGACTTCCCCGTTTGATCCGCTCTCTATCGTGGGGGCGCGGCCACGGTTGCGCCCCTTTAAAACGGCTCGGAAGCGCGCCGTTTCCGTCACGAACAAGAACCGAAACCGTCTTGTATGCTGATAGAACGTGACGGAAGCGACACGCACCCGAGCCGCTTTTCCCACTCGACTGGCAGCCGTGCTCAGCTAAGCCACTTGACAAAAACCAACCCGCCAAAACAGCTGCGGCGCCGTCTGGAGGAATGGGCCCCTGCTTCCGGTCTTTTCCTCCAAGCGGCGCCGCAGCCTTTTTACGCCCCAATAGCACCCCCGCACTTGCGGTGAAATACGGACTGTTTACGCCGCCAGAACCGCAAAACAGTCCATATTTCACCGCAACTAAGTAAGGGAGCGAGTTAGATGGCCGAGTCTTTGGGCAGCTCGAAATAGTCGGGATGTAAGGCGATAACCGGGCCCTGCTCCTCGGGCATCAGATGCAAGTGCGTCTCTGCCAGATAGCTCGCCGTGTCGGTATCACCCTTCTTAATGGCCTCGAGAATCCGGCGATGCTGACGACGGATCGGCTCCCAATCCAAATCCTGCGACACCATACGTAACCAGTTGTATCGCTCAAAATGCGTGTTGACGCTCTTCATCCAATCCCACAACATGTGGCGGCCGGCAATCTCAAAGCACGTCTCGTGGAACAGGTTGTCCAGGTCGAAAAAGCGGCGCGTTTCTCGATGGTCGAGCGACTCGGACTCGGCCAGAATCTGCTCAAGCCAATCCTTTTGCTCGGGCGTGGCGGCCGAACAGCATTTAATGAGCACGCTTCTCTCGAGTTTCTCGCGCAAGAAACAGGCGTTCTCGCCGCGCTCCATGCTGATTTTTGAGACATAGGTGCCGCTTTTGGGCCGTGTTTCCACCAGCTCTTGCTCACGCAGGCGCACAAAGGACTCGCGAATGGGCGTGCGCCCGATTCCCGTCTCCTTTTCCAGACCGATCGCCGATAAGCGCGTGCCGGGCTTGAGCTCGGCATAGATGATCTTGGAGCGCAATGCGTTGTATGCCTGATCTTGCAGGCTCTGATAATGCTGGTGCTGTTCCATAAAGCCCTCGAATGAAGCCCACGGTTTGTCGAATAACTCCACGTAATACTATCGCATCCCCCATCCCACGGCGATGTTTGAGGGGTAGGGCCGGGATTCGGCTTTTGATCGATAAGTTGTTGCAATTAGGTGAACGTTCACCTAATTTCTTCTATTTCGCTTTGCAAATGGATTCCCATACGTATACTAAATCTCAACGAAACCGATTTCGTCAAGCCTGGGCAATAGGATGCTAAGACGCACCCTACCATCTTGGCATCCTATTGCCCATGCCATGCCATTTGCTTTCTTCCCGTCTCGTTGAGCCCTTCAGTCCCATTCTGGCACAACGAGACATTCCTAGACGACTGACCATGGGGCCGGCTTTTCTGCCGTTGAGGCAGTGCCTCCGATAACCCTCTTTTTGCCGGCCCAGGTCAGACATTTCTCTTTAAATATCCTTCAATCGAAAGGATGCAGCAGCGTGCGACCGCTCATCATCATGCATGGCGCAGACATCGATTGGCGTCATACCGTCATAAGAATGCTGATGTATCTGGCGGGCGTTGCCGTGCTGGCACTCGGTATGAGCCTCCAGACGGCATCTGGCCTGGGCGTCGCCGCGCTCACGTGCTTTGCCACGACCCTATCCATGCTCACGGGCAAGACGCTCGGCTTTTGGATTACAACTACCTATGTCGCTTACATCGCGGCGCAGCTCGCCATCTTGCGACGCGAATTTCAACCGCGCATTTTGCTCGAGCTTTGCTTTTCAACGCTAATGGGCGGCTTCACCGATCTGTTCATGGCGTTCAACCCGCTGCATCCCACGGCGCTCCCCGCGCAGGTTGCGACCATGCTGCTCTCCCTCGCTATCACCGCATTTGGCGTCAGTCTCGTCGTCAACATGGGCGTTGTCCCCAACGCACCCGACGGCTTGGTGCAGGTCATTGCGGAAAAGCTCAAGCGCCGTTTTGGAGACGTAAAGGTCGTGTTCGATTGCTCGCATGTCGCCGCCTCGCTCACGCTGTCGCTGGTATGCATGCACAACTTAGGCGGCTTTGGCGTAACCACCGCCATCTCGGCACTGTTCTTGGGCCACATCATCAACTTCGCCAACAAGCTGTTTGCCCAGCGATTCGTCCGTATGGCGTTTGGCGCCAAATAGCGAACAGCCGCTGAGCAAACGAGGCTCGAGTGCCCGGCATGTCTATGTCGCAAATAACGACGCACGCGCTATACGGACGATGAGGAATAGCCCGTCGCAAACCCCGCAAGCGGAGCTATATGTTGCTATAACTTGACATAAATTGGCCCATTGCCAGCCGGCATGCAAAAGGCCCCAAGCCATTCGCGGCTTGGGGCCTGCCTGGTAACACAGGTCTTTCGGACTACGCTCGCTCGTATTTCGTGGCGCGGCCTGTCCCCTGTTTCATGATCGCGTTTCGGCTGAGCAGAGATTCGAGCGCGGACAGTGTTCGCGCACGGCTCAGCCCCGTCTGTTTCTCAATCTCACTTCGCGACATAATTCGTCCGCCCGACAAGGCCTTAAGAACCTGAGCCTCTTCTCCAGACCCTTCAAAGGCATCGGTAACGGGCAACGCGACAGCTACCACGCCGCCACGAATATCAAAGACCGGCTGATTAATCGAATCGCGATAGGCACGCCTAATGCGCGCAATTCCCGTTCCAAACTTCTCGATATAGTCCAACTTTAAGAAGACCTCGGCAACGATGGGATTTCTGAGCACGGATATCTGTCCATACAGGTATTGCTCCGTCGTCAAGCCAGCGGGCAACGACCCGGGTGAAGTCACAACGACGCGATCATCATACAGAGCAACCTGAACATTCGCTTGCACGTCCCACGTCCGATGCACTAGAGCGTTTGCAACTGCCTCGCGGAATGCCTCGAGGGGAATCCGGTCGGTCTGAACACGCTCGACACCTTCGATGCGCTCATAACGATAGTAGCGCGCGAACATGGCAACTGCTCTATCAACCTGCTCAATTGCAGACAGGCCCGTCGTCGTCTCACGATCTAAAAGCACGTCCTCGGTGTCGCCAAAACGAACGCAGTCGATGCCCGGAAATTCGTTGTTATCCGCCAATATCGCCGCGGCATTGGTATAGCCATCCTTGCCGAGCAGGCGAAGCGTTCGCATAATATCCGACGTGAGCTCAGAAATGCCTAGATGCTCGATGCACTTGTGTTCGAGCGTATGAAAACTCAGGTCCTGGCGAGCCGAGGTGAGCGCATCGAACGTCAGATTGCTGCCTTCGAGCGTCAGCCTGCCGTATTCAAAACGGTCGACCTCCACCGTCGCCGAATCATTTCGCCTGTAGGCCTTCCCCTTGCTTCGATAGGGCTTGTCCTGCCCCTCGTAAACCGTAAGCGTTACAGTTCCGCGGTTCTCGTCGAGCTCGAGCGTGTAACGAGGCGCAGGATCCAGACTGTCATTAATCATGTTCTCGATGCGCAGACACTCCGCAACCGGGTCAGAAAGACCGACTGCAACACCACCGTCGTCAACGCCAAACTCTATCTTGCCCGTCCCGTAGTTTGCATAGGCGCTCACCGTTTTAAGAAACGTCGGCGTTACGCTTTCCTTGTATTCGACGGTAGGACTCTCTCTGACAACCATACGTACGGTCCTTCTCCTTTTCATGCTCATCTGAACCGTATTATAAGACGAAAAACATTTGCGTACGGCTTAGAATCAGACGCAAACTGTTTTCGTCTTATTTGCGTACGGAAACTAGATACAAATTTCACGTTCATACGACTATTTACCAAACGCATAGTGTTTTCGTCCGGCAATGCGTCCGTAATCCAAACAAAAAGGCCCCGAGCTCGTGTTGAACTCGGGACCTCTTGCGCCGCGCATCTATGAGAGGAGAAATGCGATGCGCACGGGCGCTACTCCATGTAGCAGATATCGCGACGAGCGGCTGCAACCGTTCACCTTTTAAAAGTGAACGTTCACCTGATTCTAGGAAAACCTGACTTTTAATTCCTCCGCTTCTCCTATACTGAACTTGTAATAGAAGCAAGACTTATATAGATGAACGTTTCTTTTGGAAGGATTGTAATGTCTAACCTTATGGACAGCTTCCGCCTGGACGGCAAGGTCGCGCTCGTGACCGGCGCCACCTATGGCATCGGCCTGGCCATGGCCGAGGCACTCGGCGAAGCCGGCGCCAGGATCGCCTTTAACGCCCGTCACGCCGACAAGGTCGCCGAGGCCGAGAAGCACTACCGCGAGCTGGGCTTTGATGCTCACGGCTATGTTGCCGACGTCACCGACGAGGCCGTCGTCGCCGAGCTCATCGCCAAGATCGAGGCCGATTTTGGCACCACGCCCGACATTCTGGTCAACAACGCCGGCGTCATCCAGCGCACCCCGATGCTCGACATGAGCGCCGAGGACTTCCGTCGCGTCGTCGACATCGACCTCAATGCCCCGTTCATCGTGTCCAAGGCCTGCCTGCCGGGCATGATCGCCAAGGGTCACGGCAAGATCATCAATATCTGCTCCATGATGAGCGAGCTGGGCCGCGAGACCATCGCCGGCTATGCCGCCGCCAAGGGCGGACTCAAGATGCTCACCAAGAACATCTGCTCCGAGTTTGGCGAGGCCAATATCCAGTGCAACGGCATTGGGCCCGGCTACATCGCCACGCCGCAGACCGCACCGCTGCGCGAGACGCAGCC
>CAJJPN010000054.1:0-11848 GCA_905193635.1 Coriobacteriaceae bacterium
GGTCATGCCGCCGCAGTTGAAAGGCAGATTGCCGCTCTGGCGGGTTTGCAGCGTCAAGTGGTTACGGCGTTTGGTAAAACGCCGTAACTAATTAGAAACGGTTGCCGCGGAAGCCGCCGCCGTTGCGGCCGCCACGATCGCCACCGCGACCGCCGCGGTCGTTACCGCGGTTGCCGCCGAAGCCGCCACGGTTGCCACCGCGATCGCCATAGCCACCACGGTTGCCGCCAAAGCCGCCGCGACCGCCGCGGTCGCCGCCACGGTCACCAAAGCCGCCACGGCCACCGCGATCGTCACGACCGCCGCGAGGACCGCGGTCCTCGTCCAGGCCCATGGCGACGAGCGGAGCAATAACCTTATCGAGAGCGGCCATCAGCTCGGTGGCCTCCTCGTAAGAAAGCTCGGGCAGGAGCTTCTCCTTCTTGTTGGCAAGCTCGACCAGGCCCTCGGCGGCATCCTCGGCAGCGAAGACGACGATCTTGCGCATATCGCCCTCGGCGTCGTCGATGCGGCCGACCAGATCGGCAGCCTCGGCCTCGGCCATCAGACCATCGAGCTCGCGGAGGCGCATGCCGAGCAGGTCGGACATTTCCTTCTGCTCCATCTTGGGCTTGAGGTCAAGAAGCTTGATGGCGCGCTCGATGTTCGCCATGCGCTCGGCCTTGGCCTCCTCCTCCTTGGAAATAGCAAAGCGACGGCTACGCAGCAGACGGGCGGCCTTCTGCATCTTGTCCATCAGCTCTTCGTCATCGTAATCAACGGCGGCCTCGACAACCTCGGCCTCCTCCTCGGCGGAAACCTCGTCAGCAGCCTCAACCTCGGCAGCTTCGGTCTCCACGGTCTCGACTGCCTCAACCTCGGCAGCCATGGTCTCGTTCTCGGTCTCGTTCATGATCTCTTCGTTCTCAGACATGAGACTCCTTCTTGGCCCTCTCGGGCATCATCGCCCCATTCGCGGGGCCCGTCGCGCACTCTTTGCGCTTTAAACATTCATGCCTCTCGGCAAAACGTCCATTAGTTTATGGTGTCGCCATCCAATCTAGCTGCAGAATCTATGTGCACACATTAATGCGACATGTGCGACTCGCGGCGGGCGTACACCAGCGACACCGCGAACCCAGCCACGGCAATCACGGCCGCCACGCGCACGGCAGCCGCAAATCCGATCGCCTGGGCAACGTCTGCCGCAACGCCAGTGGCGCCGGCAACCGCCGCAGAACTCGAAAGCAGACCGATAAACAGCGATGGACCAAACGACGCGGCAATCATGTTCCACGTGTTGAGCAATGCCGTTCCGTGAGGATGCTCAGCGGCAGGCAGCGTCTCCAAGCCGGCCGTCTGCGAGGGGCTCAGCACTAAACCGACGCCAGCATACACCACAATGGTCAGTGCCACGACGACACCGATGTTCATGCTTGCCGCCGTCATCGAAATGGCAGTCTGCCCCACGGCAATCAGGGCAAAGCCGATCGGCAGCAGCGGCCATGCGCCACGGGCGTCCATCACGCGTCCGCCCACAATCGAGGTCACGGCGTTGCAGGCAATCGCCGGCAAAATGAGCAGGCCCGCAACAAGAGCGGTCATGCCGTATGCGCCCTCAAAATAGAGCGGCAGCAAAACGCTCATCGAGAACGTCGTCATCATCGACACCACCACAAGCAGGCACGCAGGCCAAAAACGAACGCTCGCCATGGGGCGCACGTTGAGCACCGGATGTTCGAGCTTGAGCTGGCGGACCGCAAACAGGCCAAGCAGCACCACAGCGGCGAAAAGCGTCACGATACCGGTCATCACATTGGTCGAGAACTCGCCTACGGAATACACAAACGCCGTAATGCCGGCCGCAAGCAAAGCAACCGACAGAATATCAAGCGTAGTGTTCGAGCGCTCTCCAACATTTCGAACGAGCTTTGCTGCCGCCGCGGCGACCACGACACCGCCCACCAGCGGCACTACGAACACCGCCTTCCAGCCAAACAACGTGCACATAAGACCACTGACCACAGGTCCAAACGCCGGCCCCAGCGTAATGCAGGCACCGCCCAGACTCAGATACAGACCGAGCTTCTCGCGCGGAGCGCAAGATAGCACCACATTCATCATGAGCGGAAACAAGATGCCCGATCCCGCAGCCTGCAAAATGCGACTTGGCAGCAAGACGGTAAACGTTGGGGCGACCAGGCACAGGACTTCTCCGGCGACCAGCCATCCACATGCGAAAAACAGCAGCTTGCGCGTCGAGAAGCGACCGGAAAGAAAGGCCATGATGGCCGTAAAGATCGACGTCACGATCATGTAGCCCGAAACAAGCCACTGCGCCGTGATGGCACTCACCGAAAAGGCCGCCATGATGTCGTGCAACGCCACGTTAATGATGTTCTCGTTAAACGCGGCAACAAAGGCCGCGATATACATTACGGCGAGAAACGCCGAAGTGGCCGATGGCGCTACTTGAACTTGTTGCTGAGATTTGCTCCCCATGCATTTCCTTCCTCTTGGAACGACAGTCGTATCGCCCCAGAGGAACAGTCCAGGGCGAGGATGAGCCCTAGACTTACGCCAGACGCCACACGCGACGAGTCTGGCAACATGGTCCAACGTCGAAAGATTGTAACGCGAACGCGCAGCTTTCCTTCCGCGCTATTATTGAAAGTCCACGAAAGCATGAGACATGAGGAGCCCTCCATGATTAAGCCCATCATGAAATCCGAGTTCTTTTTGCGCCTGCCTTCCGAAGACGCGGGCCCCGATGACGCCGTGACCGGGCAGGACCTCCTGGATACGCTCCATGAGCATGAGCACGAGTGCGTGGGCCTCGCCGCCAATATGATTGGCGTGCGCAAACGCATCATCTGCGTAAAGGACGGCAGCAAGTCGCTGCTCATGTACAACCCGCAAATTCTTGAGCAGGTCAACACCTATCAGACGAGCGAAGGATGTCTTTCACTCGTCGGCGAGCGTTCCTGCACTCGTTATCGCCGCATTAAGGTGGAATATCTGGACGGGAGCTTTGTCCACCGCATCAAAAACTTCTCGGGCTACACCGCCGAGATCATCCAACACGAAATCGACCACTGCAACGGCATCGTTATATAGTTCCGCCGTTCTACCGAACGGCGGACCACTTGACGCTGCGCGAGCCGCATTCACGCCAATCTGACGTTCAATTTCGAGGGCGCGACCAGAAGGTCAGCGCCCTCTCATTTCACGTCACCTTGGCGCAAATGCGGCTCGCTCGCTGTCGTATGTCTATCCTGCGACGCCTCGATTCTTGCGGCGGCAGATACCTAATCCCCTACGATTGGCGGTAATGGTCGAAGAAGTCGGCAAGGTCTTCGAGCGACTCTTTGAGCACTTCCATGCGCGGCAGGTACACGATGCGGAAGTGGTCAGGCTCAGCCCAGTTGAAGCCGCCACCGCGCGTGATCAGGATCTTCTTCTCGTGCAGCAGGTCGAGGGCAAACTGCTCGTCATCGGTGATGTTGAACTTCTTCACATCCATCTTGGGGAAGATATAGAACGCCGCACGCGGCTTGACCACCGAGATGCCGTCGATCTTGTTGAGTGCCTCATACACAAAGTTGCGCTGCTCGTAGACACGACCGCCGGGGCGGATGTAGTTGTTAACAGACTGATGGCCGCCGAGCGCCGTCTGGACGATCGACTGAGCCGGCACGTTGGAGCACAGGCGCATGTTCGAGAGCATGTTGATGCCCATAATAAAGTCGCTCATGCAGCGCTGGTTACCCGAAAGCACCATCCAGCCAATACGATAGCCCGCGATCATGTGCGACTTGGAAAGGCCGCTAAAGGTGACGCAGGGCAGGTCGGGGGCGAGTGATGCAATGGAGACGTGCTCGTAGCCGTCCATGCACAGGCGGTCGTAGATCTCGTCGGCAAAAATCATGAGCTGGTGCCTGCGCGCGATTTCAACGATGCCCTCGAGCACCTCGCGCGGATAGACCGAGCCCGTGGGGTTGTTGGGGTTGATGATGACGAGGGCCTTGGTCGCGCTCGTGATCTTGGACTCCATATCCTCCAGGTCGGGATACCAATCCGCTTGCTCATCACACAGATAGTGAACGGGATGACCGCCGGCAAGGGTTGCGCACGCCGTCCAGAGCGGATAATCGGGGCTGGGGATCAGAATCTCGTCGCCATTGTCGAGCAGCGCGTTCATCGAAAGCTGAATGAGTTCGGACACGCCGTTGCCCGTGTAGATGTGCTCCATCTGAACATTGGGCAGGCCCTTGATCTGCGAGTACTGCATGATTGCCTTGCGCGCGGAGAACAGACCGCGCGAGTTGGAATAGCCTTCGCAGTCGGGCAGCTGCTGGCGCATGTCCTTGATGACCTCATCGGGCGTGCGGAAACCAAAGGGCGCGGGGTTGCCGATGTTGAGCTTGAGAATACGCTCGCCCTCGTCCTCCATACGGGCGGCCTCGTCGACGACGGGGCCGCGCACGTCATACAGGACGTTATCGAGCTTGGTGGATTTAGAAAAAGTACGCATGGTGGTGCTCCTTGGAATTTGAGCTGAGGGATGGGGTTCGGGCTTGGGCACGTTGCGAGGCGATGATTCCTCGCCTTGATCGGCGTCACCGGCGATCAGCCAGGTAACATCAACCTCCAAAATACGGGCGAGTAGCTCTGCCACATCGCGCCGCGGGATCGTCTTGCCGCTCACATATTGGCTCATCTGACTCTTGCCGAGTTTTTTGCCGAGCATCTCCGATGCGCGGATTACGTCCGACTGGCGAACGTCGCGATCGGACATAGTCTGTCGCAGGCGATCGCTAAACGTCTCTTGGGCCACAGGAACCTCCTTGCTGGCAAAGTTCAATTTATAGAACACGAATTGAACCAAGGTTCAATTTAGCAAGCAGTATAGCGCCGTGCTCTTTCGAAAAGTTCAATTTCAATAATAAAGCGAACCAAACCTCGAGATTTATCCCAAAGCGGCAACGACGTGCACCCAATTAGAGATATTCGAGAAAGCGAGCGGCGGCAAGCGAAACATCGGCCGTTCGATATATGGCGTTGATCTGCCGATGGGGATGTCCTTCGAGCGGACGCACGGCGACATCGAACTGACAGCGGCGCAAGATGAGCGCCGGAAGAACGCTCACGCCCAGGCCATCCTCCACCATGGCCATAATCGCATAGTCATCCCAGGTCGACAGTTTTGAGCGCACCGTCAGCCCCGCCCGACGGAACAGCGGCGTAATCTCGTCATCGGTGCCGCGTTCCAGCAGAATAAACTGCTCGTTGGCCAAGTCGGCAAGCGAGACGGCCCCCTCACTAGCAAGCAGAGAGTCTGTCGGCACCACCGCCATCAACTCGTCGCGCACCAAAGATCGCGATGTCATGCCATTTTCTCGGGGCTCATGCGGGATAAAGCCCAGATCGCAGCGGCCCTGCGCCACCCATTGTTCAATCTCTGAATAGTCGCCCATCAGTAACTCATAATCGACGTCTGGATAATCGGCGCGAAAACGCGCAATCACTGGCGG
The DNA here is from genome assembly GCA_905193635.1 of Coriobacteriaceae bacterium. Taxonomy (GTDB): domain Bacteria; phylum Actinomycetota; class Coriobacteriia; order Coriobacteriales; family Coriobacteriaceae; genus Collinsella. Next base: position 5,514 of record CAJJPN010000054.1, read on the forward strand.
CAGTACGTGGGTCGCCACGCTCGAAAACGTACCGATGCAGATTTTGCCACGCATGAGCCCACGCATCTCATCCACCCGCCGCTGCAAGCGAATGAATTCCTCGCAGAGCGCCTCGACAGCCGGCATGACCTGCCGCCCGTCGGCAGAAAGAACCACGCCTTCGCGACTGCGGTCGAGCACCTTAAAGCCCCAGTCGGCCTCAAGATCGGCCACCATGCGGCTCACACCCGATTGCGAATAGCTCAGATGCTCGGCGGCGCGTGTAAAGCTTCCGGCACGCACGGTCTCGAGCAGCACCTGCATCTTTTGGATATTGGTCTCCACGGCACGTCCCCACCTTTGCATGAGTTTTTGTCATGTCATCCATGTATTATATTCGCTTTTCTTCTAAATCCACCTCGCCCATAGTGAACATGCACGGATATAGAAGGGCGGCTGCGCATGAACAACGGACTGTTTAGGTATTTGGCAGCATTGCTGTTGTTTGGCTCCAACGGCATCATCGCCGCCGCCATCGCGCTGCCGAGCTCCGACATCGTGCTGCTGCGCACCTTTCTGGGAGCCCTCTCGCTCGTCACCATCCTCGCCATCACCCAACGCCATAAGCTGCAGGCGCCGTCTCGCCCCCGCGAGGCCGCAGCGCTCATCGTCTCGGGCGCCGCGCTGGGCGCCAGCTGGATTTTTCTGTTCCGCGCCTATCAGACGATCGGTGTTGGCATCTCCTCGCTGTTGTATTACTGCGGCCCCATCATCGTTATGGCCCTCTCGCCGCTTATCTTTGGCGAAAAGCTGACCGGCGGCAAAATCGCCGGCTTTGTCGCCGTTGCTTGTGGTGCTTTTCTCATTGCAGCGCAAGGTCTAGGCGGCAATATGCCCATTGCGGGCATCGTCTGTGGAATCGCCTCGGCCTTCTGCTATGCATTGATGGTCATCGCCAGCAAGGGTGCGCCTCACATCGAGGGCCTCGAGAACTCCGCGCTCCAGGTGAGCGCCGCCTTTGTGACCGCGCTGGTCCTCACGCTCGTCACCCAAGGCGCCCCCTCGTTCTTTTCCCCCGGTATCGCCGCAAGCATCGATTCGCGTGCCGTCGCTATGCTCGGCGTCGTCAACACCGGCGTCGGCTGCCTGCTTTACTTTAGCGCCGTCGCCAAGCTGCCTGTGCAGACCGTCGCGGTTGTCGGCTACCTCGAGCCGCTTTCGGCCGTTGTGTTCTCCGCCATCCTTTTGAGCGAAGGCATAACGCCGGTCCGCCTGATGGGCGCCGCGCTTATCATCGGCGGCGCGCTCTTTTGCGAACTCGCCGGCAAGCGCGCAAGTGCAAAGGCTGGCACTGCCCAGGCAGCGCGCGCCTAAAAGCCCCTCTTCAGTTTCCACCGACGAGCCCTATCGATCCCACCGAATTGCTCGAGAGCGTCGCCGATACGCCCGAACAGCAACTGCTCGACGGCCTCGAGAGCGCCCAGCTCAACGACGCCAACTTCTAGCGACGTCGCGCATCAACGACAGCGCCCCTGCACCTCACAGGAGATGCAGGGGCGCTTTGCATTTCAGTAAAGCCCTCGGCTACGAACGACGCGGCTCGGGAACCACAAGCCTATCGGGGCTCGCGCCCTCGGCATCCATCAGGCTCACGTAGCGAATCGACGGATCCTCATACATCGCGTAGTAATAATTGCCTGTGCGCGCGCTAAAGCATCCGGTATAGATAGTCTTCTCGAACTTGCCATCGCCCATCCTGGACGCCCCCTCAATCATCACCACGCCCTCGAGTGAACGGAACATGCGGACGACGTTTTCGGTCTCGCTGTCTTTTTGCGGGTAATTGGCGTTGAGGTACGCTGCCTTTACAAAACGGCTCGGCGAATAGCAGTCGCCGGGAATGCCGCGCATGCCGGCACCGGCTCCATAGGGCTTAAGCTCGGCGCCACGCCACGTCGCCGTCTGCGGAAAATCGCTTGTGGCGGTGATATAAGTGCGTAGGTTTTCCATATGCCACGGGAAGGTGGGCTGATTGGCAAGGGTGTCGACCGGATCGTCGTATACATGCAGGCCGTCAGCCATCATCTCGACCACGATGCTACGCTGGCTGTCGCCGATAATCCAATGGAGCAGCGACACGCCCAGCCCCTCTCCGGCAGATTTGGCGACAATCACCGTGTCGCGCAGCGCGGCCTCGACCTCATCGACCGTCGAGAACGTCGCTGCCACCCACAGGGGAAACTCATAGGCCGCGATATTGGTCTTGCCGTCGACAGGGTCCTCGGCATACTCGGCATAACCCGGGAAATTGAGACCTGCCACGGCGAGGCCCGCATCGTTGCCGCAGTCGAAGAACATAGGGTAGTTCTTGTAATCGATGCACATGCCGATCACCGCGTGTGCCGCTGTCGTGTCGTCGATAAACGAATACGGAATGTGAAACCCGCGCGGCATCACGCGAACCTGTTGGCCGTAGTCAAAGCTCCAGTCGAGGTTGCGGCCCAGATACATGTGGCCAGAATTATCGGTAAATCGAATGCTCGTGCACATAGCGCCTCCTAGCTTTACGGTCCTGCTAAGGTTATTGTCACCAAACAAAAAGGCGCTAAACACAAAAGCCCGGACATGACAACAATGTCACGCCCGGACCAAAAGAGACGAAGTGCGGTGCTTTGGTCCCCTTAGACCAACTTTCCTAGACAGTGGTCGATCATATGCTGGATCATTTGTGCCTCAAAGCCCGCGTAGTCGCGGCGGCACTCCTTCATCTTGCCATCGACGATCTGGTCAAAGGCAACCTTGCACTTGATATAGCGCGTGGACTTGGTGACCCCCTCGTGCGTCAGGCAGCTCTCCTCCATCTTGCTGGCGCCCAGGCCAAACACCAGACGGGGGTTGTAGAGCACGTGGGGCTCGCCGGCGTCGTCCAGGTAGACGCAGACCTTCTTGGTAACGCCAATCTGGTTAGCGGCAAGGCAGCCGGCATCGTCGAGCGACTTGATGGTATCGATCAGGTCCTGAGCAACCGACTCGTCCTCGACGGTCGCAACCTCGCAACGCTGGGACAGGATAGCCTCGTCGTGGCAAAGCTCTTTAATCATACGTTCCTCCATAGGGGTTGTTGTAACCGCTTAAGTATACGGTACCCACACATTTTCATGCGATAAATACCGTCCGTCTGTTACAAAGCGCCGAACATCAACATGCGAGGAACAGCAAGGTTGTAAAGACGATATAGTAAGTGAGTTCGTGTCAATCGGCCCAAACTCGGGGCCGAACAAGGAAAGGGTATGCATGGACGAACTTTTTCACGTCAGCGAGCGCAAGTCCACAATCGGGACCGAACTTCGCGCTGGACTGACAACATTCCTGGCGATGGCCTACATCATCGCCGTCAACCCCGCAGTGCTCTCGGGCGCTGGCATTGATGCGGGAGCGCTCGCCTGCGCCACCTGCCTGGGCGCCGGCATCATGACCATCTGCATGGGCATCTTCGCAAACCGCCCGCTCGCCTGCGCTTCAGGCCTGGGCATCAACGCCATGATCGCGGGCATCACCACCACCATGTGCGGCGGTGACTGGCACGTCGCCATGAGCGTTATCTTCCTCGAGGGTATCGTCATCTTGCTGCTCGTCCTTTGCGGCCTGCGCGAGGCCATCATGGACGCCATCCCCGTGGTCCTGCGCCACGCCATCTCGGTGGGTCTGGGCCTGTTTATCGCCATGATCGGCCTGTGCGACGCCGGCATCATCACCGCTGGCGCCGGTACGCTCGTCGGCCTGGGCGACATCGCCTCCCCCACCTTTATCGTCGGCATCATCTCCATCGTCGTGACGGTTGCCCTGGCTTCCCGCAACGTGCCGGGCTCGCTGCTCATCGGCATCATCGTCGCCGTTATCGCCGGAATCCCGCTGGGCGTCACCCATGCGCCCGAGGGCCTCATCGCACCGCTCGACTTCTCGACCTTCGGCGCCCCGTTTGCCAGCACTGCCGACGGCAACCTTGCCATCGTGAAGGTCCTGACCGACCCGATGCTGCTCGTCGTTGCCTTCTCGCTGCTCATGAGCGACTTCTTCGACACCATGGGCACCGCGATGGCCGTCGCCAAGCAGGGCGAGTTCTTGACCGAGGACGGCAATGTCGAGGACATCCGTCCCATCCTGGTCGTCGACTCCGTGGCCGCTGCTGCCGGTGGCTTTATGGGCGTCTCCTCCATCACCACCTTCGTCGAGTCCACCTCTGGCGCTGCCGACGGTGGCCGCACGGGCCTCACCTCCGTCACCACCGGCGTGCTGTTCATTCTCGCCGCGTTCTTCTCCCCCATCGTCACCATCGTTTCCAGCGCCGCCACCTGCGGTGCTCTGGTCTACGTCGGCTACCTCATGATGAGCGAGGCCTCCGAGATCGACTGGTCCGACGTGTCGCAGGGCTTCCCGGCGTTCATGATTGTCGCCGGCGTGCCCTTCACCTACTCCATCTCTGCCGGCATTGGTCTGGGCTTTATCGCCTACGTGGTCGTCGCGCTCTTTAAGGGCGAGGCATCCAAGATCAAGCCGCTCATGTGGATCGCAGCCCTTGCCTTCCTCGTCTACTTCTTTGTAGCGTAACGGCAAAGCTGCCAAAGCAGAACACCAAAGCGCGGAGTCGCATCGAGCGGCTCCGCGCTTTTCTTTTAAAGCCAGGCACCGCACGGACGCGCGATGTATTGCCTCCCAAGTTTTGGACATTTTGCCCTCCAAACGGCACTACCGCCGGCTACATCCTGCAGATATGCTGGGCGTAATCGCATAGGCCCTATGAGGATGGGAGTAACCATGGCCACCTTGTTCACGACCCCCAAGCGCAATGATAAAACCTCAGGAGCCCATTTTGTCGAGCCCGACGTGCACCGTCGCACGCTGCTCGCGCACGGCAGCTGGCGCCGCGTGACGCGCCGCATCGTCTGCGGCCTGGCCTGCGCGCTCACGGTAAGTTCGCTGCTCATGCCGAGCGTCTCGCTCGCGGCGGAGTGGGTGGACGTTGGCGGCGTCCGCCATGAAGCGGCCGCGGGGCCCACGGGAGACGCCGCCGGCACCTGGAGCTGGGACGGCGCCGACGATATGAAGCTCAACGGCTATGACGGCGGTGCGATCAAGGCTGCGGGCAAGCTCAACATTGCCTACGAGGGCAAGAACACCGTGAAAACCGAGCCCGATTACACCGGGGCCGCCATCAAGGCGCAGGATTGCACTAGCCAGAAAGCAGAGTTGAACATAACGAGCTCGAATAGCACGGATGAGCTCAATGTGACAGCCGAGGCCGATGCAATTAAATCAACAGGTGACCTTTCCATTTCTGGCCCAGGCACTGTGAACACCACAAGCACTAATTCCGACGGAATTGAGGCAAAGGGCGATCTCTCTATCACAGGCTCGGGCACCGTGAATGCAACGGGCGGTACCGAAGGCATCCAATCCAAGGGCAAGACCACCATCGATTCCTCTGGTACAGTGATCGCTAAAGGAGGCGAAGGTTACGGCGTCGCCGCGGGCAGTGACCTGATCATCAAAGGCGGTGGCAAGGTAGAAGCAAGCTCGATAGAAGAAGCGGCGATTTGGGCTGACGACAACATCGACATCTCGGGCGGCAGCCAGGTCAAGGCGAACTCCGAGGGAGATCTTGCCGTCAACGCTGAGGGCAGTCTCGCGGTCACGAACGCCTCCCTTGACGCAAGTGGTGTTAAATATGGCGTCTATGCTTGCAAGGGCGCTATACTCGATCACGCGACCGTAACGGTCCGCACAAGCGCGAGCGGCGGCCAGGCCATCGCCCTCATCACTGACGGGGACGACATCGTCATCAAGAATGGTTCCATCGTGGACGCGTTCGCGGAAGGCGAATTCTCGGTTGCAATCTCTACCAGAAACCACCAGCTCAACGACGCGGGCGGACACATCTACATCAGCGACTCCGTTGTTAAGGCTATAGCCCGCTATGTCGAGTCCGGTAGCGACGGCCCTGACCACTACAGCAACGACCAAAGCGGCGAGGTCATCCCTGAGCCTAGGGGTCTGAACATCGGTATCTTCGCCCAGACCAGCGAGGGCATCACGCCCGCGACTATTTCGATCGTCCGCAGCAAGGTCACTGCCGAAGGAGACACGGCGGCGATCTTCGCCCTTGCCATGAGCGCGGACGGCAAGGCAATCGGCACCATCGAAATCGAAGGCTCCACCATCCTGACGCCTGAAGGCGGCAAGGTCATTGACTATCGCAACAAAGAAGAGCTCAGCAACGGCGACATCTACGAAGCGGGTCAAACCATCGGCACGGGCGACGCTGTGATCGACTCCCCCTATAACGAAGCTGTCGCCAA
>CAJJPN010000055.1:0-11760 GCA_905193635.1 Coriobacteriaceae bacterium
ACAAACAGCAGGATCGCGGCGACGATGGTATTGGAGCCACCGCGGCAGGCAGCCGTAAAGAATCCGCCGATCTCAAAAACCTGCGGGCAGAAGGTGTTGAGCAAAAGACCGACGATCATCGGATAGATCATGATGTCGCCCGGGATGCGCGGGACCTTGAATTTCTTTTGCTCGTTGGCGGTCGCTTCCTGTGCCATGAAACCCCCATTTCCGCTGACGGGGTACAAAAGCCCACGTCACGCTTTGCTACAGTAAAGTTTGACCATGGTACCAGAAGAAATAGACCAGCTCGGTGAAAAATTCGACAAGTTGGGATGGAACGAGATTCGGCGCCCGCGACGCCACCCCTATATAAGGCTCAAGACGATATAGAGTACGATGCCCGAGACGCAGCACCAAAGCATCGATTTTGTCTTGACCGCCACGGCCACGACGCCGGCAGCCGCAATCCAGGGAACCAAGGCAGGCCAGGGTCCCGCGTCGAACGCGCCGGGGCTCGCCAAGTCGTTGGCGACCAGCGCGGCAAAGGCAGCGGGCGGGATATAACCCAGGGCCTCGGTAATGCGGGGCGACAGGGTCCGCCCGCGCAAGGCAAACGCCGGCGCGATGCGAAAGAACGCGATAGCAGCCCACGACGACAGCCACAGAACCAAGAACTCGTTAGCGGGCATGGCGGGCACCTCTTCCGTCTAATACAGCATCGCACGCCAGCGCAATGGCAATGCCGACCACGACGCTTGCCGGCACGGCAATATTCGTGAGGCCCAAGAACTTGCATACGGCGACGGACACCGCGCCCGAAACCGCCGCGACAACGTTGCCGCGCGACAGCCGCTGCGAAAAGAGTAGACAGATAAAGAGCGACGTGCAGACGAAACTCGCAATAGCGGTGGGAACATCGACAACGGCACCGACGATGGCACCCATCGTGCACGAAGCGCCCCATGTCGCGATGAGGATCACGTTGAGCACGAAGGATTCGCGCGGGCCCCAATCCTCCCCCTCAACCAGCTTGGCAAGCGAGATGCCGTATGCCTCCTCGGTGAGCGTCGCGGCAACAGCCAGCGTCTGACGCTTCGAGGCGCCCGCCAGATGGGGTGCGATCGATGCCGAGTAAAGAGCGAAGCGCGAGGAGATGGCGGCGACGCTCGCGATAATCGAAGGTGCCGGTACGCCCGCCAGCCAAAGATTGCAGATCATAAACTGGCCGCTGCCCGTCACAAACGTGCTGCTCAGAGCAAAGACCATCCAGGGCTCCATTCCCGTCTGCCCCATGATCATTCCGCACGGCGCGCCTATTGCAACATAGGTAAGCATCACTGGCCAGACGATTTTAAAGATCCTAAGGACCATGCCACTCCCATTCTGGTAAGTCGTCTGCAGCGCGCCTTGCAACGCAGCAGAAATATCAACCGGTGGCAATAAAGTTCACCTACAATTGCCACCGGATCGAAAGACACAACTTTTTAGGAAGTCATTATGACAGCTATCGATCGAGACCGGGCGCGCGCGGCCTTCAAAAGCTACACCGATGCCTACGACGCCACCAACCCACGCATCGCGCTCAAAATCGAGCATACGTACCACGTGGCCGAGGCATGCGATGCCGTAGCGCGCGAGCAGGGCTGGTCGTCAGAAGATATTGACCTGGCATGGCTTTGCGGCCTGCTACACGATATGGGCCGCTTTGAGCAGTTGCGGAGCTGGGACACCTTTAAGGACGCCGAGAGCATGAGCCATGCAGCGCTGGGCATCGAGGTCCTCTTTGGCGAGAATCCCGCCGATGCACCCGCCGTAACGAGCATCCGCGACTTTATCGATGACCCGGCAGAGGACGAACTGATCCGCGCGAGCATCGCCCACCACAGTGATTTTCGCCTGCCCACGGAACTCGACACCCGTACACGGAGCTTCTGCGAGATCGTGCGCGATGGCGACAAGATCGACATTATGCGCGCCATCGCCGACAGCACCGTCGACACCATCCTCAAGGTGGATGAGGACACGTTTCTCGCCAGCCACTTCTCGACACCGGCGCTTACCGCCTTTGACGAGCATCGCTGCGTCGCGCGTGACGAGCGCAACGAGCCGGCGGACTACCTGGTGGGGCTCATCTGCTTTATGTTTGAGCTCGTCCATCCGGCAAGCCGTGCACTGGCGCGCGAGCAAGGCGATATCCACCGCCTGCTCGACGCGCCCTTTGGCATTACGCGACCCTTTACCGACCCCGCCGCGCAGGCAACCTGGAGCCGCCTTAAGGACGAGCTGCGCGACTGGCTGGCAAGCGCTTAGCACTCGAGCTGAGCCAGCAGTTCCTCAACGATCTCAACGGCATCGCCGACGACCTTGTACTGGGCGGCACCGAAGATGGGGGCATCCGGGTCCTCATTGATGGCGACAATGCACTCCGCCCCACCGATGCCGGCGAGATGCTGGATAGCGCCCGAGACACCGATGCTCACGAGGAGCTTGGGCGAGACCGATACACCCGTCTGGCCAATTTGGTGGCGATACTCCAACCAGCCTGCCTCCACAATGGGACGCGTGCAACCAAGCTCGGCACCCAGGGCATCGGCGAGCTTTCGCATCAGGGGCAGATTCTTCTTGGAGCCGATGCCGCGGCCCACCACGACCAGACGCTCGGCATCGGCAATTGAGGCCTGCTGTCCCCACTCCTCGGCGGGAATCGAGATCTCGACGCGGGCCTTAACGTCATCCGCAAGCACTACCTGGGTAATCGTGCCGGAGCGGCTATAGTCAAACTCGGGCGCCTTAAAGATGCCGGGGCGCACCGTTGCCATCTGAGGACGGTGGTTGGGGCAGATAATGGTGGCCATCAGGTTGCCGCCAAACGCCGGGCGCGTCTGCTGCAGCAGACCCGTCTCCGTATCCATAGAAAGCACCGTGCAATCGGCCGTAAGACCCGTCTGCAAGCGCACGGCCACACCGGGCGCCAGCTCGCGACCAAAGGCGGTCGCGCCGTACAGAATGGCCTCGGGCTTGCGCTCGGCTACCAAATCGCAGATCAAGCGAGCGTAGACCTCCACGTCGTTCTGACGCAGGCGCTCGTCACGACAGACCAGAACTTCGTCCGCACCGGCGCAAATCAGATGCTCCAGGTCCCCGAGTGAGCCCTCGGGGCTCATGCCGACCAGTGCCACCAGACGGCAGCCGCGGGCATCGGCAAGCTCGCGCCCCTTGCCCATGAGCTCGAAGGCCACGGATGCAACGGCATCGTGCTCGTCAGTCTGCACGAAGATCCAGATGTCTCGATATGCGTCAAGGTCTGCCGCGCCGGCGGCCTCGTCGCGCTCAATCGAGATGGCGTTGACGGGGCAGGCGTCGACGCACCCACCGCACAGGATACAGCCGTCGGTTACGCGGGCACAGCGATTGGGGCGCTCACCCTCCACCACAATGCCGCCCGAGGCGCAGGCGCGAACGCAGCGACCGCAGCCGATACAGGCTTCGCTATCGATAATCAGCCCGCTCATCTATGCCATCCCCTCAATAATCTTGGCAAGTTTTACCGCCTGCTCGGACGCCGTTCCCTCAACGGCCTCGCACGTTTGGTCACGGTCGGGCACAAACGAGCGCACGACCTGCGTCGGTGATCCGGCAAGACCGCAACGCGCGGGGTCGGCGTTCACGTCGGCGGCACTGACCACGCGCACGTCCGCCTCCTCCGCCGCGCGAATACCGGCAATACTCGGCATACGCAACTGGCCAATCTCCTTGGCAGTCGTCATCGCGCACGGCATCTCAAGACACACCGTCTCCTCGCCGGCATCGCATCCGTGAACGAGCGCCAGCGAGCCACACGTCGTAAAGCCCGCGCTTTGCACGCAGCTCACGTCGGTCACGCAGGGAATCTCAAAGGCACCGGCAAGCTCGGGACCAATCTGGGCCGTATCGCCATCCACCGCCATCTTGCCGCAGATGAGCAGGTCGAAGTCCTCGTCGAGTGCCTCGATGCCGCATTTGAGAGCATAGGTGGTCGCCAGGGTATCGGCACCTGCAAAGGCGCGATCGGTCAGCAGCAGCGCGTCGTCGGCGCCTCGAGCGATGCAGTCGCGCAGCAGCGACTCGGTCGCGGGGATGCCCATCGACACCACCGTCACGCGCACATCCATGCCAAAGCCGATAAAGTCGTCCTTCAGCGCCAGCGCGCATTCCAAAGCGCTCGCATCAAAGGGATTAATGACCGCCTGCTTGCCATCGCGCACGATGGTATTGGTCTTGGGGTCCATCTTGACCTCGGTGCTGCCCGGCACGGCCTTGACGCACACCACCATATGGAAATCGCTCATCTTCACGCGCCCCCTTTCTGGACGAGCTCATCCAAGAGCTTCTCCGAAAACAGGTTGCCGCGACCCAGCTGCCCGTCGGGATCGAGCTGGAGCTTGAGCCGCGCCGACTCGACCATGGCCTCGTGACCGTACATCGTCTCTAAGAAGCCCGCCTTGATCTTGCCGACGCCGTGCTCGGCAGAAACGGCACCGCCCATAGCCGTTACCTCCGCAGCCCACTGGGCAAACAGCTCGCCACCGCGACGGTAGTCCTGCGCGTCGCGCGGCAGGATGTTCACATGCAGATGGTTGTTACCGATGTGCCCCCAGGCAGCAGATTCAAGCCCACTTTCGGCTAACGTGCGGCGATAAAGGCCGATGACATCGCCCAAGCGTGCGTTGGGCACCGACATGTCCGAGCCCAGCTTGGTAATGGTGGGGTCGATGTGGCGACGCTCGTCAATGAGCATATTGACGCTCTCGGGGACCGCGTGGCGGAAGAACCGCTGGCACTCGCGATCGACTTCGGTGCGGGCGACCCATGTCGCATCGTCGCGGCCGCCCGCAAGCTCCAGCACCCATCCCAGGTGGCACAGCTCCTCGGTCGCCTGCGCCTCGTCATCGCAGTCGAGCTCCACGTAGACACAGACCTTTGCCTCGTCGTCGAGCGCCGGCAGCGAGGCAAACGCTGTCGACTGCTCGCGCTGGCGACGCAGGATATCCAGGGCGCCAGCATCGAAATACTCAATAGCGGCGGCATGGGACAGCACGGGACGCACGGAATCGGTAAAGGACACGGCCTTGTCTTCGCTATCGAAAAAGCAACTCACACCCCATACGACCGAAGGTGCCGCCTGCAGGGCGATCTCGAGCTCGGTAATGACGCCGAGCGTGCCGCACGCACCGATAAAAAGATCGATGGCGTCCATATCGTCCGCAACGAAATAGCCTGAGGCATTTTTTGTCTCGGGCATGGTATAGCTGGGAAGATCGAGCTCGAGCGTACGGCCCTCTGCCGTCACGAGCGACAGGTGGCGGCCCTGGGCAAAAGCCTCGCCGCGCTGAAGCTCAAGCAAATCGCCATCAGCCAGCGCGACGTGGAGTCCCGTGATATGCGGGCGCATGGGGCCGTAAGCGTAGCTGCGGGCGCCGGAGGCGTTGCATGCCGCCATGCCGCCCAGACAGGCAGATGCCTCGGTGGGATCGGTGGGAAAGAACTGCTCGGGGGACTCTTGGAACTCCTCGTAGGCCTCAAGCGATGCCTGGTCCCAACCAGCGGTCGGCAGTACCTTCTTGCTCAGCTGCTTACGCAGCTCCGAGAGCACAACGCCCGGCTCCACGCGCAGCAGAAATTGGCCTTGTTCATCGCGGCGAAGGCCCAAGTAGCGATTCATACGGGAAGTATTGAGGATATGCCCACCGTGGGGCACGGCACCGGCGGCAAGGCCGGTTCGGGCGCCCTGAACCGTTACCGGGACACGCTCGGCATGGAGCGTTTCCAAAATGGCACGGACCTCGTCTTCCGTTGTCGGAAACGAGATGCTCGATGCTTCGCCCGATGCGCGAGATTCATCGCGGCCATACTCCTCGAACTCGTCGGTGAAGGGTTTAATGGTTGCAGACACGCGAACTCCCCCTTTAGCTAACTACAGTGTTTGCAGGGAGATGTTACCGCATCGTTTCGTCGACGTGTTCGAGACCGTCTCCATAATTGGCGTTTTTACGTTCGTGCAATTCGGCGAACGGCAAGGCTTCCTCGGCAGACGATGCTTTTGACACATATCGCCCCGCCGTCGCCGACCGCTCGATTGTCGCTCGAAAAAAGTTGAAGTAATTTTTCCCACCTTTTACCTGCGGAGATGTCAATCCGTCAAGCATTTGGTCAGAAATTGGTCAAGTAGCGGCTGATACGGTCGGCATCGACAGCCAAAACCGATAGAAGTTTGGCCCCAGAAGCAGGGAGGTTCCCATGGCATATTACTGGCCCCAGTACGGCGTCGCCATCGAGGTCGACGACGATCCCTATCTCCTGCCTTTCGACGAAGAGGCGTTCCCCGATACGGCGGTCTACCACGTCACCACCGATGTTATCTGCGACCCCGAGTCGTTCTCGGCGCTCGCCCACCACATCGCGCGTATCCACGACATCGAGCTCCCTCACGACTTTGACGAGCTCATCTACTCGCGCCGCCTGATGCTTCACATGCTCTTTGGAGCGGACCCGTCCACGTTCGCACGTGTCTACACCACCAAGGACGCCGCATGAGTGCGAAGAAGCCGCCCCGCCTCGCAGGACTGGGGCGTCGCAAGAAACTCGTCGTTGTCTGTCTGGCTATCGTCTGCGCCCTCATCGCCGTAGGGCTATACGCCTGGCAGTCGCAGCCCGTGCCCGAAGCGGGTGCCTCAGTCACGACGGCAGAGGGTAAATCGCGACAAGAAATCCAAGATGAGCTCGATGCCATCGTCCGCGACAACATGATGACGATTTCGGTCGCGCCGGTCGCTCAGCTACAGGAGGACGGCAAGCTGCGCGTCAACGTGCAAAACGTCCAAGACAATAAATTTCCCCAGCGATTCCGCGTCATCCAAAACGACGAGACCATGTACGAATCCGGTGTGGTCGAGACCGGCAAGACAATCGAGACGTGCCCCGCCGGCGACATCAAAGAAGGCGAGGCATACATCGAGATCCAGGCACTCGATGCCAAGACCCTCGACAGCCACGGCAATCCGACACGTGTCAAGGTACGGGTTGAGCAAGCCGAGAACTAGCTTTTTCGGCCGACGCGGCACCGCACGCAATTCACCAGCATTCGTCCAATCATCGCGGGGACGGCCCGCGGCGAATAGAAAGGAACGACCATGGACATCACCAGGAACATGAACGGAGCCAGAGCGCTCGTCGTGGGCGCAGGGCTCGCGCTCGCGCTCGCAATGGGCGCCGCCCCGACGCCAGCTCTGGCAGCCGGGCGCGTTGGAACCACGAAAGTAATGGTCAGGACCGAGATCGACAACGTAGAGTTCAAAGTTCCGACGGTTATTCCCTTCGTCGCCAAGGCCGACGGCACGCTTCAGGGCCCCTCAGAAGACGCGACCACCATCGACAATCATTCGGCCTACGGCATCCATGTCACCAACATGAAGATCGACGCCATGAACACCTGGACCATTGCCGCCGACGCCAAGGCCGGAACCGCGCAGAATTCCATCGACTTTAAGGTCGGCCCCGACGGCGCACTCCAGAACGCCAGCGCCGCAATGCAGGAGACAGGCCTCGATCTTTCCAAGAATGCAGCCTTCGACATGGGCTACCAGGGCATTGCCGGCGGCACGGACAAAATTAAGCTCAAGACAAGCGGAAACGTCGCCCGCGTCACGCGCGACATCTTCCGCGTAACCGGCGAAGGCGATCAGGTTGCAACGATCACCTGGACGGTCGAGCCCGGTGCGCACACGGCATAAGGCCGTCGCCCTGGCCGCCGCCGTCAGTATCCTAGCGTTTGGGCCAGCCATGGCCTTTGCCCAGCAAGAACAGGCGCAGGCCGCCACGCAGGTGACGGTCGACCTCTCGGAGCTCGACCGCGGCAACTGCAAGGAACCGTTGGCACAGACAGACGACAGACGATGGCTCTTGGCAGCAGGCGCCACGGCAGCAGGCGCGGGAACCGCCGGCCTCGGTCTGCACATCAAACGCAGCCAGAAACGAAACACGGACAGGCCGCACTAAATTAGCTAAGGAGACCCCATGGCATCGAAGAACCTTTTGCCCGTCGTCGCACTCTGCGGCGCGCTCGCAACCGGAACGCCTGTCGCCGCTTGGGCGACTCCCGTCATGGCAGACTCCTTACCAGCAGCCCTAAGCTCCGCACCAAATCCGTCGAGCGCCATTGCGTGCAAGCGTTTTTCGTTCGCACAGGCCGCAATCTCAACCTCGGGATGCCTTCGTCGTAATACGGACGGCTCGATAGTCGTGGATATCAATCGTTCGAACAAGGCAAACGGCTCCCAGGCGGGGTGCGCCGTCTGCACGTGGCGCTCGATTGTGCTCGATGCAGATGGCGATCCGTGCGATTTGGGGTTGCACATCGATATCGCTTCGGTCGATGACTCGGCGAACGGAGCGAAGGTCGCCTTCGACGGTGCGTTTTTCGAGAAAGGAGGCGGTATATGTCTGGGCTGCGCCGCCGCGAATGCAGACGATGTGCAGCCCACCCTCTCATTCACGGCATCGCTGCGGCTGACCAAGGCGGGCACCGATGCCATCGCGGCGGGAGAAGCATCCCTGCTGTTCTACGCCGCCAGCACCGAAGACACAGACATTCATTTCGAGAAGCCGGCCGGATCGCTCAGCCTTACGCGCGGGACGGAGGCAGGCCCTATTGCGATCGATACCCACACGCTAGGCAGGCAACGCATTCTTGCCGACCCGGCGCTTCTCGAGATGGAGTGGAACGGATCCGGAGCCGTCGGGATTGTCCCCTCCGCGCGTGATGCCAAGACGCTCCCCTCAAACGACGAACCCATCAACGCAACCATACAAGAAGAGAGCACGGACAAAGAAGCAGGTGCGGGCGACACGCCGTCGCCGACAAACAGCGTCCCAGCTTCTTTCGAAGCACCGAATGAGCCCGCTACCGGTCCAAACGATCCCGAGCTCGCGGACAGTCTGGGGCTTGCTGATCCTCAGGAGATCGATGAAGGTAACTGCTGCGTGCTTGCCGCCCTCGACCACACAGAGGTCATCGATGCTGCAAACATCGAAGTTGCCGCCGCCAATCAGCCCGTCCGCAAGTCGGCCATCATCGCATTTCCCGAATCCATCGAAGTCGTCTTTTTGCCATCGGGCGAGGTCGTGGCCCCAACACTGCTCACCTTGTTGGGCGCCAAGAATACTCGAAACGAAATTAAAAAGGTCACGGTTGTCGACCCTGCAACCACCGCTAAACTGCGTCTATACGCCGTTGCCCCAGACGGAGGCAAGACCTTGGAATTCGATGGCGACACACTTCTAGCCTGGCGACGTCTGGACATTATGCAAGACGTCTCGTATCAGATCGAACTCGAAGGGTTTGATCGTGCCCGCGATGCCAATATCATCGCCGCGGCTATTGAATCCCCGCAGCGGCTTATGACACTGCGCTTTGACTACTACCCCTATGTCCCGACAACCACCTGAGGCTTAAATGCTGCGCATCATTCCTAATACCACTTATATAACGTATTAGATGAGTCGCGATGTGCCTCGCATTTCGTTCTGCTACGATTGCCACGTTGGCATCAATACAGGAGGGCTCATGCCGGGCTTGGGAACAATCATCAACGTTGCGCTTTTAGTTGCGGGCGGTCTTTTGGGATTAGCGGGCGGCCGCTTCATTACACCGCGCATCCAAGACACGCTCATGAAAGCATCGGGGCTGTGCGTCCTGTTTATCGGCCTGGGCGGCACCATGCAAAAGATGCTCATCATCGATGGAAAGGCGCTAGCGACCACCGGTACCACCATGCTCATCGTCTCATTTGCGCTCGGTTCGCTCATCGGCGAGGCCATCAACTTGGAGGCCTCCATCGAGAACCTTGGCGAATGGCTCAAGCGCAAGACTGGCAGTGAGGGCGATAACGAGTTCACCAACGCTTTTGTCTCGACTTCACTCACCGTGTGCATCGGCGCCATGGCCATTGTGGGATCGATCCAGGACGGCCTGCTCGGCGACTGGTCAACGCTTGCCCTCAAGGGCGCACTGGACTGCATCATCGTCTGCACCATGACGGCCTCGCTTGGCCGCGGCTGCATCTTCTCCGCCCTGCCCGTCGCCGTGTTCCAGGGGACGATCACGTTGTTTGCCGGCGCGCTCTCCCCCATCATGACCACAGCAGCCCTCAACAGCCTTTCGCTCGTAGGCTCCATGCTCATCTTCTGCGTCGGCGTCAACCTCATCCGTCCTCAGACCTTCCGCACGGCCAATATGCTCCCCTCCGTTGTCATAGCCGTCATCTACGCCCTCCTTTTCTAAATCTATCAACGCAGCGGTATCTCGAACATCTGTTTGATGCTGTGCTATGATATGAGGTCACCGTAGCTGTGTTCGAGAGGAGGAGCGGTGGCCGACCAGGACATCAAGATGCTCATCGAGCGCATTATGGCCGAGGCCCGGACCCATCAGTCCGCCCGCTTCTCAAACGAAACCTACGCAGACGAGCCGATTCTCAAAACCGGCCGACAGATGCAGAATTTCCTCCCCGACCAGTACCGTAAAATGCGCGAGATATCGCGCTGGCAGGATGACCCCAAGGGCGGTGCGGGCCGCTGGCTTTCGGAAGCCGAGCTTTTTTACCGCCAGGGCCTGCTGATGGCCGACTTTGAGGACGACTGTCCCTACAACGGCACCTTTAAGTCGTACTTTCCCACCTACAACGCCATGAGCGACCGGCAGCTGCGCGGCTACTTTACCTGGCGTGCCCAAGTGCGCCGCGGAACCGTCGAGGAAACGTCTACGTCCTTTGCCTTTCTGTATCTCTATGAGCTGATTTGCGGCATTGGCGTAGATAATCCACTCGATGGTTTTAACAAGATCAAGGCTTTTTGGGATGTCTATCGCGCCTTCGAGCCCGGCATCGACCGGTTTGCGCGCGTGTGGCTGCAAGATTACGCCGTGTTCCACGGGCTCGACCCCAAGCTGCTTCGCGACTCTAAAACCGTCATATTCGATAACGCCCTTATCGAGCTGCGGCGCGCGGCACGAGACCTTGTACCAGCACCGACGCCGTCTGACCCGGCACCCAAGCGTCGCAAAACCTCCGAGCCCACGCTCCCCCTTCCGCCCGATGAGGTGCGCGAGGAGCGACTCATGGCCGCCATCAACGCCCTCTCCACGTACAACCTAAGTAACTCGCGGCTCGACCGCAGCCACCACCGCGATCTGTGCCACGTGGCGTGCGCCGTGTATGTCCGCATGGCGCGCTACTATGACACGCACCGAAAGACCGGCATCGTGGCAAGTTTATTTGGGGAGGAGACGGCCATGCCCTACACCATGTTTGCCTCGGCCGTATTCTTTGCGCCCGAGCGCCACGAGGACTGCGAATACCGTCTGGACCCCATCCATATCTACCGTTGCCAAAACGGTTTTTGGGAATGCATGCGGATTCACGGTAGCAGGCAAAAGAGCAGCAAGCTCGGTGAAATGATGCGCGCCTGCGACCAACGCCTGCGCCTGGCGCTGGACCCCGCCCATCCCCTTAAGGAAGAAAAGGTCCCCAAATATCTGGCCAAGATTATCGATGACGAGATTGTGGCATGGCTTTCGTGGGACGCCGCACACCAGCCCGTCAAGATCGATATCGATTTGAGCCAGCTGGGGCACATTCGGAGCGCTGCCGCACAAACGCGCGAAGCGCTTTTGATCGACGAGGAACGCGAGGACGGCGCGTCCGCAGAAGCCGAGGCAGCGGACTCAGGGCAACCGGAAGCCGA
>CAJJPN010000056.1:0-11717 GCA_905193635.1 Coriobacteriaceae bacterium
CTCGCACGGAGAGCACATTAAGTGCTCTCCGGCTCGTGCGGAACTCGCGATCGACCTTATATATTTGCCCTCCCCGGGGCTCCTGCACAACGGGACCTCAGTTGGGTTCTGTCCCGGTTGCAGTTGCTTCGCTCCTGCACCACTTGGCTGGTACGGCGGTTTGGCATTGGAACGGTTCTTTTTCTGATATATGCTGGTTGCGGCTCTTCTTTTGGGAGGGGCCGCTTTTTTGTTGTGAGGGGGATGGCCCGTGGCTGATGGTGTAATTCAATCTGAGCTTCTTTCTGCGGATTGGAATGGCGAATGGATGCGTCTGCAGGCTGATCGGCATCGGGCTGATGATTGTTTTGAGTGGGATAAGCGGGCTCGGCATTTTCGTCCGCTGGAGACTGCCCCGTATGCTCGGGATTTTATAAAACTGCTGGCGCTTGAGCCTGGCGAGTCGGTGCTCGATATGGGGTGCGGGGCTGGGTCGATTGCTATTCCGCTTGCTCAGGCTGGGCATCCTGTGATTGCTGCTGACTTTTCCCCTGCTATGTTGAGCACGCTTGATGCTGGCATTGAGTTCTATGGGCTCGAGGATCTTATTACGCCGCTTGAGCTTGCTTGGGATGATGATTGGGATTTGGTTGCACCGGTTGTGAAAGCGGTGGATGTTGCCTTTGCCAGTCGGTCGGTTACGACGACCAATCTAAAAGGTGCGCTTGCCAAGCTTGATCGTACGGCTCGTCGGCGTTGTGCTGTCACGATGGTCGCCAACTCCAGCCCGCGCTATGACCTGCACCTGATGAACGCCATCGGCGTCTCGGTTACCCGCAGCAACGGATTTGTATATGCCTTTAACATCCTTATTCAGATGGGTGCGTTGCCGCAGGTCACGTATTTTGAATCGCCCCGCCGCGACACCTTCGATAGTCTTGAGGCGGGCGTGGCAGACTTTTCTCGCATGCTCGAGCATGGCAACGAGGATAAGATTGACCGCCTGCGCGACTATATCGCCCACCACATGATCGAGAACCCCCATGCCGGCGAGCCGGGATCCAAGGGCGTACCGCAGGGACGTTACATGCTCGACCACATCCGCAAAGTCCGATGGGCGTTTATCGCCTGGGAACCGGTCTCCGTACCCCGCCCGTAGCCCATCTAAAGCTTGCATCGTCTTCCCGCCCGGCATCCGCATTCTTTGCGAACTGGGCAAACGCGCTCCACACCACGCCGTTCCTGCGCTATCGTGGGACAGCTCACGTAGATTAAGGCCCCATTGCGGGGCGCCCCATACATAGAAAGCGAGAACCCATGGCACTGACAGGAGCCCAGGTCAAGCAGCTTCGCAGCATGGCCCATCACCTCAACCCCGCCATCATCATCGGTAAGTCCGATGTCAACGAGGGCACCGTCGAGCAGACGGTCGCCTACCTGGAGAAGCACGAGCTCGTTAAGTGCTCCGTGCTGGACGGCTCCAGCCTTTCTGCCCGCGAGGCCGCCGAGGAGCTCGCCGAGCGCTGCCACGCCGACGTCGTTCAGGTTATCGGCCGCAAGTTCTCGCTGTATCGCGAGTCCTCGCGCAAGGATATCGAGAAGATCAAGCTCGTCTAAGAGCCAATGATCCGGCGAGCCAACACATAGCAAGCTTACGGGTGCCCAAGTACTTCGGGCGCCCGTTTTTTTATCGCTCGACCAGCACGCGATTGAGCCGCCCCTCCACCAAGCGCTCGTATAGATGCCGCGTCTCGGGCTCGGGTACGCCATTGACCTGTTCCCTTAGATGGTGCATATGCCCGCTGTATAGCTCGACGATATCGCGCCGCCGCCCCGCCGCACTGTAGACGCGCATGGCACAGCGCACCATATCCTCACGCGCCGTTTCCTGTCGAAGCCCCGACTCCGCCAGCCAAATCGCCGACTGCAAATCGTTTTCTTCTAGAGCGGCATTTGCTCCCTTAATCATGCAATCGATGAACTTTGACTGCATAATGCGTCGCATACGCAAAAAGTAGGTGGGGTTACAGCCATTGGGAACATACAGCGGCCCGGCATAAAGCTGCTCAATCTTAAGGCACAGCTCAACTAAATGGGGCCCGCGCGCACCCGTGCGATTTCCCAAAACCTCGCGGCTTATCTGGTCAAACAGTCGTACATCGGTCTTGACGTAGTCGCCGTTGAGTCCGATGCATTCATTTTGGATGAGCACACACGACTTGCCATCCGGCGTCGGTCCCAAAGCCGACCGCAAGCGCGATATCGTCGAGTACAGGTTGTTGCGGGCGCTATTGAACTCGGCATGGGGCCACAACTCCATGGCCAGCGTCTCACGATCGACGAGCGCATCCATGCCCAGCGCAAGCCGCTCGGCAAGTGTCGCCGCCTTCTTGCGGCGCCACATTTTGTCCGTGATGGGAAACCCGTCGCGCTCGGCGCGAAACGCACCAAACATGCGAATCTCGATATGGTCAATGGTATCAACGGCTTCAACCTCGCCGGCCTGGAACAGGCGCTCGCCCTCCCCTTCCAAATCGTCGCGCAGCGAGTACCGCGACAGCTCGCGCACGGGAAGCTTCTTGCGAATCCTGGTCGCCGGCTCGCCCAGACAATGCATGGCAAGGCGCGCAAAGAGCCGATACGATGGCTCCAGAATCCCCGCACGATTCATGGACATCCAGGCCGCAAGATCGCTGTCTCGGCCCGCACAGGCCAAATGCAGCGCCACCATCCAGGCCTCCGCTCCACCAACCTGCGTCTGGCTTATATCGAGCAACTCCGCTTCCTCACGCACCGAAACCATCGAGGTGTTACGCAGATACGCCGCGCGCTCCAGCAGCAATGCGTTATCGCGCATGTACGCAATCGACTCCTCGGCAAGTTTGAGCACTTGGACCGCACGGAACTTTGCATTAACCGGCCGTCCCTCTGCCAGCGACTGCCAGCCTTCTAGCAACAGGCCAAACAGCTGAATCTGGTTGTCGCGCATGCGCACGGCAAAACGATCGAGCTCGTTGAATGCCGCGTCGTCGGTTACCGGCAAGCCGGAAAGGAGCCGCCGTGCCGCCAGCACCATGCGCACCCAGATAGCCATCGCCTTAAGCCCACGTACGTCGAGCGCCTCCCGCACCACCGTCATCTCGTCGTCGCGCTCGTCGGTTCCCGTAAACGACCCGTCAAAGAGCTCCACCAGCATGCTATCGGCCCGTATAACAATCCCCGCGATGTCGAGCTCACAGTCGTAGGCCTTGCTCGTTTTGAGCTGCTGTAGAACGCCGCCGTCATCTCCCCGTTCGGTCAGGCGGCGCTTGACCTCGATATGCGCGGACAGCATGTCGAGTGCGGTGTGGGACGTCTCTATTTCTGGCACGGCCAGGTTCGTAGGAAGCCCAAGCCCGTTGTCCCCATAGCAAACAGCCGTCAGTGTCCGGGCCACCGTCCATGAAACAGGGTCTATTTCACAGGCCGCCCGTTCGCCCCCGCGCTCGATAACAGATGCCATATAGCGAGCGAGCTTTGTATTGGACACGCTGACCGCTGCCAGATATACGCCGAGCGCCTCGGCAGGCGTTGGCTCTGGAGCCGGATCGTCGGCATCGATCGTGCCCAGCGCTGCTCGGCAGATATCGGCCCCGTGCCCCGTCAGAGCCAGATCGACCCCATACTGCCCAGCAAGTTCAAGGACCGCTTCACGGTCCAAAAAGGCGTCCGCCAGGCCCATCGCCGCATCGCATCTACCCGCCTTAAGCAAAATCCGGGCCGCCCTCGGAACAAGGTCGGGGCGAACCTCGGCCACCAACTTACGCAAACGCAAGCGTCCGTTATCCTCCGTGCCCAGACACGTAAAACTCCGCTCGGCGGGATCCAAGCCAAAGATCGGGTAGTCGCGTACAAAGTAGGACTGGTCGACCATCGATAGCCTCACCCCGCAAGCCTCGAGTTCTGCGATATTGCCCTCGCCAATCAAAATCATGAGACATGCCACGCAAAACAGTGCATTATTGTCGAGCGAAGCCAGATCGACAAGTGCCGCGCCATATACGTTGACAATCTCGTTTTCGAGCAGACCGGCTACGTCGCCTTGGCCATACAGACCCGTCTGCAATGCCGAAACGAGCTCGGGCACGCCCTGCGTGAGCTGATAAAAGTCGAGCGATGTGCTGATCGAAAACGCCGATGCCCACGCCGAATACTCATAGGCATGCACCTTGAGCATCTGCGCATTGATCTTAACCGAATCGCCCAGCCCATGAATCAGTTGACGATTTGAAGGACGGCAGGAGATAAAGACCCCTACCCCCATAGCGCGCAGGCCGCGAATCCTGTCGATGAGGTCTTCGGTATCGCGCTGATCGAGGTTTGGCACATTATCAATCGCGATAAGGGAGTGCGGTTTGTCTTTGAGTTCTTCGGTGACCACCTCGAGCTGCATAAACACCTCGCGCCCAGTGGCGCGATCGGCCTCGATAATCCGCACGGGGCCTCGCGTCGGGTCGCATTTAACCTCATGGGTGTACTGCAGCAGCACCGAGGTCTTCCCAAACCCGTCGGGCGCATAAAGAACCACGATGCCGGCCTTTCGGCCCTTGGCGATAAGCTCATTCATCAAGCGTTCGCGTCGCACCATATAGCCTCCGCCCAGCGGCATCAGCTCGAGGTCGTCCATACTGCCCAAATCGTTTACCATGCCCGCTCCTCAACTCGACCGTATGGACACCGTAACCGCAAGACCATACAAGCCGCGCTATGAATAGAGCGACCTTGTGTTTAAGGTTGTCTTTTGGTACGCAAGCGGCAAGTTTTTGTACAGCGAGGGCCGATTGTTATTAATCCCCCGACTAATCGGTCTTTAAGCAGGTAAATGAGCTTGTCAGCTTGTCCCATCTAGGCGGCAGTGTAACGCAAATGAACAAGGTTCAGCTATGTCATTCAGCTCGCCTAGCACCCGCTACCGTCTACGACCTTTTAGTGGCATTTTTGCATAGAATCTGGTATGGAATGAATCAAGCTGTTGGGCATCCGGCATTCGTCAAGCTTGCGGCAAGATTTTGGTCAAGCGGGCGGAGAGGGATAACAAAAAGGCCCCCGCAAAGCGGAGGCCTTAGGCAAGGCTATGTCGAGATGCAGGATTCGCGCTACTCGCAGAGCGAAAGGGCGGCCTCGTCGGCAACGACAACGCAGTTGGTGTGCAGCTGCAGGATCGAAGCCGGGCACGCGGGCGTAACCGGACCATAACACATGTCATGCACGGCCTGAGCCTTGGCCTCGCCGTTGGCGACGACTAGGATCATGCGGGCATACATGATGGTCTGGGTACCCATGGTGTAGGCCTGACGGGGAACATCGTCGATGCTGTCGAACAGGCGGCTGTTGGCCTGAATGGTGCTCTCGGTGAGGTCGACGCAGTGCGTGCCCTTGGAGAAGTGGTCATCGGGCTCGTTGAAACCGATGTGGCCGTTGTTGCCAATGCCGAGCAGCTGCAGATCCGGGTAACCGGCGGCGGCGACGATCTTGTCGTACTCAGAGCAGGCAGCGGCGGCGTCGGGGTTGGAACCGTCGGGCACATGCGTGTTGTTCAGGTCGATGTTGATGTGATCGAAGAAGTTCTCACGCATGAAGTAGTGATAGCTCTGGGGATCGTCGTGCGAAAGGCCGCGATACTCGTCCAGGTTGTAGGTGCTGACCTCGGCAAAGTCGACGTCGCCCTTCTCGTACCAAGCAGCGAGCTGCTTGTAGGCACCGATCGGGGTGGAGCCGGTGGCAAGACCCAGCACGCAATCGGGCTTGAGGATAACCTGCGCCGAGATGATATTGGCGGCCTTGCGGCTCATATCCTCGTAGTCTTTAGCTTTAATGATCTTCATTACGCGTCCTTTCTCGTACAAGAGAGGCAAGGCTCCCCTTACAAGCACTTGCCCGCGGCCCGCGTCGGCCGCAACCAACGTGTGCGGCCACCAGGGCGAGGTCGCGTAATGTATGTGTCTCGTGTCTAGCCGCGTCGAGGCCCCTGCCCGTCCACGGTGACCCAAAGCCGTTTAGCTTCGGACAAATCCCATCTTGCCACGGAGGGCGCCCTCCATAAACGTGTTTGAATTGTAGGCTAATGGCCACGTGCACTTGCTAGCGCTCGCGAGCAACGATGAGCTGGTCCATCTCTTCGACATGCGCACCAACGGAGCCCTTGATACTCGAGAACTCAACGGAGTTGCACACCAAGATGGGAACCGTCACATCGTAGCCCTCGGCAGCAATTGCCTCGCGATCGAACTCGATGAGCACGTCACCCTTATGGACGACATCGCCCACCTGTGCATGCACGCTAAAATGCTTGCCCTCAAGCTGAACAGTGTCCAAACCAACGTGGATGAGCACGTCTAGGCCATCGACCGTGTTAAGCGCAACAGCGTGTCCCGTGGGAAAAATGGCCTCGACCTTGGCATCAGCCGGTGCAATCACACGCGTGCCGGTAGGCTGAATCGCCACGCCCTGGCCCAAAAGGCCGGTGGCAAATGTCTGGTCGTTTACCTCGGAAAGCGGAATGACGTCGCCCGAGATGGGAGCATCCAGCGTAAGGACTCGACCACGCATACCAAAAGACCTTAGGACTTTAGTGAACATGCTCCCCCTCGGACATACCAATCGACCAAAATAGCCTTAACAGTTTACCACTTGGCACTCGTTTTTGACCATTAGGGAAGTTCGCGCTTGACAACCTCGACGATGTCGTCAACAACGCGCTGGGTCAGCTCGTGCGTCTCGGCCTCGGCCATAACGCGGACCAGCGGCTCGGTACCGCTCGGACGCACCAGAATGCGACCGCGGCCGTCAAGTTCCTTCTCGGCAGCAGCGACAGCATCCCAGATGGGCTGGCAATCGTCCAGACCAGCCTTGTTGTCGGAATGCACGTTGACGAGTACCTGCGGGTACTTCTTCATGATGCCGGCAAGATCGGTGAGGGTACGACCGGTGCGCTTGAGCACGGCCAGCAGCTGAAGAGCCGTCACCAGGCCGTCACCGGTGGTGTTGTGCTCCAGGAAGATGATGTGGCCGGACTGTTCGCCGCCGATGACGGCGCCATCCGCGAGCATACGCTCCAGAACGTAGCGATCGCCCACGGCGGTCTGAACCATTTCGAAGCCCTGCTCCTTCATAGCGATGGAGAAGCCCAGGTTGCACATGACGGTCGAGACGATCTCGGAGTTGGCGAGCTTGCCGCGAGCGGCCAGGTCGGAACCGCAGATAGCCAGGATGTAGTCACCGTCGATCTCATTGCCCTCGCTGTCCACGAACAGCACGCGATCGGCGTCGCCGTCGTGGGCCAGGCCGATATCGGCGTGGGTGCGCAGCACGAGCTCGCGCAGGGGCTCAAGGTGCGTAGAGCCGCACTCAACGTTAATGTCAGTGCCACAGTAATCGGTGTTGATGGCATGGACCGTGGCACCCAGGCGCTGCAGCGCGGCGGGCGTAGTCTGGCAGGAAGCACCATGACCGCAGTCGACGGCAACGACTAGGCCATCGAGCCTCAGGCCATCAAGCGTATCGATGGCGTGGTCGACGTATGCCTTGCGAGCGTCCTTCATCTTGATGATGTGGCCCACGCCGGCACCGGTCGGCAGCGTGTCGGCAGCCATGGCTTCCTCGGACATGACCCAGGCGCTGATCTCTTCCTCGACAGCATCGGGAAGCTTCATGCCCTTGCGGCTAAAGAACTTGATGCCGTTGAACTCCGGCGGATTATGCGAAGCAGAGATGACGATGCCGCCGTCGAGCTCATTTTGGACGGTGAGCAGCGCCACGGCCGGCGTAGGGATAACGCCGCAGCAATGCGGACAGCCGCCCTCTGCCATAATGCCAGCGGTCAGAGCACTCTCGAGCATGGTACCCGAAAGGCGCGTGTCGCGGCCGATGCAGATGTCCGGGCCAAGGAACTTGGTCGCCGCGCGGCCCAGGCGAAACGCGAGGTCGCACGAGAGGTCGGCATTGGCGACGCCACGGACGCCGTCGGTACCGAAGATGTTCTGGGGCATAGGATCGCTCCTTCCCTAGCAGGCGATATACAACCGCCCACCCTAGTCGAAAAAGAAAAGCGGGCCCCGCCGAGGAATCGGCAGGCCCCGCTTGTACATTGTATCTCGAAAGGAGATAAAACCTTAGCGCTTGGAGAACTGGGGAGCGCGGCGGGCCTTCTTGAGGCCGTACTTCTTGCGCTCGACCACGCGAGCATCGCGCGTAAGGAAACCGGCCTTCTTGAGGTCAGCACGGTAGTCGCCAGCGTTCAGAAGAGCGCGAGCGATGCCCAGGCGCAGAGCGCCGGACTGACCGGAGATGCCGCCGCCATCGCACAGAGCGATAACGTCGAACTGACCGGCGGTGTCGGTCACCTTGAAGGGAGCAAGGGCGTTCTCAACGAGCTGATGACGGCCGAAATACTGCTCGGCGTCACGCTTGTTGATGGTCACCTTGCCGGTGCCGGGGACGAGACGGACGCGGGCGA
Organism: Coriobacteriaceae bacterium; assembly: GCA_905193635.1. Classification (GTDB taxonomy): domain Bacteria; phylum Actinomycetota; class Coriobacteriia; order Coriobacteriales; family Coriobacteriaceae; genus Collinsella. The sequence goes on from CAJJPN010000056.1 coordinate 8,474, forward strand.
CGGCGTTCTTACGACGGCCGGTACCCTGGTAGACAACGGTGTTCTCAGCCATCTTTAAGCCTCCAGCTCAATCTTCGTGGGGTTCTGGGCAGCATGCGGATGCTCGGCACCAGCGTAGACCTTAAGCTTGGTCATCTGGGCACGGCCGAGGGTGGTCTTGGGCAGCATGCCGCGAACGGCGCGCTCGATGACCTTCTCCGGGTGCTTCTCCATAGCCTGGCGGAAGCTCTCAGCCTTGAGACCGCCGTTGTAGCCGCTGTGGCGATAATAGGTCTTCGTGTCGGCCTTGTTACCGGTAAGCTGGACCTTATCGGCGTTGATGACGACAACGAAGTCGCCGCAGTCGCTGTTGGGCGTGAACTGGGGCTTGTTCTTACCGCGCAGGATCATTGCGATCTGGGTGGCAAGACGGCCCAGGACAGCACCATCGGCATCGACGAGAACCCAGTTGCGCTGGACCTCGCCCTGCTTGGCGTAGTGAGTCGATTTCGAAATCACTTAGACTCCTCCATGTACAGTACGTGTTGTTACAGAGATTCACGGGGCTCTGCAAGTAACCCGTCCATATTACCCCGCTCGCCGTACGAGTCAACAGGTATTTTGGCTCCGACCAGAGTTTCTGCACATGTCATCCACGAGCCGTGATTTTTCCAGCTCTTTAGCTTTTGTCAATTTTTGAGGGTTCGCCGTCGTTAGCGCTCAACGAACTCTTGGATTTCCGCGAGCAGGCGCTTTGCCTCCTGACGGCCCTGGATATACAGGTCCAATAGTTTTGCCGGATCGTGCTCGACATGGCCGACCTCGACCGGCTTTTGCGGAGCGACGACCAACGCACGGCCCTCGCGCTCATACTTCCACAGGTGCATGCGCTGTATGTTGTAGCGGTCGTGGCGCGTCTCGATAGCCTCGAGCAGATAGGGGTAGTCGGCATAACGCGCACGCGCGGCCGGCAAAAACTCGTAGGGCTTTTTCTCATACGAACGGTCCTGCGTGACGATGACGACCGCACGGTCGAAGCCCGCCTCCTCGAGCACATGCTCGATAGGAACCGAATCGGCCACGCCGCCGTCGACGTATTTGTGCCCGTCGATCTCGACCGGCGGCGTCACCAGCGGCAACGAGGTCGATGCGCGCACGGCGTCGAGGTCGAGCACGGCGCTTTTGACCGGCAGGTATGCGGCAGTTCCAAAGAGCATGTCCGTCGCGACGGCGTACATCTCGATGGGGCTCGCGTCGAACGCCTCGTTGTCAAAGGGATCCAGGCGGTCCTGGATATCGTTGAAGATAAAGTCGTAACCCACGATGGAGCCCGTGGATGCGAAGGATGCGGCACCCATGTAGCGGTTGTCATTGCAGAAGGTCAGGTTGATGCGATTGACGCGACCGATCTGGTGTGACTTGTAGTTGACGCCGTTGAGCGCACCGGCCGATACGCCGTACACCGCCGGAATTTCGACACCGGCCTCCATGAGAACGTCGAGCACGCCGGCGGTAAACTGCCCGCGAAAACTGCCGCCCTCCAAGACGAGCGCGACCTTGCCGGCGTTCTTTGCCTTATCTTCTGCAGTCATATTGACCTCCTGCGATTGCGTTTTGGCTTTCTTCTACCCAGTTTTGGGATGGAGGGCGCGCAGGTTTTTTGAGGCGGCAGGTGAAGCGGAAAGTGTATCCCGGTCTGAGCGCGGATTCCGGGATGAACTTTCCGCCTGGGCTGCCGTTGGGAAAGCGCGTCCCGCTCTACGGCTCGATTCCGGGTTGCAGTTTCCGCTTGAGGCGACATCCGGAAAATGAATCCCATTCCGAGCTTAGATTCCGGGATGCGCTTTCCGCTTGAGCTGCCATTGGGAAAGCGTGTCCCGGTCTGAGTCACTGAGGCGTTTTCTTTACGCCCGCGCCCTGCATAGAGTTCGATTCTCCGCGGGTTTGGGATTCCGTTGATGCGGCGCATGACCGGCTGAGATTCGATAACATCGCATCTGTTTTGGGCTGAGGCATTGCGCGGAGAATCCGCGTATTTGCTTCGCAAATACGCACCGGCTTCGGCCGCCTGCCGGCGTCCTCGCCCGCGGGCTAAAAACGCTTACGCGTTTTCTTTACGCCCGCGCCCTGCACAGAGTTCGATTCTCCGCGGTACAGACTAGAAATAAAAAGGCAGGTAGATATAAGTATCTACCTGCCTGTAACTATTGGTGGAGGCGCGGAGAATCGAACTCCGGTCCACGAAAGCCCCCTGATTGGCATCTCCAAGCTCAGTCGCTGGTTTTGTCTCGGACGCTTTGCGCGCAGCGACACGCTCGCGGCGTCCTAACCGGTTCGGTCTTAGCCTGCGCCATACCGATTACGTGCGCAGGAGCATTCCCCTAACATGACGTCGCGCCGGTGTCGGGGAAATCACCGGGTTGACGCGCCGCTATAAATTAAGCAGCGAGAGCCATAGGCTCAAAAGAAGAGTTGTTGTCAATTCAATTTGACGGTACCCCTGTTTAACGAGGCGAGGAGACCTCGGCTTGCTTCCTCTCTCAGAGCTATCGTGTCGAAACCAGTCGCCCCCGAATGCTGGGAAAGTCTGGATGGCATCGGGCCTGTAAACACCCGATAACCGTCGACTTTTCAAGGAACACGCGGGGTGAACCCCGCTCGTGGATAGCTATCTTACCACGTTCTAAAGGCAGACAGCTGCTCTATGCACGAGCTGTGAAGACCCTAATGTGCACCATACTTCGCACTTTTGCTACCGATCGCGTCACGTATATTTTCGCCAAGCACAACTGCCCCGTCGAAAGGACCGTTATGGATACCAAGCAGCAACTCGTCAATGCCCTCGCAGGCCTGGGCTCAACCATTACCGAAGCTATGGATGTCATCGAAGGCTTTGTCCCCTGCGGACATCCCGCCCTCACGGTTTCGAACGCCCTTGTTGCGCTGGACGCTGACGATGATGCAGCACTCGCCCAGCAGCTTGAGACCGTCGAGGGCTTTATCGACCACGTGAGTGAGAACCGCGGCGTGGCCGCCTACCACGGCATCGAGGTCGAGCTCGCGGGTCCCAAAGCCGATCTGCTCGCAGCAATCCGCGAGGTAGGCGCCCTTATGCAGACCGCAGGCGTCAAGAACACCCAGGTCAACGAGTGGGTCTACCGCAGTCTGGCAGCACTCGACAGCTCCGACGAAAAGGCAGCCGAGCAGCTCGCAGAAAGTCCCGCCATCAAGGCCGAGCTTTTGTAAATAGCAGACGCGGGCCCCC
>CAJJPN010000057.1:0-11614 GCA_905193635.1 Coriobacteriaceae bacterium
CCGTGCCAGTGCCAGCGCCAGCGCCGGAACCGTTGCCAGCGCCACCGTTGCCACCATTAGTGCCAGAACCGCCATTGCCGCCAGGGTTAACGGCATTCTTGGTCCACTTGGCATACAGTGTCAGATCGGCCGTCACTGGCGTACTGAAGTCATACGCCTGCGTGCAAGCCTCATCGGTATACCAACCACCGAAAGTGTAGCCATCGCGCGTCGGATCGGCCGGCTTGACCAGCTTGCCGTCGGCCGTAGCAACAAACTTAGTGTCGCAAGCAGACCCGCCGTTGGAATTAAAGGCAACCGTCCAAGACTCAACAGCCCCCAGCTTGAACAGAGTACCCGAATCATTGATGTAGTACAGGTTGCCAGAAGCATCGGCAATGACCGGAGAGTCACAGTACTGGTAATGGCCGGCCGCATCATAGATCTGCGTCGCCTCTGCATCGCCGAGAGTATAGCGATACACGCCACCACCAGCAGAGTAGTTGACGTAATCCTTGCTATCCGCGCTGTTCACGGTGAAGTACACATAGGTCTTGCCGCCCTGAACACTCACCAGCGGAGTAGCGGCAATACCGTTGAGGCCAGCCGGCAGCGCCTTGCCGTCGGCAGCAGCGACCATCGTGGTCTTGTCCGTCTTCAGGTTATAGAGAACCAGAGCAGAGCCCGTAGCCGTCTGTCCGCCGACAATCAGATTGTCACCAGACACCGCAGGGGCGCTCAGATTATTCGTAAGGCCCAGATCAACCGTCTTCTGTTCACTCAGCACGCCCTTTGCCGAAAGCAAAATCACATGGAGCTTTCCGTCGTGCGTCATCTGATAGAAGGTCGAACCATTGGACGGATCGGCAATGCAATCGGCATTTGCGACAGCGCCGAGCTTCATGGTCGAAACGACATCGCCCGTCGTCTTATCAATGCACTTAAGCGTGCCCGCGCTCGTAGGAACAATGGTGTACTTATCCGTCAGCGCAGCGCCAGTCCAATAATAGCCCTCGGAAGGGTCAATGTTCTGCCAAGAGACTTCGCCCGTGGCAATCTTGATACGCTTCAGGGAGCCGTTGCCGTAGGTCGCGTTGTAATTCTCGTCATACGAAATATCGACCGAGCCTACATAGACGTACTCGCCGTCCGAAACGACGGTGCAGGAGCTCTGCGTCAAGTCCGTCAAACCAGGCGTCAGCCACTTGCAGATCAGCTTGTCTGCAGTAATCGCCTGGACCGCACCGCCGTTGAGCGGAACGATGATAAGGCCATTGGTATAGATCGGACGAGAGGTATAGCTCACCTTGGAGGCAAGCGGCGCAGAGGCAACCTTTTTGCCCGTGGACGAATCGATCTTAATGAGCTCGTTCTCGGTCGCGATGTACACAAAACCGTTAGCAATGACAGGCTCGCTGCAGTTGGCATACTGCTGACCAGACTCGGCCTTCCAATCGAAGGCCCACTTAAGACCGGCGGCCTGCGCAGGCGTCTTGGCGTCCGTAACGGACGTACCGTTGCCGCTGTTGCCGTAGCCGGCCCACTCGGCATCCCAATCAGGAGTCGTCGCACTCGGGTCCACGACAATCTTGTCGGGATCGGGCATGGGCGAATCGTCGGTGGTATAGGCAAGCGTAACCTTATCGCCGCTCTTGAGCGTAATCTGGTTGGCGCAGAGTAAGGAGGGCTCTCCATTGATATACAGGTGCCAAGATTTATTGGTCGCAGCATCCCAGGCATACGGCTTGTGATCGAACGGCGAGTTGATGGAATTGAGGAACCAGTACTCACCACTCTGGGAGCCGTTGTACGTAACGCCCTTGGCCTTCAGGACCGTCTCAATAAGGTTCTGGGCAGTAGAGCCTTCGGGCAAAGAAACACTGCTTGCCGAGCCCCAGCAAGTATTGTTGCCGTTGACATCGGGGCCGACAACATCGACAGACCCAAGAACCTGACCGGGGAGGGCATCGGCGTCAGCACCATACATAAAGGTGACGGCGTCGCCCTCTTGGAGCTCGTAGTTGCCGGCACCGACCGTGGCGGACTTGCCATTTACATAGAATTGCCAATAACTGCGGGTCGCAGGATCATACTTATAGGTCTTACCGTCAAGCGGCGATTTAATGCCGCTGAGGTACCAGCCCCAAGACTCTTCACTAGCAACGAGATCAAGACCAGTCTGCTCCAGCAGATCCTTGGCAGTAGAGCCCGCCTTGAGACTCATCTGACCCGTCGAAGCCCAAACCTGCTGCTTGCCGTCCTTGTCCTTACCGAGGACCTGAACGGAAGCATGGACAGAATCGGAGGGCAACTGGTCGCCCCAGCCACCGTAGAACCACGTAACGGTATCGCCAGCATGAATGGTGACATTGTCTGCCGTGCAGTCGCTCGACTTGCCGTTGATGAACAGCTGCCAATAGGTCGAATAATCGAGCGGCTTACCCAGCTCAACGCCGTTGTACTTAAGGCTCAGAATGAAGGAGCCCGCAACAACGGCATCGATGTCATTCGCCTCGAGCGCAACCTTCGTAAGGTCAAGTGCGTTCGAGCCGGACGTCACCACATACTGCGCGTTATCGACCCAAGTCTGAGTCTTGCCCTGGGCATCGCGACCAATGACGGTCACATTTGCGGCAACCTGGTCCTTAACGACAGGGGACGAGCTACCAGCCGTATAGGCAAACTCAATCTTCTGCCCCTGGGTGAGCTTGACGCCGCTCGCGCCAACCGAGGAAGACGCGCCGTCAACAAACAGCTGCCAGTAGGCATAAGTCGCCGGATCGAAGGCAAGCGTGCGGCCATCGCTCGGGGACGTGATGCTTTCGAGGTAAAAACCGTATGCCGTGTTCGGATCGCATTTCGCCTTGAAGCCCACCTTCTGCTGCAGCTTAACGAAGGCGTCCGCAGCCGTCGCGCCCTCGTCGAGCTTGAGTTGCGTAGGTGCCACCCAGGTCTGAGCCTTGCCGTCGGCATCGATGCCGATAATCGAGAACGAGACCTCGACTTGCTTCTTGGCGACATCGCCGGTTTCTGTCGGGTTCTCTGTCTGGACGGCAGTCGCGGCGGCAGATCCTGCTTGGCCAGCGGATGCCGTCGAAGACCGCTCGCTCGCGGTAGGGTTCTCCCCCGTCGCCGAGCCCTCGTCGCCAGTTGCCGCCTCTGTTGTGGCGGCACTAGCTGCAGGCGCGCCCTCGGAATCCGAAACCTCGGCCTTACCCTGGTCGGCAGCACCGTCCGCGGCCCCCGTGCCCTCACTCGGTGTCGCAGCCTGAGCCACAGCCTCGGCAATGCCCTCGGCGCCCTCGGCCCACAGCTGAGCCGGCGTGGTGCCAAAGGCCATCGCGAAGGCCAGGAATGCCACCAGGCCGCGCTTGGCTACGCCGCGCGCAATTGCGCCACGGCGATGCGAGACGCGCTGGCGCTCGTCCACAAACATATCCATTTGCCTCCCATTGTCTGTACTTGGAGCGTTGCCTTGAGGTTGCCCCACGTCATCGCGCATGTTGCGCTCGAGTTCCCCCATCGGGGTCCCCCTTCCCTCCAGAGCCCTATGCACACCGGCGGCATACGCCGCAGCCGCATGCAAGATGGGAGGCGATCCGACTTAACCTTAACGACTCGGGCACGTCGTCCGATCTGCGACGCGAACATCCCGAGCCAAGAGGAATTACGGTTACTGGTACAGCCGGGGACTTGCACCCCAATTCTCCCAAACGCGCAGGTAAACCGCGTATTCATGCGTCTCCGCACCACCATCTAGGCCATCGATTATTACCGTCAAAATGGTATCACGCAAAAGGGCCTCGCACGCAGGCGAAGCCCAAGGTAAAAGCTATTGTTTGCGATAGGAAAATGCGGTGACGGTCGCGGCCTCTAGTGCTTGCCGCCGTGACTGTTGAGCCAGATATTGCGGCCCAGCATAAGTGCCAGCACCAGCGCGCTCACGTAGCCCAAAAAGCCAATGACCGGAATGCCGAACACAACCGGCTCGATGCGCGCGTAGTACACCACCGACGAACCGATAAACAGGCCGGCGATCACAATAGCCATCGACATGCGGTCGATAATCCCACCTAGCTGTCGCAGCGCCTTATCGCTGCTCATGATCTGCGTGTTCACCTTAAGCTGGCCGCGCGTGAGCATGCGCGAAGCCAGGCCAAGATACTCGGCCGCCTCGAGCGAGCCCTTCGCCGCGCGATAGCTGCTCGCGGCAAGATCGCGCCCCATGTCGCGCACGCGCGTATAGGTGCTTTTCTCGTTTTTAATGTGCGTTTGGATGATCTGGATCATGTTGACGTTGGGCATGTACTCGGTCAGCAAACCCTCGAGCGTCACCATGCCGCGCGCGAACATCGTTACCACGCTCGGCAGCTCAACGTCGTTTTTGCGCGCCAGGTTTAACAGCGAGGTCAAAAACTCGCCGATATCCAGATCCTTCAGGTCAAGGCCTGCAAAGTCAGCCACGATAAAGTCCAAATCGGACAAAAAGGCCGAATGATCGAGCTCAGCCGGGTCGCCACGCGTCACGGCGAAGCGCATGAGCGAATCCTTGAGCTTGGGCACGTCACCCTCGGCCACGGCGAAAATCATGTCCTTGACGATACCGCGATCGTGACTCGACATGCGTCCGACCATGCCCAAGTCGATAAAGTAAACGATGCCGTCCTTGAGAATAATGTTTCCCGCATGCGGGTCGGCATGGAAAAAGCCGTCATCGAGCACCTGCGTCGAGTAATCCTCGACGATTGCGGCACCGATCTTTTCCAAGTCATAGCCCTCGGCCACCAAGCGTTCAGGATCGGCGATCGAAATGCCGTCGACGTAGTCCATGACCACCACGTGCTCGGTGCACAGGTCCAGATAGGATTTAGGGCACGTCACGCCATGAACGCTCTTATGGAACTCGTAGAAGTCGTTGAGGTTTTTGGCCTCGGCCAAAAAGTTGGTCTCCTCGCGAAACGAGGTCCACAACTCCTCGACTACGCCGTGCAGGTCAACGAATTGATCGGTGTTGACGAACTTGGAAACGATACGCACCACCGAGCGGATGATATCGATGTCCTGTGCCATAACCTGCTGCGCACCGGGGCGCTGCACCTTGACGGCCACGTCCTCGCCGGTCACCAGGCGGGCGCGGTGCACCTGCGCGAGCGACGCGCTACCGAGTGGGTTGGGGTCGATCGCGTCGAACATCTGCCCCAAACGCTGGCCGTATTCCTCTTCCAGGCAGCGAAGCACTACCTCATACGGCACCGGCTCTACGTCGGAGCGCAGGCGGCGCAGCTCGTCGCAAAACCGCTGCGGCAAGATCTCGGAGCGGTTGGCCAGAATCTGCCCCATCTTGACGAACATGGGGCCGAGCTCTTCGAGCAGACGACGCAGGCGAACCGGCGTGAGGTTATCCCACACGCGATACTTTTTGACCAGGCGAACGATCTGACCGATGCGTTCGCGGCGGCCTGCCGGCGTGAGCTGGTATTCCTCGTCCGGCGCCATCGCGTCGGGCTCCTCGGGGACCATATCGACAGCGCGCGGCTTCTTGCGAGCGCCCGAGACAACGGCCTCAACCTCATCGACAACCGACGTCTCGTCACCCAAGGGGTCTAGATTGTTGTAATCGGTGGTGGAATCTGCCATCTGCGCTGCTACTCGGCCTCTTTGGCGTCCTCTGCGTCGTCGGGCTCAACAGACTCGACGGGCACCGAGGTCACGTTGTCCTCGACCGAATCGACGATATCGCGCACATGGGCCAAAAAGGCCGTCCGCTCGGGGGCGGTCATAACGCGGACGCGAGCCAGAATGAGCTCGTCGAGCACGCGCTGTGCCGCGGTCTCGCCCTGCATGCCCAGGCGCTCGGTCAGGTCGGAGATGGTGCCACCCGCCTGCTCGAACATGTCGGACACGCTGCGGGCGATATCGGGGGCGCCTGCGTCCTTGCGGACCTGCTCACCCTTGGTATTGAGGTCGTCGAGGACCTTCTTGCCGCCCTCGACGGCAACGGCGGCGGCGCCGAAGCCCACGTTGATGGCACCGTTAACAAGCTGATCGAATTTCATAACCATGGTTGGCTCCAATCATGAACAACTGCATTGGCCTTCTTGTACCCAAGATTGGGTGAACGACACAATATCGTTTTACCGCCAAGAAAGAAATCGAGCGGGGCAAAGCCTTTGACGGCGTTTGTCCCGCTCGCTCGTTGCAAGGTCGTCTTTACCTTACGTTATCGTTCATCGCGAAGGAGTTCTTCATGGCGCAGCTGGTGGTGTAGAGCACCTTGCCCAGCAGGGCATCGGTCTCCACGCGCACGAGCTCGGCAAAGGCCTCGTTGGCGCGGGCGAGCTCGGCAGACACCTCGGCCTCGGGCAGGGCGGCCACGGCAGCGTCGACGTCGTGGATCTGCTTGTGGCCCATGCCGCCGACCTTCTCCTGATAATCCTCGACCGCGCGACCGCACTCATGGAAGCGGACGTCGGCCAGGGCACCGATCAGGCGATTTGCCCAGTAGAAGTTCTCGGACGTCACGCGAGCCTGCGTGTCGGCATAGTACTCGGGCATGGTCTCGACATTGGCGTACAGCGGCACGAGCGCGTTAAACGAGTTGGAGCCAAACGCCATCCACTGAACGGCGCGATACGCCGGCTGCGCATAGGGGCGCAGCTGCAGCACGGCGAGCTGGCTGTTGCGGTTGATGCCGATGGGACGATAGGCACCGCGCGTGGCGGGCGTGCCCTTGCTGCCGTAGCAGTCGTACTCCGTGCCCTGGTAGTGGCTCGAAAGCACATGCTTGATGTCCTCGATGGTCACCTTGCGCTCGGGCACGCGGCTCCAGGGGATGTCGTCGCTCTCGGGCGTGTAATCGGCGTCGGGACCGTCCCACACATCGCTGGGATTGAGGCAGCGCTGCATGTACCAGGCGCGCGGAGTGTTGTAGACGTGGTCGCTGTCGCTGTGCGAGCCAAAGGCCTCGCGCGGGTTAAAGACCGTCGCCGGACCGTCGCCCTCAACGCCCAGCGTCAGGTCCAGATGCCACTCGGCCATCCAGGAGCGCAGGTCGGCGGAGCACATGTGGTCGACCTGAGCGCCCTCGGCGTCGTCCAGGTCAAAGCTATCGATACCCAGCTGGTTGGGCATGGTCACATAGGCGTCATCGGGCACGCGCTTGGCGATCCAATGGTGGCCGCCGATGGTCTCGAGCCACCAGATCTCGTCAACGTCGCTAAAGGCGATGCCGTTGTTCTCGTAGGTGCCGTAGCGCTCGAGCAGGTCGCCCAGGATACGCACGCCGTCGCGGGCGGACTTGGCATACGGCAGCACCAGGGTCACCATGTCTTCCTCGCCCAGACCGCCGGGCTGCGCCGGCACATAGCCGTCCTCGCCCTCGTTGCCCTTGGCGGGCACATAGTCTACGAGCGGATCGGCGCCGCGGACACGCTCGTTGGTGGTGAGCGTCTCGGTTGCGGACATGCCCACATTGAGCTCGTTGAAACCGGCCTCGGCCCAGATGCCGTGGCCCGGGACAACATCGGGGACGCTCGTGTAGCGCATGGGGTTATCGGGCAGCTCAACGGTCAGGTGACTCAGGACGCTCGTGTAGACGCGCGGCTGCTCGTCGGGATGCACCACGCGCATGCGCTTGGGCTCAAACACCCCGTTGGACGAGTCCTCGTTGCGAGCAACCAACGTCGACCCGTCGTAGCTCGCGTTCTTACCAACCAAAATCGTTGTGCACGGCATGCGCATCCTCCTTGAGCGAAGAAATCAAACGGTACCAGTGTATCGCTTCGGCGCAAAAAGGGCGAAACCGCGACCCCTCGGAACCCCCTCGGGACCTCTGTGTGCAAAAAATGCCAAATATGAGTACTGTCACCAATTTAGTAGCAGCAAATTTCCTTGTAATGAGTGCCGAAAATCCCTATTTGTCCAAAAGCAAGACAACGTTATTCCCCATAGGTTCAATAAAATGAGCTTCCTAACGATAATGCATATCATTAGGAAGCCCAAATGTCATAAAACATATGTGACTATCTTTGCAACAGTACTCATATTTGGCGTTTTTTGCACAGTGGGTATATAACTGACCCTCTATACAGCCTAAAACGCCTATTTCGATGCGCACTCCGCCGCTTCAATCACGTGTTTGGCGAGAATCGCCGTTGTCACAGCGCCCACGCCGCCCGGCACGGGCGTGATGGCGCCAACAACTGGCTCCGCAGCATCAAAATCGACGTCACCGACCAGCTTGCCGGCGGCCTCGTCCCAGTTAATGCCCACGTCGATGACCGTCTGGCCCTCGCGAACCGCATCCGTGCCAATCGTGCGCGCGCGTCCAACCGCGGCAACAACGATGTCGGCCGCACAGCACTCGGCAGCAAGGTCGCGCGTATGCGTGTGGCACGTCGTCACCGTGGCGTTGCGAGCCGTAAGCATGGCGGCAACGGGACGGCCGATCACTAGGGACCGACCGACAACGGCAACTTTGGCCCCATCCAGCTCAACGCCATAATGGTCCAGCAAAGCCAACACGGCTTCGGCCGTGCAGGGAGCAAAGCCTTCGCCACGACCCGAAAGCGCGGTGAGCAGCGAAACCGGTGTCACGGAGTCGACGTCCTTGGCGGGATCGAGTGCCGCGGCAACTGCATCCTCATCAAGCCCAGCGGGCAACGGACGAAACATCAGGCAGCCGTGAACAGCGGGGTCGGCATTGATGCCCTTAATAGCCGCCAGCAACTCATCCTGCGAAACATCGGCAGGAAGCAAAACGCGGCGAGCCTCAATGCCAACCTTCTCGCAGCGCTTGAGGGCGCCGCGCTCGTAGGACAGGTCGTCCTCGCGCTCGCCCACACGAACGATGGCCAGTGTCGGCACGATGCCCCGTTCGCGCAGGGCGGCGCAGCGAGCAGCGAGCTCCTCGGTCAAAGCACGGGCAACGGGAGCACCCTTGAGCAGCTCGGCCATGGCTATCCCCTCTTCCTTGCGGCGTCGGCGGCGCGGCGCGCCAGCGCATCGGCGCGCGGCAGCCACGTATCCAGCAGATCGTCGCACGCTGCCTCGAGTTCCTCGGCGCGCGCCCGGTCTTTCATAGATGTGGTGTTGGCAAAGAGCGTCAGGCTCGCACCCTGCATGGCGGCGCGGCAGAACACGGCACCGCACGCCACGTCGGACAGCAGCTGGCGCGAGCCCTTGTCTGCCATGTCCTCAAGCAGCGCCAGCGCACTACCGCACGCATCCATAATGCGGTACGGCGGCATGGCTGCCACATGCAACGCATCTTGAATCGCAGTTGGTCGAGCCGGGTCATCACGAGGAATACCGTATGCCGCAGACACCTGGCCATACGCACGAACGTCCTCGGCGACCAGACCCACGAGCTCCTGAGCCAGCTCGTCTGCCTGGGCAAATGCGCGCGTCAGATCGTCTGCGCGATCGGCAAGCGCGGGGTTGGTTGCGCCGTAGCGCGCGACCATCCCGCACAGCGAGGCGCCCAGTGCGCCCACAAAGGCGCTCGCGCTACCGCCGCCGGGAACCGGCTCGCGCGCGGCAAGCGCCTCGGCAAACCCTCGGCAGGTTTTATCCATCATCTCTTGGCTCATCGAAACACCTCTGCCCACCGCGCCGGCCACCACGGGCCGCACGCATAATAAAAAATGGGACAACGACGCCAGGAAGCGGTTGTCCCATTCATCGATCTTGTCCAAGTCAGTCTAGCCCATAAGACAAAGGCTGTCAGGAGCTCTGGCTATCGGCGTTTCCGATTGCCTGCTATAGGCGCGGGTGCCTAGTCCACCTGAAACGTCGGCAGCAGCGTGTCGATAATCTTCGACCCCATGTCGCGGTTTGCAGTCGAGTACTCCAAATGCGCCGTGGCAATCGTCGAATCCGTGACGATCGTCTTTTCGTAAATGATCGTGTCGCCCTCGCGCCACGAAACCACGTACCAGTTGTCGCCCTCCGCGGTATAGAGGTCAGCCTTGCCCGAGGTGTCCGCGTTGACGAACATCTCGTGCGAGGTTTCGTCGTTAATGTTGACGTAGCCAAACAGGTTGATTACAAAGCCCGTCTCCGGATCCTCATACCTGGCGCCACTGCCGCTGGGAGTATCTTCCATCTCAAAGCGATTGGGAATCGACATGCTATAAGGATGCATGTCGTTCGTGTACGTATACACGTCGGTTAGGTAATCGTCCGAATCGCCCGAGCCGTAGTATGCCGATTCGTCTTCGGGAACGGCCTCGTCATCCGACGACGCAGACTCCTTGGACTTGGACTTGTCGCTCTTCTTCTTGGCAGAAGAATCTTTCTCGTCCGAAGACCCGGTATCGATCATCGAGATTTGTGTGCCAGAGCTCTTGGACCCGTTAAGCATCGTGAGTGCAAACACCGTGCCGCCACCGATGAGGACCGCAGCAGCACATGCCACAGCGATAATGACCGGCGCCTTGCTCTTAGGCTTTTGAGGCACAGGCGCGACCGGCGGCATCGACTGGGTTAGGCCCGGGGCAGAGGAAGGACCAGCGCCCGTAGGCGTCGGCACGGAACCACCCGCCAGCGAGGCCCCGCAGTGCGTACAAAACGTCGATCCATCGGGAACTTGCTGTCCGCATTTTTGACAGAACATCGTTCGACCTTTCGTGGTTTAGCTTTTGTCACAGCCAAGTCTATACGCCCCCACCCAAGACGCTGTTGCGCAACATGGAAAAGACGATGCTGAGCCGTGCCGTCCCATGCGCCCAGCGCCCCAAACATGGGACACATGGTCCACCTTTCGAGACTCCCGGGCAGCACAAGCTGGGGCATACATATAGGTAAGGAGCCCTATGTTGGGGCAACGCTCATCACGGCACCGGACGACGAATGGAGGAATAACCGCACAGCAAACAAAGTCATCATGTGCACGCGCAACCGCCGCCCCAGCAATCCGCGGCACACGATGTCATCGACAGACAAGGAGGACACCATCATGAAGAAAAAGACCCTATCGATCCTTTCCCTTTGCATCGCCCTCTTTGCCGCGTTTGCCCTTGTAGGCTGCGGCGGGATCGCATCGGGCGGAGGCGGCAGCACCTCAAAGAGCGAAGGCAAGGAAAAGGCCCCCGTCGCCGAAAAGACTGACTTTATCTGGTTTAAGGTCGAGATGCCCGAGGGCGTTGGCGTAAGCGACTCCGCCGGCAAGAATGCCGACAGGGTCCAGCTCACCTTCCCCGAAGACGAGAACGCCTCGGCCGATCGCTTTATCCCCGTTTGGAAAAAAGCGCTGACGGCCGAGGAATCCCACGCCGACCAGGCGGAAAAGAAGGGGGATACGTTCCAGTGGAAGGATGGCGGGTCCGTCGAGTATAACGGCAGGACGTGGCTCGTCGGAACATACGAGGACAACAGTGGCATCTCAACCATGCTTTTTACCGATGTTGAGCCGGGAAGCGTCTACGTCCTCATCTCGAACCTCGACCAGCACAAGAAAGAAGCCGAGTCGCTCCTCAACTCCATCGAGTTCCCCGATGACATGGAAGAGGCAGTTTCCGAGGCACGCGAAGTCGAGATTTCGAGCATCGAGATCAAGTAACGGGACACCCGCACGCGCCTACGCGCACCCGTGCACATGCGCCCCATTAAAACAACGGGCACCCAACCCGGGGAG
>CAJJPN010000058.1:0-11564 GCA_905193635.1 Coriobacteriaceae bacterium
TGCTCGGGAGCCATCCACGCACTTTACCTGCGTAAACAATGTGAGTGAAATATGAATCTCGATGGATACGCCCGCAGCCGTGTATACTAAACAGCTGTGTGAAACCAGGGGAGTATTCTGGCTGGACAAAATGCCTGCTTAATAGGGTTGTCAGGTAGTCCGGGCGCAATACAAGACTGGGGAGCACGTCGTGTAAGTAGTGGTCCTCTAGGGGCGTACGCTCGGTGGTGTACGCATTGTCCCAAGACCACGCGAGAGTTGGGATCATATCTTGATCAGCATGATTCTCGGCCGCAAGATTGGCATGACCCAGGTTTGGGACGAGGATGACAACGTCGTTCCCGTCACGGTCATCCAGGCTGGCCCCTGCGCTGTCTCGCAGGTTAAAACTCAGGCAACCGACGGCTATGACGCCGTCCAGATCGGTTTCGGCGACATCAAGGCCAAGAACGTGAACAAGCCCATGGCTGGTCACTTCGCCAAGGCTGGCGTCGAGCCTGTCCGCTTCCTTCGTGAGGTCCGCGTCGAGAACGGCGAGGAGCACAAGGTCGGCGAGGTCGTCACCGTCGCTGATTTCGCTGATGTCGAGAAGGTCGACGTCATCGGTACCTCCAAGGGTAAGGGCTTCCAGGGTCGCATCAAGCGCTGGGGTCAGCGCCGCGGTCCTATGACGCATGGTTCTCACTTCCAGCGTCACCCCGGTTCTATCGGTCAGTGCGCCTATCCTGCGCGCGTCCTCAAGGGCGTCAAGATGGCCGGTCACATGGGTAACGAGCGCGTTACCGTCAAGAACCTTTCCGTTGTCCGCATCGATGCCGAGCAGAACCTCATCTTGGTCAAGGGCGCTGTCCCGGGTGCCAAGAATGGTCTCGTCGCCATCCGTATGGCCTAAGGGCCCAGCCCATTTAGCCCAGCGTCATACCAAGGAGAACACTTAAATGGCAAAGTTTGAAGTAAAGAACAGCGAGGGCAAGAAGGTCGCCGAGGCCGAGCTCGCCGCTGAGGTGTACGGCATCGAGCCGAACATCCACGTTATGCACCACATCGTCAAGTGCCAGATGGCCTCTTGGCGTCAGGGCACCCAGTCTGCTAAGGGCCGCTCTGAGGTTTCCGGTGGCGGCAAGAAGCCTTGGCGTCAGAAGGGCACCGGCCGTGCCCGCCAGGGTTCCATCCGTGCTGCCCAGTGGCGTCACGGTGGCGTTGTCTTCGCCCCCAAGCCCCGTTCCTACGCTAAGCGTATGAACAACAAGGAGGTCAAGCTGGCTATGCGCTCCGCGCTGTCCGCCAAGCTGGCCGATGGCGAGCTCGTGCTCGTCGACGACTACGGCTTCGAGAAGCCTTCCACCAAGGCTGCCGTCGCCATGCTCAAGGCTCTCGGCCTTGAGGGCAAGCGTCTGACCATCATCGTTCGCGATGAGGACGTCAACGCCTACCTGTCGTTCCGCAACATTCCCAAGACGTTCATCATCACCGCTGACGAGGCCAACACCTACGATCTCGTCAACAACAACGCCGTGCTGATGCCCGCCGACATCGCCGCTCACTTCGGGGAGGTGCTTGCATAAATGACCGCCCACGAGATCATCATCCGTCCGATCGTGTCCGAGCGTTCCTTCTCCGGCATGGAGCTGAACAAGTACACGTTCGAGGTCGCCAAGGATGCTAACAAGTATCAGATCAAGGACGCTGTCGAGGAGATCTTCGGCGTCAAGGTCGTTCGCGTGAACACCCTGACGGTCAAGCCCAAGACCAAGCGCGTGCGCTATGTCGCCGGCAAGACCCGTTCTTGGAAGAAGGCCATCGTCACGCTGGCCGAGGGCGACACCATCGAGGTCTTTGGCAACCAGGCCTAAGACTCGCTGCTGTTGAGTGAGCTCATGCCTCCCAAATAGGGGAGGCGGGAGCTCAAGGTTTTGGGCGTATAAAATGGACACGCCCGGAACCGTGTATACGTCCGGTGTCATCGCACCCGAGGCAGAACCTCGAATCCCTGTCTGCGATGGCTAACGGATTCCTATTGAAAGGGATTGTAATGGCTGTAAAGCACCTTAAGCCGACCTCCGCTGGTAGGCGTTGGCAGACGATCTCCGACTTCTCCGAGATCACCTGCACCAAGCCCGAGAAGTCTCTTCTCGAGCCCCTGCCCAAGAAGGCCGGTCGTAACAACAACGGCCGCATCACCACCCGCCACCAGGGCGGCGGCGTGAAGCGTCGTTACCGCGTGATCGACTTCAAGCGCAACAAGGACGGCGTGCCCGCCAAGGTTGCCACGATCGAGTACGATCCGAACCGTTCCGCTCGCATCGCTCTGCTGCACTACGCTGACGGTGAGAAGCGCTACATCCTGGCCCCCAAGGGCCTCGAGGTCGGTCAGACCATCATGTCCGGTTCTGACGCCGACATCAAGCCGGGCAACGCTCTGCCCCTCGCCGATATCCCCGTCGGTACGCTCATCCACGCCGTCGAGTTCCAGCCGGGCAAGGGCGCCGCTATCGCTCGTTCCGCCGGTAACTCCTGCCAGCTGATGGGTAAGGAGGGCAAGTACGCTATCGTCCGTATGCCTTCCTCCGAGATGCGTCGCATCCTCGTTACCTGCCGCGCCACCGTCGGTGAGGTCGGCAACGCCGATCACGCCAACATCGTCATCGGCAAGGCCGGCCGTAAGCGTCACATGAACGTGCGCCCGACCGTCCGCGGTACCGTCATGAACCCTGTCGATCACCCGCACGGCGGTGGCGAGGGCAAGAACCACACCTCTGGTCGTCCCTCCGTTACCCCCTGGGGTAAGCCGACGAAGGGCCTTCGTACGCGCAAGAAGAAGAAGGTCTCGAACCAGCACATCATTCGTCGCCGTAAGAAGTAATTTCGGATACCGAGTTTTAGGAGAAAGCACTTATGAGCAGAAGTCTCAAAAAGGGCCCGTTCGTGGAGACTCGCCTTCTCTCGCGTATCACCGCGATGAACGAGGCTGGCAAGAAGGACGTCGTGAAGACCTGGTCCCGCGCGTCCACCATCTTCCCCGAGATGGTTGGTCACACCATCGCCGTCCACGACGGCCGCAAGCATGTGCCCGTGTATGTTACCGAGTCCATGGTTGGTCACAAGCTCGGCGAGTTCGCGCCGACTCGTACGTTCCGTGGCCACAAGGCCAAATAGGGGGTTAACCGTAAATGGCAACTAAGTCTATTGAAACTGAGGCCACCGAGGTTCGCGCCGTCGCTAAGTACGTGCGTGTTTCCCCCAGCAAGGCCCGCCTGGTGGTCGATCTGATCCGCCGCAAGCCTGTCGCTCAGGCCTTCGACATCCTCCACTTCTGCGACCGCGCCGTCGCCGTGGATGTCGAGAAGGTTCTCCGTTCCGCCGTTGCGAACGCCGAGAACAACAACGGTCTGCGTGCCGACAACCTGGTTGTCGCCGCTGCCTATGTTGACGAGGGTCCGACGCTTAAGCGCATCCGTCCCCGCGCCAAGGGTTCCGCTTCTCGCATTCTGAAGCGTACTTCCCACATCACCGTCGTCGTTGCTCCTCGAAAGGAGGCGTAAAGCTGTATGGGTCAGAAAGTCTACCCCACCGGCTTCCGTCTTGGCATCACCGAGAACTGGCGCTCCCGCTGGTTCGCAGAGAAGGATTACGCTAAGACCCTCGGTAACGATCTCGAGATCCGCAAGTACCTCGAGAAGCGTCTTTCCCGCGCAGCTGTCTCCCGCGTCGAGATCGAGCGCGCTGGCGACAAGGTGAAGGTCATCATCCTCACCGCTCGCCCCGGCGTTGTCATCGGTAAGAAGGGTGCCGAGATCGATACCCTCCGCACCGAGCTCGAGAAGGTCGCTGGCGTCTCCAAGGGCCAGCTCTCCGTCGACGTTGTCGAGATCAAGCGCCCCGAGCTCGACGCCAACCTCGTTGCTCAGTCTATCGCCGAGCAGCTCGAGGGCCGCGTTGCCTTCCGTCGCGCTATGCGCAAGGCTGTCCAGTCTGCCCGCAAGGCCGGCGCTAAGGGCATCCGTATCCAGTGCTCCGGTCGTCTCGGCGGTGCCGAGATGGGCCGTCGTGAGTGGTACCGCGAGGGTCGCGTGCCTCTGCACACCCTCCGTGCCAAGATTGACTACGGCACGGCTGTCGCCAGCACCACCATGGGCGCTTGCGGCGTGAAGGTCTGGATCTACCTGGGCGAGAAGCTCCCGGGCCAGCCTGTTCCCAACCCTGCACTCGAGGGCTCTTCCCGTCCTCGTCGTCGTAACTCCGAGAGGAGGGGTCAGTAGTGCTTGCCCCTAAGCGTATTCTTCACCGCAAGGTGCAGCGTGGCTCCATGAAGGGCCAGGCCAAGGGTAATACCGAGCTGCATTTCGGCGAGTTTGGTATCCAGGCTCTCGAGGCCCATTGGATCACCAACCGTCAGATCGAGGCCGCTCGTATTGCCATGACCCGCTACATGAAGCGTGGCGGTCGTGTCTACATCACGATCTTCCCCGATAAGCCCATCACCAAGAAGCCTGCCGAGACTCGCATGGGTTCTGGTAAGGGTAACCCCGAGGAGTGGGTGGCCGTCGTCAAGCCCGGCCGCATCATGTTCGAGGTCAAGGGCGTGCCCGAGGAGGTCGCTCGCGAGGCTCTGCGTCTTGCACAGCACAAGCTTCCCATCAAGACCAAGATTGTTGCTGCCAAGAACGCTGAGCAGCGCATCGAGAAGGAGATGGCTGAGGAGGCCGCTCTCGAGGCCAAGTGGGCTGCTGAGGACGCCGCCGCCGCCAAGGAGGAGAACTAATGAAGCCCGCAGAGATTCGTGAGCTCTCGGACGCTCAGCTCGTTGAGAAGCTGAAGGAAATGCGCGCCGAGCTCTTTAACCTTCGTTTCCAGATGGCCACCAGCCAGCTGGACAACACCGCTCGCGTCAACACCGTGAAGAAGGACATCGCTCGCGTCCTCACGGAGCAGCGCGCCCGCGAGATCGCAGCGGAGAAGTCCGCTGTCGCCGAGTAGGACCTAAGGAGAGAACATGACTGATTCGCGTAACTCGCGTAAGGTCCGTACGGGTGTCGTTACCTCCGTCTCCGGTGCCAAGACCATTGTTGTCACCATCACCGAGCGCAAGCGTCACCCCAAGTACGGCAAGATGATGACCAGCTCCAAGAAGCTGCACGCTCACGACGAGGAGTGCACGGCTGGCGTGGGCGATACCGTCCGCGTTATGGAGACCCGTCCTATGTCCAAGATGAAGCGTTGGCGCCTCATCGAGGTCGTCGAGCGCGCTAAATAAGCAGTCGCTCTTACGACTTGTACGTTTCCGAAGATGTGCGTATGCCTGGCTTGCATACCACGGGCCGTATAAAGGCTGCGCACCTCTCTTCGGTTCTTAGTTCGGAGGAACATCTACCATGATTCAGATGCAAACCATGCTGAACGTCGCCGACAACTCCGGCGCTCGCAAGATTCGCTGCATCAAGGTGCTTGGCGGTTCCAAGCGTCGTTATGCAGGCATCGGCGATGTGTTCATCGGTGCTGTCCAGGAGGCTACCCCTGGCGCCAACGTCAAGAAGAAGGACGTTGTCCGTTGCGTCGTCGTTCGCACCGTTAAGGAGATCCGCCGCAAGGATGGCTCCTACATTCGCTTTGATGAGAACGCCTGCGTTGTCATCAACAACGATGGTTCGCCCGTCGGCACCCGTATCTTCGGGCCCGTCGCTCGCGAGCTTCGTGACAAGAAGTACATGAAGATCGTCTCGCTCGCTCCCGAGACCCTGTAGTTAGGGGAGATATATGTATATCAAGAAGGGCGATAAGGTCCAGGTTCTCTCTGGTAAGGATCGCGGCAAGCAGGGCGTTGTCCTGCGTGCTCTCCCCGCCGAGAACAAGGTCGTTGTCGAGGGCGTTTCGGTCGTCAAGAAGGCCGTCAAGCCCAACGCTGCCAACCAGCAGGGCGGCATCGTTTCGCAGGAGGCTCCCATCGACGCCTCCAACGTCAATCTCGTTTGCCCCGAGTGCGGTAAGGTTACCCGCGTCGGTCACGAGAAGGACGGCAAGAACAAGCTGCGCGTCTGCAAGAAGTGCGGCCACAAGTTCTAAGCTGCCCGCAACATCAAGTTGCTAGCAAAGGCCCGGATGCAACGGCACCCGGGCCTTTTTCTATCCCCCACTCGATGGCTTCGGTTCTGCCGCCCCGTCATTCCGGTTGCATCCAGTTTTCGGTGCCGTCTCGAATCGAGTGCCGCCAGGTGACACCCTGTCGCGTTTCGTCGGCTTCGGGGACAAAAGTCGGGACAACTCCAAAAACTATTTTCGAACTCAGGGCTTTGAGTTTTTGTTTTTGTCCCAAAGGGCGCGGCGGGATGCCTTTGGAGGCTCGATAGCGCCGAAAACGCCCGTTTTGAAACTTAAATGCCTTTTCGCGTGCAAACCGCCAGCTGCAATAGGAAGTGAATCAACGCAGGTGGCTTTCAAGCAGTTTGCAAAACTGCAGGTCGCAGGTCTTCATTGCCAGTAGGAGAAATGAGTAGTCTCAGGTGGCTTGCCCATGAGTTGACGAACGGGATTTGAGATTACGCTGACGTCCGGAAACGCTTCGAGCACGGCGTTACGTTTTTGGGGTATGGGCGTAGCCCCTGCACCCGCGAGCGCGGGCCTTAAGCCCGCCGAGAGGGTGACGCGTCGAAAACGAAGGGGAAAGAGAGAAGGGGCCGTCCCTATCATTCAGGTTGCGACCGAAGAAGACAAGGAGACCCCCTGAGCCTGAATGATGCCCCACAGACCGCGTCCGACCGAGCTCAAGCCGAGCTTTTCCTGACGTCCGCCTTCGCGGAGATGATGGCTGGATTGGCTATGGATTGGCAACACTTATTTGGACGATTCCGGGAGGGACGGCCCCGCCTCCCTGAACTCGACCGGCGACATGTAGCCCAGCGTCGAGTGGATCCTGAAGTTGTTGTACCAGTGCACGTAATCCAAGAGCTTGGCTCGGAGCTCGCGCGTCCCTCCTCGGTCCTTCGGAGTGGCCGACGATCTCCCCGTTGCAGAGGTCGACGAGCAGGCAGACGTAGTTCCACGACGCCCTGACGCGCACGCAGGCCAAGTCGCTGCATATATGGGTGCACGGCGCCCTGCCGCCGAAGCCGCGCGCGACGACGTTCGACACGTCGGCCTCGTTGACCGCCCCGGGGTGCACCTTGAACCTCTTCCTGCCGTATGCGCCGGCCAGGCCGTTCTCCCTCATGATGCGGCAGACGCGGCGCCGGCTGACGGTAACGCCCGACCTCCCGGGCGACGCCTTGATCTTGCGCGATCCGTTCCGGCCCTTGCTGGCGGCGTGCGCCGCCGCGGCCGCCGTCGCCCCCGACATTAAGGTCCTCAAGGGCCGCGTCGTCTCCGGCGACCAGTTCGTCTCGCCCGCGGAACAGAAGGAGCGAATCCTCGCGACCTTCGGCGACCTGTGCTGCGAGATGGAGGGCTGCACCATCGCGCAGGCCGCTTATCTCAACGGCGTGCCCCTCGTCGTCGTGCGCGCCATCAGCGACAAGCCCTGCGCCGAGGGCCGGGTCGTGACTACAACACTTTCGAGAAGAAGGCCGCCTGCGACTGCGCCCGCATCGCCGCGCGCATGGTTAAGCTTTAGGCCCTGCGCGCCGGGGCCCTTCTTTATGTTGGGACCCCGGCGCGCCGGGCCCTTTCCAAAGCGAAGTGTCGAGCCGAAGTGTTGAGCGTCGGCCCTGAATGTTCAATGGCCGTTGTTTTCTGCCCCTCAAGTGGTGGACTTTTCCTCGGAGCTGTTGATTCCCCCACGCGCCCCCTTCCGTTCTCTGTTCTCCCCTTATACTCCTTGTACGAGGAGGTAAGAAGTCATGGACAAGACCACACAGGACAGCTTGGCAAAGAAACCCGTCGACATGAGGGACAGGATTCTCGAGCATCTCGAGGCCCTCACCTCTGCCGTCTCGCTCGACGACCTTGCCCGTCTGTCCACCTCCGACATCGCCGAGACGCTCATCATCTCCAGGAGCCTGGCGAGCCAGTACCTCAACGACCTTGTTCGCGCCGGTCTTGTGGTTAAGGTGGCGGGCAGGCCTGTCCGTTATTTTCATCGCCGCGCGTTCCAGAAGCGTTTTCAGGTAAAGCTCTCTGCAAGCGAGTACGCCTCGCTCGCCGACCTCATCCAGGCGACGGGAATCGCCGATCACCGCGACTTCGCGCGTGCCGTGGGCTTCGACATGAGCCTCAGCTCCGTTGTCGAGCAGTGCAAGGCTGCGGTTCAGTACCCTCCGTTTGGCCTGCCCATCCTCTTGAGCGGCGGCGTGGGTGTCGGTAAGTCTTTCCTTTCTCGCCTTGTGTACGAGTACGGCAAGAACCAGGGCTTGCTGTCCCGCGACTCCTCCTATGTGCGCATCGACTGCGCCGGGGTCCCGGACGCCGCCTCGTTCAACGGGCTTCTTGACGAGTCGATCGCGAAAGCGCGCGGGGGTGTGGTCTTTGTCAACGGCATCGAGGCACTCTCTCCCTCTGCGATGGAGCACTGCCTTGCGACGGCCCTCGGGCTCGATGCCTCCCAGGATGCGCCGCGCGCTCGCCTCGTTCTTTCGACGACGCTTTCCGCTGATGACCTGAAGGTTTCCTCGGCCTACAGCAAAATGCCCATCTGTGCCCGCGTCCCCTCACTCAAGGAGCGGACCCCCGAGGAGCGCGAGGATCTCATCTTGAGCTTCCTGCGCAGCGAGGGGTGCCGAATCGGTTCTGATGTGAAGATCAGCCGCGGCGCATACCGTTGCCTCGTGAACGCGGACTTTTCCGATAACATCGCCGGCTTGCGCGCCTGCGTGACGAACTGCTGCGCCAAAGCGTTCCTCAATCGCGAGGGCGGCTACGTCGTCGTTCGCCCGTATCTTCTTCCCAGCGGGCTCCTCTCCTCCGCGCAGATCGATCAACAGCCCGACGATGGCGTTCTGATCGACGCGTCTCTGGATGCCGCCGAGAGCACAGGGCCGGTCGAGCAGGCGCTCGATGCCCTGTGCTCCCTCGATGAGCGATTCTGCGCCGGGGAGCTCTCTGTCTCCGAGCTTGTCTCGCAAGCTGTCTCCGCTGTGCGCGGCGTTGAGGATCACTTGATCTTCGACCACGGCGTCGCCTCCTCGAGGTCGCGCGCCTTCGAGCGCGTCGTGGGCGCGGTCCTTGCCGACGCAGGCTCTTCTTATGGCATCGAGCTTTCGAGGAAGGTCGCTTTTCTACTGGCCCAGGAGATTTGCCTGCAGTTGTGGCCGGGTATCGGCCTGGCTAAGCGAAAGTCTGCCTGTGCGGAGCAAATCTCCCATCTCCTCGGTGCCGTGACCTCCGAATTGCCGTTTGCCTCGAGTGTCTCCGATCAGGTCGCCGCAGACGTGGAAGGGGCGCTGGGAATCTCGCTCGATCACTTCACGAAGACGCTTCTGACGCTGTGCGTCGCATCGGAGTCTCGCGATGCGAAGGCCCTTCGGACGCTCTGCGTCATCTTGTCCCACGGCTACTCAACGGCGACGAGCATCGCCGACGCGGCGAACCGTATGCTCGGCATGCATGTGTACGAGGCTGTCGACATGCCCTACGACCAGCAGCTGAAGGACATCGTCGGTCCGCTCCAGCGCCTCGTCGACCGTCATTCCTACTGCACCGGGGTCGTGTTCCTCGTCGACATGGGCTCCTTGGAGGAGGCCTATAAGGCCCTCGAGAACGTTACCGACTCCACTATCGGCGTGGTGAACAACGTCTCTACCGGTCTTGCGCTCGAGATCGGGGTCGGGCTGCTCGGCGGCAAGTCCATCGCCGAGGTTCTTGGCGATGCGACCGCCGCGTGCGTGACGCACTGCAAGGTGATCGAGCGCGTCAACCGTGAGGACGCCATCGTCTTCTGCTCCGAGTCCGGGGTCGACGCCGCGGAGAGGATACGCCAGCTCGTCTCGCAGAGCCTCCCGCGCACCATAGGCGCGCGCCTGCTCACGAGGCCCTTCAAGCAGCTCGTCGCGAACGGGTCGAACGACGCCGTTTTCTCCGAGCACCGCGTCTGCGCCGTCATCGGCACGGGAGACCCCGGGGTCGCCTCCGTCCCCTTCGTCGCCCTCGAGGACATCATGTCGACGGCGTCCGCCTCTAAGGTTGATGCCGTGTTCGGCAGGTGGCTTGACGCTTCCGAGCTCTCTTCTTTCCACGAGAAGCTGCTCTCGAACATGACGCTGCAGAACGTCATCCGCTCCATCACCATCCTCGACCCGGAGCGGCTATTCCATGAGATCGAGAGCGCCGTGCACGAGCTTCAGCGCAGGACAGGCGAGAAGATCGGCAGCAACGCCATCATTGGGCTCTACGTTCACCTCTGCTGTCTCGTCGAGCGCCTTGTTACCAGAAACCCCATTGAGACCTACGTTGGCCAGGACCGCTTCGAGGAGGAACGCGCCGATTTCATCGAGTCCTTCAGGCAGAGCTTCTCGAGCATCTCGACGCGCTATCGCGTAGAGGTTCCCGTAAGCGAGATCGCATATGTCTTCGACTACATAAGCGTGAGCGCCGCCCCGGCGCGAGAAGAGCGCCTCGGCTCCTCGGACCTCCTGCTCGACGAGTGACCTTCCCCGCGCCGCCGCAAGCTGACCGCGCGTCCTCAATAATCCGATAACCCCTTGCCCGGCGCGAATCCGGATAGCGCCGAGGCAGTACCGAACGTAAAACTTCATTTGATAGGAGCAAACATGAGTGTTGTTATGGCACGAATCGACAATCGCCTGCTTCACGGCATCATCGTGACGCAGTGGGCCCCGGTGTCGGGCGCGACCCGAGTCATGGTCATCGACGACAAGGTCGCCGGCGACGAGGTCCTGAAGTCCACCATGAGGATGGCGCGCCCCGCGGGCATGGCCGTTTCGATCATCTCCGAGCAGACCGCGCTCAAGAACTTCGCCGCGGGCAAGTACGACCGCGAGAAGGTCTTCGTCATCGCCAAGGAGCCCGAGACGATGCTTCGCCTGGTCGAGTCGGGCGTCGAGCTCCCGTCGCTGGTCGTCGGCGGCTCGCTCGTCAAGGAGGACGGCATCCAGCTCACCCAGCGCGCCTACGCCTCCGCCGAGAACGTCCAGAGCTACAAGGCGCTCATCGCCCGTGGCGTCAAGGTGACGGCCCAGTTCGTGCCCGCCGACAAGCCCGTCTCCGTCGCAGACCTCATCTAAGGGGGAAATATGGTCAACTTCACTATCCTGCAGGTCGTCCTTTTGACCCTGCTGGCCTTCATCAAGCACGTGGACTACTACGGCATCCCGATGATCTTCGTCAATTACGCCGTTTTCTGGGGCCTCATCACCGGAGTCGTCATGGGCGACTGGAAGACCGGCCTTGTCATCGGCGGCACCATTCAGCTCATGCAGCTCGGCGTCGCGGGCTTCGGCGGCTCCTCCATTCCCGACTACGGCACGATGGCCATCATCGCCACCGCCTACGGCGTGACCCTGGGCTCCGACACGGGCCTCGCCATCGGCCTGCCGGTCGGCATGCTCGGCATCCAGCTCGACGTCGTCGCCAAGATCCTCAACGGCTTTGTCGTCGAGAAGTCCCAGAAGTTCTGCAAC
>CAJJPN010000059.1:0-11382 GCA_905193635.1 Coriobacteriaceae bacterium
CAGGCGACACGATGGTACGCGAGGCGATTGACGCCGAGCTCGATGTCGAGCGCGCGGCGATTCGCTCCGGCGCCCCTGCAAGGAACGAGCGCGAGCTCGCCTTGGCAATTGAGCAGCGGACCCATCGCCTGTCGCTGCCGACCCTGCGCCCTGCCGTCAACGCGACGGGCGTTGTGATTCACACCAATCTGGGCCGCGCTCCGCTCGCTCCCGCGGCGGTGCAGGCGGTGACCGATGTCGCCCGAGGCTACAGCACGCTTGAGTATGACGTCTCAACCTGCGCTCGCGGAGGCCGCAAAGAGCATGCCGCGCGTCTGCTGCGCACGCTCACGGGGGCGCAGGACGCCTTAGTTGTCAACAACAATGCCGCCGCGGTGCTGTTGGTGCTTGCCGCGCACGCGGCTGGCAAAGAGGTCATCGTGAGCCGCGGCGAGCTTGTCGAGGTGGGCGGCAGCTTCCGCATCCCCGACATCATGGCGGCTTCGGGTGCCAAGCTTGTCGAGGTTGGCTCTACCAACCGCACACATCTGGACGATTATCGAAGCGCCATTACGCCCAACACGGCGATGATCTTGAAAGTTCATCCTTCTAATTACCGTATCGAGGGCTTCCACGAGGAGGTTTCCGCGGCGGAGCTTTCCGCGCTGGCGCATGAGCACGGGCTGTTGCTGTACGAGGATCAGGGCTCGGGCGCTTTGCTTGCAGACGGGGTGCTCGCCGATGCGGGGGAGAAGCCCACGTCCGCCTCGCTTTGCGCCGGCGTTGACGTCGTCTCGTGCTCGGGTGACAAGCTGCTCGGTGCCTCGCAGGCAGGCATTATTCTCGGCAGCGCCCAGGCAATCGCCGCCTGTGCCTCGCATCCTCTTATGCGCGCGCTTCGCCCTGGCAAGCTCACGCTCGCGGCGCTCGAGGCCACTTTGCGACTGTATGTGACCGGTCCCGATGCGGCGCATCGGGAGATCCCGGTACTCAACATGCTTTCCGGCGCGCCGGCTCCGCTCGAGCGCCAGGCCAAGCGCCTGCACGACCGCATGCTGCGCAAGCTTCGCGAGGCTCAGTGCGAGGAGGCCGTGGAGCTGCAGGTTGTCGAGGGCGCCTCTACTCCCGGCGGCGGATCGCTGCCGACTGTCGAGCTCCCTACATTTTGCGTTGCCGTCTGTCCCGTCGATGGGCGTCTATCCGCCGATGGCCTAAAGCGCGCTATGGTACAGGAGCCCGATACGCCGGTTGTGACGCGCGTGCGGCACGACCAGGTGCTTTTTGACGTTCGCACGCTTTTGCGCGACACCGACCTTGACCTGTGTGCGTCTGCGTTGGCGGATGCCGTGCGGGCAGGTTTGCGTCGATGACCGCGCGCGAGCTTGTCGAATGTCCCGTTATCGTCGGAACGGCAGGACACGTCGACCACGGAAAGTCGGCCCTTATCGAGGCGCTGACCGGCAAAAATCCCGACCGTCTGGAGGTCGAACGGCGCCGAGGCATGACCACTGAGCTCGGCTTTGGCGAGCTCGAGCTTCCCAGCGGCAAGCTTGTCGGCTTGGTCGACGTACCCGGGCATGCGCACTATCTGCGCGCCATGGTGCAGGGCGCCACCGGCGTGGACGTTGCGTTGCTGGCGGTTTCGGCCGTTGAGGGCGTGATGCCGCAGACCCGCGAGCACGTTCGGGTTCTGGAGCTGTTGGGTGTGACGCGCATGGTCGTCGCACTCACGATGCGCGATTTGGCCGACCACGAGATTGCCGCGCTGGCGGAGCTCGATGTCGAGGCGTTTCTGGACGGGACCGTGTTTGCGGGTGCCTCTATAGTGCCGGTGTCCTCCAAGACGGGCGAGGGCCTGGACGAGCTGCTTACGACGCTCGATAACACGGTTTGTTCGTGCTGGTCGGAGCATCTGGAGGCGACCGCTGGCTCGGGCGCCGCGCCCCGTCTTCCCATCGACCGTTGCTTTAGCATCCGCGGCACCGGAACCGTCGTGACGGGTACGCTGCACGACGGTCCCGTTTCGGTTGGCGATGAGCTCGTTGCGCTGCCGTCGCAAACGCGCTGTCGCGTGCGCGGGGTGCAGGTTCACGGGGATACCCAGTGCGCGGTTCCCGGCCAGCGCGTCGCCCTGAACCTGGTGGGCGATGGCGTGGCGGGCCTCAAGCGCGGCGAGATGCTCGGCGTCGAGGGTCGCGTGGGCCAGACGCTGCGCTTTTTGATGCAACTGACATATGTGGGGCGCGATGGCGTGCGAGCCGGCGTTCTTGCTTCGGGTACACGCGTGCACGTTATGGCGGGCACGGCTGAGGTGCTCGGCCGCATTATGCTTTTAGACGACGAGCCGCCTATTGCGGTCGGCGAGACGCGTGTGGTGCAGGTGCGCCTGGAACGGCCGCTGCCGTTGCGCGCCGGCGATCATGCCGTCATTCTGTCGTATTCGCCGATTTCGCTGCTTGGCGGCGGACGCGTCCTGCTATCGCGCTGTCGCCGCGCGCGGGTCCTGTCGGCGGGGGAGCGCGCGTTGTATGCGGCGCTTGAGTCCGGAGATGTCGCGGACGGCGTACACGCGTGGCTGGCGCTGCAAACGCTGCCTGTTGCTGCTGCCGGTGTTGCCGCAGCGCTCGATCTTGTTACCGGCGAGGTCGAGATCGTTTTGCGTGGGCTTGTGGACCAGGCTGCCGTGTGCGAGCTTGCTGCGGGCGGTGCGGTGCTCTACGCAGATGCCTCGGCTCTCGATGCTGCAATGGATGTGCTGGCTGCGGCCTTGTCCTCCATGCACGCGGCGGCTCCCAAAGAGATCGGCTTTACGTCCGGTGCGGTCGCGCACGCGGCTTGGCCGGGCGCCGGTAACGATGTCGCGATGGCACTTATTGCCGAGGGCTGTGCACGTGGCGTGTGCGCCGTCGACGGTGCCGAGGTGTTCGACCCGCATTCCGCCGCCGCGGCGATACGCGTGGTGCGCGAGGCTGGCCAGCGTATCGTGGCCCTGCTGGATGAGGCCGGTCTTAATGCGCCGACGCTTCCCGAGGTGAGCGAACAGTTGCAGCTCGATCGCGACACCATGACGCGTGTACTGCGCGAGCTTTCGCTCAACCACTCGATCGTTAAGGTCGAGCGCGACGTTGCCTTGTCCGCCGCTGCCGAGGCCCATGCGCGTGAGGTTGTTGCGACGGCTATCGAGGCTGCTGGCGGCGCCGCCACCACGAGTGTGCTGCGCGAAGCCCTGGGCGTGTCGCGCAAACGAACCATTAGCATCTTGGAGCACCTGGATGCCGTGCGCTTTACAGTACTCGACAAGGAGTCCGGCGGTCTGAGATCGCTGCGTTAGCGGTTTCCGCATCGCTCTTTTCGGTTGTGGTCTGTTGGGTTTGGTAAAATACCGCCACGTTTGGGAGCGGATGGGCTCCGGTGGGCCCCGCGGTCTTCAAAACCGTTGTGAGGCGTGCAAAACGTCTTGGATGTGTTCGATTCACATCCGTTCCCGCCAACGCATCTCGCCAAAACCACCACAAAGGTGCCTGTCCCCTTTGTGGTGGTTTTGAAACGTGCGGGAAACAGCTTCGAAACACGCAACTTGCACGTCAGGCGCTCAAAAACGCATCTACCTGCATCGTAATCAAAATGAAACATCCGCCCGCGGTCTTATTCGTAATTTTGCGGCAACAGTGCGATATTATCCATACTCGATAAAGCTCGCGGCGCATAGGGTGCCGCGACCGACACTTTTCTTTCCCATCATTGGAGGAAGCATGAGCTACACGCAGAAAGTTCTCGACGAGCTCAAGGCCCGCTATCCCGAGCAGCCTGAGTTCATCCAGGCCGCGACCGAGATCCTCGGCACCATCCAGCCGGCGCTCGACGCCCACCCCGAGTACGAGGAGGCCGCCCTGCTTGAGCGCCTCGTCGAGCCCGAGCGCATCGTCATGTTCCGTGTTCCCTGGGTCGACGACCAGGGCAAGGTTCAGGTCAACCGCGGTTACCGCGTCGAGTTCAACTCTGCCATTGGACCCTACAAGGGCGGCCTGCGCTTTAATCCGACGGTCACCCTGGGCATGCTTAAGTTCCTGGGCCTGGAGCAGATCCTCAAGAACAGCCTGACCACCCTGCCCATGGGCGGCGGCAAGGGCGGCTCCGACTTTGACCCCAAGGGCAAGTCCAACAACGAGATCATGCACTTCTGCCAGTCCTTCATGACCGAGCTCTATCGCCACATTGGCCCCAACACCGACGTTCCCGCCGGCGACCTTGGCGTTGGCGGCCGCGAGGTTGCCTACATGTTCGGTCAGTACAAGCGCCTGACCAACGAGTGGACCGGCGTCCTCACTGGCAAGGGCCTCTCCTTTGGCGGCTCGCTCGCCCGTACCGAGGCCACCGGCTACGGCCTGGTCTACTTTGTGGACGAGTACCTCAAGAGCCGCGGCGACTCCTTCGAGGGCAAGAACGTCGTCGTTCACGGTTCCGGCAACGTTGCTATCTATGCCGTCCAGAAGGTCGCGCAGCTCGGCGGCAAGGTGCTGGCCTGCTCCGACACCCACGGCTGGGTCGAGGATCCCGACGGCATCGACTACTCCGTGCTCGAGCACGTCTACAACCAGAAGCGCTCCGGCCACGACAAGGGCGTCACGCTCGCCATGTACGTTGACGAGAAGCCCGGTGCCGTGTGGCACGAGGGCGACGGCCGCGGCGTGTGGCAGCTGCCCTGCGACATCGCCCTGCCCTGCGCCCGCGAGAACACGCTGCTGCTCGAGGACGCCCAGGCGCTCGTCGCCAACGGCTGCAAGGTGGTCGGCGAGGGCGCGAACATGCCCACGACCATCGAGGCCACGACCTACTTCCAAGAGAACGGCGTCGCCTTTATGCCCGGTAAGGCTGCCAACGCCGGCGGCGTGCTCGTGTCCGGCCTGGAGATGAGCCAGAACGCCGAGCACCTGTCCTGGACCTTCGAGGAGGTCGACGGCAAGCTCGAGCAGCTCATGCGCGGCATGTTCCACAACGTGGACGACACCGCCAAGAAGTACGGCCAGGAGGGCAACTTTGTCATGGGCGCCAACATCGCCGGCTTCCTGAAGGTCGCCGACGCCATGCTCGCTCAGGGCGTCTGCTAAGCCCAGCTCGACATAGCACCTGATGAGGCTCCCAGCATTTGTGCTGGGAGCCTTTTTCTATGGTGGTGAGGGCCGTGCGCCCTCGTTTGGTACACTTAGGGGTACTGGACAAGTAAAGAGATGGGGGAGAACGTGCTCAAGTTCGGTACCTACGTCCGTGTTGGAAACGCGGCCGAAGCCTATGAGCTCTTACAGAAGAACCGCAACAACAAGATTGTGGGCGGCGGCATCTGGATGCGCCTGGGTTCGCGTCGCGTGGCGACGGCGATTGACCTTTCGGCCTGCGGACTCGATCAGATCGAGGAGACCGAGACCGAGTTTCGCATCGGTGCCATGTGCACCCTACGCCAGCTCGAGCGCCATGCCGAGCTCAACGCGCTCGTCAACAATGTCTTTGAGTTCGCCGTCCACGACATCGTGGGTGTGCAGCTGCGCAATACCGCCACGGTGGGCGGCAGCATCTACGGCCGCTTTGGCTTCTCGGACGTGCTTTCGGCTTTTTTGGCACTCGATTCATACGTTAAGCTGACAGGTGCCGGCCGCGTGCCGCTCGCCGAGTTTGTGAACATGGGCTACGTGCGCGACGTGATCGAGCATGTTGTGGTCGTTAAACACGACTACCGCGCAAGCTACGAGGCCGTGCGCAAGGCCGCGACCGACTTCCCCTCGCTGAACGTCACCGCCGCCTGGTGGGACGGCTCCTGGCACGTCACCGTGGGTGCCCGCCCGCTGCGCGCGACCCTGCTGCGGGGCGAGGCATGCGGCCTGGTGAACGAGCAGCCTTCCGAGGACGAGCTGTGCGCCCTTGCCGCATCCGTGCGTACCCTGAGCTACGGCACCAACCTGTGGGGCTCGGCCGACTACCGCCGCCGCATCTCGGCCCCGCTGGCGATTCAGGCCGTGCGCCGCGCCGCCGGCATTGAGCTTTCGGCCGCGCTTGCCCGCGAGCTCGAGGGCGTGCAGATTCCCAAGCACGCCACGGACGAGTATTCCTGCCGCCGCGTGCCCGGCGTCGATTCTAGCGAGGTGCGCTAATGGCTGCCAAACTCATCGATCTTTCCTTTACGCTCAACGGTCGCAAGGTCAAGGTTCAGATTGCCCCCGACACCATGCTCTTTGCGCTGCTGCGCGAGCAGGGTTGCGCGTCGGTGCGCTGCGCCTGCGAAACCACCAACTGCGGTCTGTGCACGGTGTGGCTCGACGGCGACCCGGTGCTGAGCTGCTCGGTTCCCGCCGCGCGCGTCGAGGGCCGCTCCATCACCACGCTCGAGGGCCTCAAGGCCGAGTCCGAGGCGCTTGCCCGCGCTATGGCTGCCGAAGGCGCCGAGCAGTGCGGTTTTTGCGCCCCCGGCCTCATAATGAACGTGCTGGCGCTCGCCCGCGCCGCCAAGGAGGACCCGAGCCTCGTCGCCACGCGCGAGGAGCTCTCGCGCCAGCTGGCCGGCAACCTCTGCCGCTGCAGCGGCTACGAGAGCCAGCTGCGCGCCATTGTCCGCTTTCTCAACGAGTCCGGCGTGCAGGTGGGCTTTGAGATGCCCGAGCTGCCCGTCAACGACACCAGCTGCGACGGCGTCGCGTACAAGCAGATTACCCACAAGCAGCCCAAGAAGGACTCGAAGGCGCTGCTCGAGGGCCGTCCGGTCTACACGGGCGATATGGTGCCCGCCGGCGCCCTGATCGTCAAACTCAAGCGCAGCCCCTATGCCCGCGCCAAGATCCGCTCCATCGATACGTCGCGCGCCCTGAAGGTGCCCGGCGTCGTGGGCGTCTACACCTACGAGGACGTGCCCAAGCGCCGCTTTACTATCGCCGGTCAGAGCTATCCGCAGCCGAGTCCCTACGACCGCCTGATCCTCGAGAACCTCGTCCGTTACCAAAACGAGGAGGTGGCGATCGTCGCTGCCGAGACCGAGGAGGCTGCCGACAAGGCACTCAAGCTCATCAAGGTCGACTACGAGGTGCTCGAGCCCCTGCTGGACTTTACCAAGGCACTCGATAACGACATCGTGGTCCACCCCGAGGGCGACGTGACCTTTATGTTCCCGCAGGGCGGCGATGTCCCGCGCAACCTGGTGTGCAGCGGTGCCAGCGATTTTGGCGACCTGGACGAGGCCTTCGCCCAGAGCGACATCGTCTTTGAGCGCACCTACACCAGCCAGGCCACGCAGACCGCGCCCATGGAGACCTTCCGCGCCTTCGCGACAACCGACGCGTTCGGGCGTATCTCGGTGACCACCTCCACGCAGGTGCCCTTCCATGTGCGCCGCATGGTCGCGCAGTCGCTCGACATTCCGCAGTCGCAGGTGCAGGTCATTAAACCGCGCATCGGCGGCGGCTTTGGCTCCAAGCAGACGGGCTGCTGCGAGATCTTCGTTGCGTTTGTGACGCAGCAGACCGGCCGTCCGAGCTACTGCTGCTACACCCGTGAGGAGACCATCACTGCGGGCAACTCGCGCCACCAGATGCAGATGACCGTTAAACTGGGCGCCATGAACGACGGCACCATCACGGCTATCGATCTGCACACGCTGTCCAACGCCGGCGCGTATGGCGAGCACGCCACCACGACGATCGGCCTCTCGGGCCACAAGAGCCTGCCGATTTACAACCATGTGAAGGCGAGCCGATTTAGCTGGGACGCCGTCTACACCAACACCAACCGCGGCGGCGCGTATCGCGGCTACGGTGCCACCCAGGGCCAGTTTGCCGTGGAGAGCGCCGTCAACGAGCTCGCCGACATTCTGCACATGGACCCCGCCGATCTGCGCCTTAAGAACATCGTGCGCGAGGGCGAGATCATGCCGCAGTACTACAACGAGAAGCTCAACGCCTGCGCGCTCGACCGCTGCCTGCTGCGCGCGATGGACATGATCGGTTGGCGCGTTAAGCCGCTAGCCGTCGACCTGGGCGACCGTGTGCGTGCTCTGGGCTGTGCGCTCACCATGCAGGGCTCGGGTATCTCCAACGTGGATATCGCCGGCATCGACATGCGCTTGGAAGAGGACGGCTTCATTACCATCGGCACCGGCGCCACCGATAACGGCATGGGCGTCGACACGATCCTGGCGCAGATTGCCGCCGAGGAGCTGGGCGTGGAGAGCTCGCTGATCGTGGTGCGCGGCGTGGACACCGACGTGTCGCCGTTCGACGCCGGCTCGTACGCGAGCTCGGGTACGTACGTGACGGGCCTGGCAGCCAAGAACGCCGCGACCGAGCTGCGCGAGAAGATTTGTGCCAAGGCCGCCCAGATGTGGGACGTGGACGCCGCCGACGTGGTCTTCGATGGCCAGTACGTGCGCCTGTCCGACGAGCGCGCCGCGCGCGAGCAGAACCGCTACCTCACGCTGCGCGACTTTGCCAACCTGTGCGTCAAGAACATCGCGGGCGGCGACGCGCTCACCTCGCATGCTTCTGCCTGCCTGCCCGTTTCGCCTCCGCCGTTTATGGCCGGCATTGCCGAGGTCGAGGTTGACAAGGCCACCGGCAAGGTGACCGTGGTGGATTACGCGGCAGCCGTCGACTGCGGCACCGTGATCAATGAGGCGCTCGCGCGCGTCCAGGCCGAGGGCGGCATTGCCCAGGGCATCGGCCACGCGCTCTACGAGATCGTCGAGCACGATGAACGCGGCCGTCTGCGCACCGGCAACTTTATGAGCTACAAGCTGCCCACGCGCTTGGATATCGGCAGCATTCGCGTGGCCTTTGAGCCGAGCTACGAGCCGACGGGCCCGTTTGGCGCCAAGTCGATCGGCGAGGTCGTCATCAACACGCCGCTCGCCGCCGTGGCCTCGGCCGTGGCGCACGCCACCGGCCATCAGGTTCGCTCACTGCCCATCACGCCCGAGAAGGCCCTGCTGGGGGAGTAGCGGGTCAGCGAACAAGTCGTAGTTGGCGGGACGGGACAACTCGCCCCGCCTTTTGCACTCGTGGTGAGGTCGTGAGCCTGTAAAAGGTGTGCGTGCGCTTGCCGCTCGTATCTGCTATCATTCCTAGTCTGTGCGCTCATGCGGGCGTGGCGGAATTGGTAGACGCGCCAGATTTAGGTTCTGGTGGGATTCCCGTGAAGGTTCGAGTCCTTTCGCCCGCACCAACGCATCTGCGTCGGCTTCGGCCGTCGCGACTCTTTGTTGCATAAAGGTACCAGCACCTCAGATAAGCTGGGCAGTATGAGGAGGAACGTGTTGAACATCACCGCTTCTGACGTCAAGGACGCCAAGCTCACCGCTACGGTCACCATCCCGGCCGCCGACGTCGACGCCGCGATCAAGAAGGCCTACAAGGACACCGCTAAGAAGTACCGCTTCCCGGGCTTCCGTGCCGGTAAGGCTCCCCGTCCGGTCATCGATTCCGCTCTTGGCGCCGAGGCTACCCTCGCTCAGGCCACCAACGACCTGATCGCCGCCAACGAGCCCGCCGTCCTCAACGAGCTGGACATCGTCCCCACCAAGAGCGGTGACTACAAGGATCTCGACCTCGCCAAGGATTACACCTACACCGTCGAGTTCTCCCTGCGTCCCGCCGCCGAGCTCTCTTCCTTCGACGCCGTCGAGATCGAGATGCCTCCCGCGGAGGTCACCGAGTCCGAGATCAACAACCAGGTCGAGATGCTTCTCAACTACCGCGCCACCTTCGAGGACGTCGAGGGTCGTGCCGTCGAGGCTGACGACTATGTGACCGTCGACCTTAAGGCCGTCGAGAACGCCGATAACTTCGCCGCCGAGGGCCGTATGCTCATCGCCGGTAGCGACAGCAACCCCGCCGAGTTCAACGAGGCTCTGATCGGCGCCAACGTTGACGACGTCAAGTCCGTCACCTGGACCGACGAGGCCGAGGAGGGCGAGGAGGCCGAGACCCACACCGTCGAGGTCACCGTCAAGGGCATCAAGGTCCGCAACACCCCCGAGCTCACCGACGAGCTCGTCAAGTCCGACTTTGGCTTCGACAGCATCGACGCTATGCGCGACGCCATCAAGATCGAGATCGAGCAGGACAAGGCTTCCCGCCTCCCGGCCGAGAAGGAGAACCGTTGCGTCTCCGCTCTCGCCGAGCGCCTGCAGCTCGACGAGATGGACGCCGACTACGAGCAGTCCGTCTTTGAGGAGCTTGGCCAGAACTTCCTGTCCAACCTCGCTGCCCGCGGCATGACGCTGGACACCTGGCTGCCCGCTTCCGGCCTGACCATGGAGCAGTTCATTGGCGACCTGCACAAGCAGGCCAACGACGTTGCCCGTGAGTCCCTGGCTCTGGACGCCCTCGCCCGTGAGCTCAAGATCGAGGTCACCGAGGACGACATCAATGCCGAGTTCGAGAAGGCCGGCGTCAAGGACGTCGAGGCTTCCAAGGCCGAGTTCATCGCCGATGGCCGCATGCCTGCCGTCCGCGAGTCCATCCGTCGCTCCAAGGCCGTCGATCACCTGGTCGAGAACGCCAAGGTGACTGAGGTCGACGAGACCGCCAAGGACGCCGAGTAATTCTCGCCACCTTGCCCGCGAGCGCATGTATGTGCCCGTGATGGGGTAAAGTTATAAGCCGGTTATCCGGTTGCTTCGTACGGTGCCAGCCAATGCATAGCATGCGGGCACCGTACGTTTGTCTAGAACCACTATTGGTCCGTAAGAGAAATGGAGATGCGTATGATCGCTAAGTTCGATTCCGCCCTCGTGCCATACGTTATCGAGCAGACGCCGCGCGGCGAGCGCAGCTACGATATCTATTCGCGCCTGCTCAACGACCGCATCATCTTCTTGGGCGAGGAGATCAACTCCGTCAGCGCCAACCTGGTCGTTGCCCAGCTGCTGCATCTTGAGAGCCAGGATGCCGAGAAGGATATCTCGCTCTACATCAATTCGCCCGGTGGCGAGGTTTACTCCGGCCTGGCGATTCTTGACACCATGAACTTCATCAAGCCGCAGGTCTCCACCATCTGCGTCGGTATGGCCGCGTCCATGGCCGCCGTGCTGCTTTCGGCTGGCGCCAAGGGCAAGCGCTTCTGCCTGCCGCACTCCAAGGTCATGATTCACCAGCCCAGCGGCGGTGCTCAAGGTCAGCAGACCGAGATCGAGATCGTGGCCGAGGAGATCAAGAAGACCCGCCGCGAGCTCAACCAGATCCTGTCCGATGCCTCGGGCCAGCCCATCGAGAAGGTCCAGGCCGATACCGAGCGCGACAACTACCTGACCGCTGCCGAGGCCCTCGACTACGGCCTGATTGACCGTATCGTTACCTCGCGCGACCTCGCCGCGAAGGACGCCTAGGATGGCAGGAAACATGCAGGACAACTTTGACGAGAATGGCA
>CAJJPN010000060.1:0-11295 GCA_905193635.1 Coriobacteriaceae bacterium
AATATCGACCGTTTCGACAAGCTCGATGCGATCCAGGCGCTCGTTGGCCTTTTTGAGTTTATGGTCCGCCGGGGCCGCCGGCGTGTAGTCGGCGACGGCGGCGGCGCAAATGGCCGCGTCGGCCGTCTGGAAGGCGCTCAGCGCTGCCTTGAGCATTTCTGAGGCGGTCTGTACGTGCACGCACTCCACACCGCGGGGAACATCGAGCGATGTCGGTCCCAGCACGAGCGTGACGGCGGCACCGCGACGTGCGGCCTCCCCCGCCAGGGCGATGCCCATCTTGCCCGAAGAACGGTTGCCAATGAATCGCACCGGGTCGATCGGCTCGTGCGTGGGGCCGGCGGTGATGACGATGCGCTTGCCCGTCAGGTCTTGCGGCACGGGGTTGAGCACCTCACAGACAGCCTCGACGATGTCCTCGGGCTCGCTCATGCGGCCCGTGTCCACGTCGCCGCACGCAAGGTAGCCGCTGCCGGGTCCCACCACGTGAACGCCGCGGTCGCGCAACGTGGCCATGTTGGCCTGTGTGGCCGGTGCCTTCCACATGCCATTGTTCATGGCCGGTGCGATCACGATGGGGCGCGGCGTGGCAAGCAGCGTGGTGGAGATGAGGTCGTCGGCGATGCCGTTGGCCATCTTGGCGATGATATTGGCCGTCGCAGGCGCCACGACCACCAGATCGGGCTCCTGCGCAAGCGAGATATGGTGGATGGGGTCAGACGGGTCGTCGAATAGCCCAACCGCGACCGGCTCATTGGTGAGCGCGCGGAACGTGAGCGGGCCCACGAACTCCGTGGCATGCTCGCTCATAACGACTTTGACACGTGCGCCGCGCTTTTGCAGCAGGCGCACGATATTGCACGACTTATAGGCGGCGATCCCGCCGGTAATGCCCAGCAGGATCGTTTTTCCCTCAAGTTGCATTGAATTGTTGGATGCCGCCGTCATCGCTAGGCTTCCTTGCTCGGGAGCACCAGGAGGCGGTGGCAGTACGGACAGTGCGTAATCTCGCTACCGTCGTGGTTGAGGTCGCTCATGGACGAAGCCTGCAGCGCGGTGTGGCAGACCGTAGGGATGTTACCCTGGATGGTCTCAACAGCCAGGCCGCGGAACTGCTTGAGCAGGCGCTCGTAGTCGGTGAGCACGTCGGTCGGCAGCGTAGCGGCAAGGGCGGTGCGCTCCTTGGTGGCGGCGTCAATCTGGGCCTGCAGGTCGGCGGCCTTGGCGCGGGCGGCCTTGGTATCGGCCTTCACGCCCTCCTCGAATTTGGCGATGATGGCCTGCGCGCGAGTCTCGCGGTCGAGCGCCTCCTTATGGGCGACAACGACGTCCTTGCGAGTGTGCTCGATCTTGTCCAGGCGCTTGGCCAGGGTGGAAAGCTCGTTCTCCAGGTCCTGCACCTCGCGGTAGTCGGAACCGTCGACGTGACGCTTCTTGGCAGCCTCGATGGCGTTATTGGTCTGGATCTCGGTAGTGTTGAGATCGTCGAGCTCAATGTCCAGATCCTTGCGTTGGGCGTAGAGCTTGGTCATCTCGGACTTGAGCTTCACATAGGTCTTGCGCTTGGAAGCGAGCTCCTTGAGCTTCGGCATATTGGCAAGTTCGCTCTTGTTGCGGGCGAGCTCCAAATCGATCTGTTGCAGCTTGAGTAGCGTAGCGCCGGCGCTCATAAGTTCTCTCCTTTTGTCACAGTCCACCATTGGCAAGGGTTCAGTATTTTAATCGCATGACGGGGGTCGACCCCGGCGTCAAGTGCAGAGTTCATCAAGATATCCACGAACGGCTCTTCGGAGCGGTCGTGGCCGAGCAGAATCACGCTCAGGCCACGCAAGGCAAGGTCCTGCGCCACGTGGTATCCCGCCTCGCCCGTCACGATAACATCTGCGTTGGCAGCGATGGCAAGCTCTCCAAAGTCGCCCAGGGAGCCGCCCAATAAGGCGACGGTGCGGCACGGGTGCTCGGCCTCGCCCCACACGCGCGGGTCGCTGCCAAACGCCGTGGCAGCACGGGTGGCAAGATGGCGCAGCGTGCACGGGTCGTTGAGCGTTGCAAGCACGCCCAGGCCGGTGGCCTCGGGGTCGTCCACGTGCTCCAGTGAGCTTACGTGCTTTGCGCCTAGCAAATCGCTCAGGCGAACGCGCGCTTCGTGCGAGCGGTCCAGGTTGGTGTGAAGCGAGATGATGCTCACGCCGCAACGAGCTGCCTCGTACAGCGCGGCGCTACACTGGGGACGCGCGGAATCAGCCGGACAAAAGGCCTCGGGCGCCTTGATATAGATGGGATGATGCGTCAGCAGCACGTTGGCGCCGGACTCAAGGGCGCGGTGCACGTTGGCCTCGGTCGCGTCGAGTGCGCAGGCAACACCGGTGATCTCGGCAGCAGGATCTCCCACAGATAGCCCAACATGATCCCAGCCCTCGGCGTCCGTCTTGGGATAGCGTGCCAGTAGGGCGCGCTCGAGCTCGGCGACGATCATACGGCACCTACGATCGAGAGCAGCGTCTGGGCAAAGTCGTCCAGGTCGTCTGGATTCACGCGATCATCGAAGGAGATGCGCAAGGCACCCAGCGCCTGTTCGCGGCCGATGCCCATCGCGCTGAGCACGTGGCTCGGGTCCATGCTGCCACTCGAGCATGCCGAGCCTGCCGACACCTCAAAGCCGGCGGCGTCGAGCTTGATGATGAGTTCCTCGGAGTCCATGCCGTCAATGTAGATCGATACCATGCCGGGCAGACGGTCGGCTTGCGCGTAGTCACCCATGGTGGCGTGAATGCGCTGGTGGGCCGTAAGCGTGGCGTAGAGCTTGTCGGAAAGGGCTTGCAGCTTCGCGCGCTCCTGAGCCACATGGGGCGTCAGAGACGAGGCGGCAGCGGCAAAGGCGAGCTGCGTGCGCAGGTCTTGCGTGCCGGCACGACGTCCGGCTTCCTGTCCGCCGCCAAAGATGCGCGGGCGCAGCGGCGTGCGGTTCTTAAGGTAGAGCGCGCCGGATGCCACGGGGCCACCGATCTTGTGCGCGGCAACGGTCATGGCGTCAACTCCCAGCTCGGTGACATCGAGCGGAATATGCAGATACCCCTGGATGGCATCGGTGTGGAACGGGGCGCCAACGGTATGCGCGGCCGCGGCAAGCTCGCGGATGGGCTGCACCACGCCGGTCTCGTTGTTGGCAACCATGATGCTCACGAGCGCCACGTCGTCGCCTAGTAGCTCGACAAGCGCGGCAGGCTCAATGTAGCCCGCGCGGCAGGGCTGCACCAGGTCGACGGAAAAGCCGGCGGCACGCAGCAATGGCAGGTTGTCCAGAATCGAATCGTGCTCGATGGCAGATACGATCACGCGGTTGCGTTTACGGTCGCGCTGACGGGCGCCCTCGGCAAGACCGAGGAGCGCAAGTTGGTTTGCCTCGGTACCGCCGTTGGTCAAGATGATCTCGGACGGACGGACGCGCGCGCCAAAGCTGCGGGCAATCTCGCGACGCGCGACTTCAAGGCGCGCAGCGGCCTTGCGGCCGAGCGAATGCAGCGAGTTGGGGTTGACGCCGGCAAGCTCGCTGTCGTCGTACTCGCGCTGCGCAAGGAGCGCCTCGGCGCGCATGGGCGTCGAGGCGGCATAGTCAAGATTCACGGGTATGCGGTTTTGACCTGCGGTCATAAGGGTTTATGCCTCCTGTGCGGCCTCGTTGCCCAGCTTCTGCAGCAGCGCAACCTCGGCAGCGGGATCTTCGGACTTAAATACGGCAGAACCGGCCACGAGCACGTTGGCGCCGGCCTTGACGACCTCGACAATGTTCTTGGAAGAAATGCCACCGTCGACCTCGATGAGGGGCGAAACGCCGTGACGCTCGCACATGGCCCTGAGCTCGTGGAGCTTAGCGATGGTGCCCGGGATAAAGCTCTGACCGCCAAAGCCCGGGTTCACGCTCATGAGCAGCACCATATCGACGACATCAATGATGCTCTCGAGTACGCACACGGGGGTGGCGGGGTTGAGCACCACGCCGGCCTTGACGCCGCGCTGCTGCAGATGCGTGAGCGTGCGGTGCAGGTGTGTGGAGGCCTCGTAGTGCACGGTGATCATATCGGCACCAGCGTCGGCATACCAATCGACGGTCTCGTCGGGGTTCGACACCATGAGGTGAGCGTCGACCGGCACGTCGGTGGAGCGCTTGACGGCCTTGAGGATATCAACGCCAAAGGTGAGGTTGCCGGTAAAGTGACCGTCCATGACGTCGAAGTGCACGTAGTCGGCACCGGCGATCTTATCGAGTTCGCCCTTAAGGTTGGCCATGTCGGCCGAAAGGACGGACGGAGCGATTTTAATGGAACCCATGGTAGTAGCCTTTCTGCGCTAGTCGGTGAGTCCGTAGAACTCCTGCGATGGGACGCGGTCGGTGAGAATTTCGAGCGCCCTATCCAAAGTAACACCGTTGTAGAGCGTTTGCTCCACGGCAAAGGTGAGCGGAATATCTACGCCCAGTGAACGGGCGAGCTCGCTGACGCTGCGGGCCGCGACGGCGCCCTCGACCACCATATGCGTGCGCGCCTGGTACTCGTCGAGCGACACGCCGTGGGCAAACTCGTAGCCAAAGGTGCGGTTGCGCGAATGCTCCGAGGTGCAGGTGGCGATGAGGTCACCCATGCCGGCAAGCCCCATGCAGGTCATGGCCTGGCCGCCGCGGGCGTGCACCAGGCGGCTGATTTCGGCCAGACCGCGCGTCATGATGAGGGCGAGCGTGTTATCGCCCGCGCCCGAGCCGGCGGAGATGCCGCACACGATGGCGATGACGTTTTTCATGGCGCCGCAGACCTCGACGCCCGTCATATCCTGCGACAGGTAGATGCGGAAGGCCGTGGAAAGCAGCAGCTCCTTAAAGGTCTCCCCTACCTGTTGGTCTTTGCTGGCGATGACGGCGGCCGAAAGCCCGCCGCGGCAGATTTCCTCGGCATGGTTGGGGCCCGAGAGCGCCGCCACGCGCGACTCGTTACCGATCTCGCTGGCAATGACCTCGCTCATAAGCAAGCCGGACTCGGGCTCGATGCCCTTGGTGAGGCACAGAACCGGCATCTCGTCCGCGATGAACGGCGCCGCCTGGTAGCAGACGTCGCGCAGGTGCGTCGAAGGCACGGCAAATATGATGGCCTCGGCGCCGTCGAGCGCCTGGGCTAAGTCCGTCGTGGCGACAACGTTTTCCGGCAGCAGGTAGTCCACCAGATAGCGGGGATTACGGTGCTCGCCGTTAATGCCGGCGGCCGTCTGCTCGCTGTGGGCCCACATGGTCACGCGCTCGGCGCGCGCGGCGGCAAGGCCGGCGACGGCGGTTCCCCAGGAGCCGGAGCCAATCAGCGCAACATTCATGACTCTCTCCTACTTATCGTCGGGCTCGGTGACGCGCTTGGTAAACGAGAGCTTGGACTCCTTACCGGCCATGAGCTTTTGGATATTCGAGCGATGGGCCCACACCACGGTGATGCCGATCATCGCCATGCAGAACTTGAGGCCCAGGCTGCTGTACGGAAAGACCGCGCAAGCAGCGATAGGAAGTCCGATGGCCGCGGCAAGCGAACCCACTGACACATACTTGGTGATGGCGACGGCTACGATAAACATGCCCAGCAGCGACAGGCCAATAGGCCAGTACCAGGCGAGGATGACTCCCAAGCCCACGGCGATACCCTTGCCTCCGTGAAAGTTGAGGTAGGGCGAGAAGATGTGCCCCCACACCGCTGCCAGGCAAATGACACCGAGCATCCAGTCGCCGGGGGCTCCGGGCGCCATGATGTTCGGCGGAAATCCATAGCCCACGCTCGCGATGAACGGACGGGCGATGACAACGCAGATGGCGCCCTTAAGGCAGTCGAGCAGCAGCGTGAGCGCGGCCACCTTGGGGCCGGCTACGCGCAGGGCGTTGGTGGTGCCGATGTTGCCGGAGCCCGCCTTGCGAATGTCGGTGTGGTTAAACACGCGGCCCAAGATCAGGCCAAACGGAATCGCTCCGATAAAGAACGAGACCACGGCGCAGATGGCGGTCAGCAGAATCGGATTATGCATCCTTTTGCTCCTTCTTCCTAAAGAAGAGTCGAATGGGCGTGCCAGCAAAATCGAAGGTCGAGCGCATGCGGTTCTCCACGTAGCGCTGGTAGGTGTCGTTGACCAAGTCGCTGTGGTTGACGAAGAACGTAAACGTCGGTGGGTTGACGCCCGTCTGGGTTACGTAGTGCATGCGCAGGCGGCGCTTGCCGTCCACCACGGTGTGGCCAAACTCGCGCAGGTCGGTGAGGAACGTATTGAGGCGCGAGGTGCTGATCTTTTGCGAGCGCGTCTTTTCGGCGGCGTCGACCATCGCCCAGATCTTCTCGACGCTGCGGCCAGTGAGGGCAGAGATGCGCAGGTACTGGGCCCAGGGAGCCATGACGCCCAGACGGCGGTCGATGGTCTCCATGCAGGCCTCGCGCTTACGGTCGTCGTCGAGCAGATCCCACTTGTTGAGCAGCACAACGATGGCGCAGCCGCGCTCGATGGCAAGACCCATGACCTTCTGGTCCTGTTCGGTAACGCCCACGGAGGCGTCGACGACGAGCAGCGCCACGTCGGCGCGGTCGATGGCGCGCAGGCCGCGGACCATGGAGTAGTACTCGATGTTCTCGTACACGGTGCTCTTCTTGCGAATGCCCGCGGTGTCG
The DNA here is from genome assembly GCA_905193635.1 of Coriobacteriaceae bacterium. Lineage (GTDB taxonomy): Bacteria > Actinomycetota > Coriobacteriia > Coriobacteriales > Coriobacteriaceae > Collinsella. The sequence goes on from CAJJPN010000060.1 coordinate 6,681, forward strand.
ACCATGCGGTAGTGCTTGCCGTTACGCTCGACGACCGTGTCGATGGCGTCGCGCGTCGTGCCGGCAATGTTGGACACGATAGAACGGTCGGCGCCCAGGATGCGGTTGAACAGCGACGACTTGCCGGCGTTGGGGCGGCCGATGATGGCGACGTTCAGCGCATCGGGGAACTCATCGGCGACCTCGTCTTCTTCCTCGGGAAGCAGGGCCACGATATCGTCGAGCAGGTCGCCCGTGCCGTGGCCATGCAGGGCCGAGAGGGGCGTGGGTTCACCGATGCCGAGCGAATAGAACTCCCAGATGCTGTCGTTCTCGCGTTCGGGGTTGTCGAGCTTGTTTACCAGCAGAAAGACCGGCTTGTCGCAGCGCTTGAGCATGCGAGCGACCGACTCGTCCTCCTCGGTGACGCCGGTGCGGCCGTCGACCACAAACAGGATGACGGCGGCTTCCTCGGCGGCGGCGAGTGCCTGGTCGCGGATGGACGTGGCAAAGACATCGTCGCTCTTGAGCGGCTCGATACCGCCCGTGTCGACGATGGTGAACTCACGACCGTTCCAATCGGCCGTGTGATACGAGCGGTCGCGCGTGACGCCTCGGGACTCGTGGACGATGGCGTCCGAGGTCTGGGCCAGGCGGTTAACGAGCGTGGACTTGCCCACGTTGGGGCGTCCGACGACGGCGACGATAGGTTTCATCTGCTCTCCTTTAATGGGTAGGGTCAGTGGTATTAGTAGAGTCGGCAGGCACAATGCCAAGGATGTGCTCCAGGGTATCGAGCAGCTCATGCGGCATGGTCGACACCACATGAACCTCGGCGCCGCGACTGGTAAGGCTTGCGAGTAAATCGTCACGATGATACTCGTCAAGCGTCATGCCGTCAGCGTTGAACATGAGCTTAGGCACAAAGAGCATAACCCCCGACAGATCTTGGGGCAGCTGCTCCAGAATGTCACACGCGACGATGAGGCCGGTCACGTCCACGTTGCCGCCAAAGTAGCGGTTCTTGATGGCTGTGACGGTGCCGCCGAGACCATGCGGCGACTCCAAAAAGCGTGCCACGGTGTCTCGCGCGCTGGCGCCCGAGAGGCACATCAGGTGCTGGCCACGGGCGGCGATGGCCTCGCGGACGCGGGCCAGTCGCTCGGCATCGGTAGTCAGCACGTCGTCGGTCTCGTCCAGATACGAGCGGATCATGCCGATGCCGTCGTAGTACTGCGGATAGCCGTCGTAAAAGTCTGCCTCGGGAGGATCGATGCCGGCGTCCAGATAGAACTCGTCGCTCATCTGGAAGGTGTGGCGGCCAAAGCGTTCGTAGGCACGATCCTGGTAGGGACGGATCATGGCAATGGTCTCGCGCGCCAGTTCGGGCTTGTCGCTGTATGACCAGCTAAAGCGGTTTTGGTGTTTGGTAAAACCAAGCGGCACAATGCCCAGGCTTGTGATTTGCTCGTGCTCCTCGCAAAAGCGCAGGGTCTTTTCCAGCTCCTCGCCGTCGTTCATGCCGGGGCACAACACGATCTGCGCGTGAATCTCGATGCCGGCGGCCATGATGGTCTCGAGTACGTCCATGCCTCGCTGGGCGTTACGGCCCATCATACGACGGCGGACGTCGGGGCTCACAGCGTGGACCGACACGTTCATGGGACTCATGTTGCGCTGGATGACGTTTTGCACGTCCTCGTCGGTGAGGTTCGTAAGCGTGACAAAGTTGCCTTGCAAAAAGCTTAGGCGATAGTCGTCGTCGCGAATATAGAGCGTGGAGCGGCCGCCCTTGGGGAGCATGGTCATAAAGCAGAACACGCAGGCGTTGACGCAGGTACGCATGCCGTCGAAGATGGGGCCATCGAACTCCAAACCCCAATCCTCGCCGGGAAAGCGGTCGAGCTCGACGGGGGTGACGGTGCCGTCGCGCGGGTCGAAAACCTCGAGGTCGACGGTATCATCGTCGGCCTCCCAGAGCCAAACGATCATGTCGGTGAGCGCCTCACCGTTGAGCGTGAGCACGCGCATGCCCGGCTCGATACCCACATCCCACGCGGGCGATTCGGGACGCACGTTCTTTACGAGCGCGCCCTCACCCGGCTCGGGGTCGCGGCTGCGCCCGTAATCGGCCACCTCGGCGGCGTATGCGGGTACGGTCTGGTCCATGGTTAGCGGCAAAGCTCCTTGATGCGCTCGACGGCGCGCTCGATGTGTTCTTGCGGGGTGGAGGCTCCGGCGGTGATGCCGATGTGGTGAGCGTCGGTAAACCACGCGGCTTGGAGCTCAGAAGCTTCCTCGATGTGATACGTGCGCTCGCAGGCGTCTGCGCAAATCTGCGCCAGGCGGCGGGTGTTGCCCGAGTTCTTGCCGCCCACGATGACCATGCAGTCGCAGCGGTTGGCAAGTGTGGCTGCTGCCTGTTGACGCTCACTCGTGGCGGCGCAGATGGTGTTGATCACGCGCAGCTCCTGCACGCGCGGGGTGATAGCAGCCACGACCTCGGCCAAGTTCTGCGCAGTCTGGGTGGTCTGCACAACCAAGCCCACTTTACCCTTGAGCAACAGCGCGTCCGCATCGGCAGCGCAGCTCACGACCTGCGCGTCATCGCCGGCATGGCCCAGGATGCCCTCGACTTCGGGGTGACCCGGCTCGCCCACGACGATCACGCGGTAGCCCTCGCGCACCAGGCGCTCGGCCGCCACATGGACCTTCTTCACGTACGGGCAGGTGGCGTCGACCACAGTAAGGTCACGCTCGCGAGCGGCATCGATCACCTGCGGCACCACGCCGTGAGCGCGGATGATCACGGTGCCCGATGCGGCATCGTCTAGGGTCTCAGCCAGACCGACGCCTGCCTCGGCGAGCTCGCGCACCACGATGGGGTTATGGATGAGCGGACCCAGCGTGTGGACCTGAGCGCTCTCCCCTGCCTGCGGCGCGGCGGCCAATGCCATGTCGAGCGCGCGCTGCACGCCGTAGCAGGTGCCGGCGTGAGCTGCAATCTCGATGGTGGGCGCGGTGGCTTGGTCGGACGCAGTCGCGGCGGTGTTCGTCACGTTCTCGCTCATGGCTAGAACCTGCCCGGATGCTCGGCGCACAGCTCGTCGCGCATGGCGTATACGCGGCTCATAGCCTCGGACTCAAACCAGGCCAGGCGCTCCGTGCGCCTAAGCCCGGCCGGCGCGTCCGAAAGCGAGACGGCCTTGCCGGCGCGGATCCAGCACTTCTTGGGACGCATGAGTTTTTTGCCCGCAGGCGTGATGTCGGACCAGCCGCAGATGGCGAGCGGGTTGACGGGCGCCTTGCCCATCTGGGCGATGAGCGCAAAACCGCCGTGGACCCCGGGCTTGATCTCGCGCGAGCGGATGCGCGTGCCCTCGGGGAAGATCAGGACGTCCTCGCCGCGCTGCAGCGCATGCTGGGCGGCGCGCAGGCACTTCATGTCGGCGGTGCCACGCTCGACAGGAATGCCGCCCACGCGGCTAAAGGCCCAGCGTACGATCTTGCTCTTGGCGAACTCGGACTTAAAGATGGGGCGAATGCGGCGGCCGCCAAAGAACAACGCCGTCTCCACGGCCAAGAGCTCGGCCATCGAGGTGTGGTTGCAGATGACCACGCTGCCGCGGCCTTCCTGACGCTCAAACAGCAGGTCAGCGTCCTCGACCTTCCAACGCCACATGAGCTTGGAGAAGGCCCAAAGGATGGCCATGACTACGACGACGGTGCCGCGGATGAGCGCTGGGAACTCTGCGTAGGGAGCGTTGTAATAATCCTCGGGCGTCTGCTTAAACAGGCGCATGGCCTACCTCCTTTGGTTGATGAGGTCCTCGATTATCGAGACGACCTCGTCGATGGTGTGGGCGGTGGAGTCGACGTGCACGGCGTCCTCGGCGGGCACGAGCGGTGCGACCTCGCGGCTGCTGTCGAGCTTGTCGCGCTGCTTGAGGGCGTCGAGGGTCTCATCGACCTCGGCCTCGAGCTGCTCGGCAGTAAGCGGCTGGGCGTCGTTTTGGTGGCGTTGCAGCACGCGGCGGCGGGCGCGCTCACGCGGGTCGGCGGTTAGAAACACCTTGACCTGCGCGTTGGGGAACACGACGGTGCCGATGTCGCGACCCTCGGCAACGATGTCGCGGTCCTCGGCGGCGCGGCGCTGGTGGATGAGCATGGCAGCGCGTACGCCTGGGTAGGCCGAGATTTTGGACACGTTGGCGTCGACCTGCGGGGTACGAATGGCGGCCGAAGCGTCCTGGCCGTCAATGGTCAGGCGCGTGTCCTCGCCGGTACCGTTGGTAAAGCGAATCTCGATCTGCTCGGCGAGGGCGTCGATGGCCGCCTCGTCGTCCAGGTCGATACCGCGGTCGAGCGCGGCGAAGGTGACGGCGCGATACATGGCGCCCGTGTCGAGCTTGTTAAAGCCAAGCTGACGGGCGATCTCCTTGGCGATGGTAGACTTGCCGGAACCGGCGGGGCCGTCGATGGCGACGATCATGCAATGCTTCCTTTCGATGGTTGACGTGCTGGTATGGTTCGCGAGCGTTGGGGCGCGGCGGGTTGCCTAGCCCGTGTAGCGCTCGCGGTAGGTGTTGCGCTTGGGTGCGGAGCCGTGACTGCCGTGGTGCCGCGTGCGGCTGGC
>CAJJPN010000061.1:0-11238 GCA_905193635.1 Coriobacteriaceae bacterium
CCGTCTGGTGTGCGCGGATGTGTCCGCCAATCCGCGGCTGTCGTGGTCTACCGCTACGCGATGGTTGCGCTGTAGGAGGCGACGTCCTCGTAGGAATCGGTCAGGTAGGCGTCGATGCCGATGGTCGTATTGACCAGGTCGTCAAGGCTATCGAGCGTGCCGTTCGAGAACGTGAATTCCTCAGTGGCGTTGGTGCCGGGCATCAGGTGAGCCGAGAACCAGGGTTCCTTCATGGTGCCGTTGACGTTGGTCTTGCCGGAAGGAGCGTAGAAGGTCAGGTCCTTGTCGCTCTTGTTGGTGATGTTGACGACAAAACCGATGTCGCCCCACTCGTCCTTGAACTTCTCGGTGACGGTGATGGTGCACAGGTCGTCATCGGCAACGGTGACGGCGGGGGAGATTTCAACCTTCTGGACGTCGTCGTCTTCGACGGCCTCGTCGATCTCTTCTTCCTTCTCGGCCGCCTCGCGATCCTTCTTCACCGTGCCGGACAGGTCCTTGTCGGACTTGGTAAAGACAAGATTGCCGTCATCCTCTTCGAGGATGAGCTTGCCGTCCTTGAGCTTCATGTCATGCGACTCGTCTTCGGCGGTGATGGTTACGGTGGTGGCGTCCTTTGCCTCCCATTTAAGGTCGACGACTTCAAGGAACAGGTCGAGGGCACCTGTACCGTCCTCATCGAGAATCAGGATGCAGTGCACACCCCAATCCTCGAGCATCTTCATGTACTCATCGGTCAGTTCTTCGCCCTCCAGGGTTCCACCCGAGAGTTCCCAGCTGCCGACGAAGTTGGCCTTGGGGTCTTTGCCGCCGCCGCTGCAGCCCGTCAGGGCAAAGGCGAGCGCAAGGACGCATGTCAGAAATGCGAGTACGGACTTTTTGAACGTTGTCTTCATGGTGTCCTCCTTTATCGAACGAAACCCATAGAAGCAAATGCGGGGGTGGCGGATCCCCCGCCAATTACCAGATAGAGGGGCTAGGGCCTGGGCGTTCCGCAGTTGCTGCAGAACTTGCCGCCGTTTTCGCTGCCGCAGTTGGGGCAGAACCACTTGGCCGGTGCCGGGGCGGGTGCGGGACTGCCACACTCGGAGCAGAACTTGCCGGTGTTGGTGGCGCCGCAGCTGCAGGTCCATGTGCCGGCCGCGGGAGCAGCGGCGGGAGCCGGTGCGGGAGCGGGTGCCGGAGCCGGCTGCGGGGCGGCCTGCTGCTGTGCTTGGCCGGCGGCGAACAGCTGGCTGGCGTTCATGCCGCCCATGCCACCTGCCATGCCCATGCCCATAAAGCCTGCCATCGCGCCGTTGGGGTTGGCGGCTGCCGCGCGCATTGCGTCGCTCTGGGCGCTGGCAATGTTGGCTGCCGCCATGGTGGGATCGCGCATGACCGCGGCTTTCTGCAGATCCTTGATCATCTGCTCGTCCTCTTGCGAGGCGGCGATGGAGTTGACGCCAAAGCTCACGATCTCGACGCCGCGCAGGTCACGCCAATCGGCAGAGAGGACCTCGTTGAGCGCGCGGGCGAGCTCGGTGGTGTGGCCGGGGATGGCGCTGTAGCGGATGCCCATTTCCGAGATCTTGGCAAAGGCGGGCTGCAGGGCGGTGAGCAGCTCGGACTTAAGCTGGCTGTCGATCTTGTCGCGCGTGTAGCTATCGGTCACGTTGCCGCACACGTTGGTGTAGAACAGCAGCGGGTTGGTGATGCGGTACGAATACTCGCCGTTGCAACGCACGGAGATGTCGACGTCCAGGCCAATGTTGTTATCGACCACGCGGAAGGGCACAGGCGAGGCGGTGCCGTACTTGTTGCCGATGATCTCCTTGGTGTTGATGAAGTAGACACGCTGGTCCTTGCCCGCGTCGCCGCCAAAGGTAAAGCGGCTGCCGATATTGGCGAAGGTCTCCTTGATGGAATCGCCCAGGTTGCCGCTAAAGACGCTCGGCTCGCTGCCGGTATCGAAGACGAACTCACCAGGCTCCAGCGCGACTTCGATGATCTTGCCGTTTTGCACCACGAGCATGCCCTGGCCGTCGTTGACGGCGATGACCGAGCCGTTGGAGATGACGTTGTCCTCGCCGCGCGTGTTGGAGCTGCGGCCACCGGTGCGTTTGCTGCCCTTGCAGGCCAAGACGTCAGCAGGCATCGATTCGCAGTAGATAAATTCCTTCCACTGGTCGGCCATGACGCCGCCGGCAGCTCCCAATCCAGCTTTCAAGAGTCCCATGGTGATCTTCCTTTCTCGTCAAAGGCCGGGTGGTATTGGTCGGATTGCTTAGTCGTCCTTGTCGTCTTTCATGACAACGGTGGTCTCGGTGTGGTTGAAGGTGTCGTGCTTCTCGGTCAGGTCGAGCTCGCCGCAGTACTCGTCGGCGTGGGTGGCCTCGTTGGCCGTCTTGAGCTGGCCTACCAGTAGCACGTCTCCGATAATCACGATGATCAGCGGCGCGACGATGTTGATGAGGATGCCCTCGATATCAAAGGCGAGGTAATCCGGATCGAAGGCGTTCTCACCCATAAAGAGAATCTGGGAGAGGATAAATCCGATCACAAAGAACAGCACCGAGGCGATGGCGAGCTTGGGCTTGGAACAGGGGAGCTCGCCGACCAAGCGGCCGGTCTGGCCGTTCATGGCAAACAGGTAGCTCTTGCCGTTCCACGAGGTGGAGAGCATCCAGACGGGGAACAGGGCGTAGTCGCTGTCTTCCCAGGTGTAGTCGAGCTGCTTGCTTTCGACCGTGGCATCGTCGTATTCGTCGACGACAGTCTCGCGCAGGGCCGAGATCGTGCTTTCTTCCATACGGCGCTCGGCGCGCGCCTTGCAGGTCTCGCAGTCCTCGTCGTAACGGTTGGCGATGTAGCCGGGCATATATGCGACCGAGAACGGACGCAGCGCGTCGTAGTCAAACGGCTCGATGGCGTCCATGTGGCCGTCGGGCATCTTGGACGATCCATCGACGGGCACGCGCTTAAACGAGATATTGCCCTTGCGATAGGCATCGTAGTGGTCGGTGGTCGTGACGGTGCGGTCGGATTCCTCGGTCACGGTCTCGTTGGTCGCGTCAAAGTACACTTCGCCGTCCACGCGGGCGCCGTAGAGCCAAAACGGCACGTAGACACCTTGGACCTCGTCGATGTGGTTGCCGGTGACAAAGCTCTTGGGCAGCAAGATCTTGCCCTTGTAGTGTTCCTTGAGTGCGGCTGTGACGTCGTCGTGCCCGAGCTTAAACGGAATCACCAGGTCGGGCGAGAAGTCGCCTGAGAGCTGGCCGGGCGCCACGGCGGAGTTACCGCAGTACGGGCAGGTGGTGACGGCGACGGTGCCGTCGGACACGAGCTCGGCGCCGCACGACGAGCAGATGTAGCCGGCGTTTTGGGCGAGCTCCTGCACCGCGTCGTCGGCGACGGACTTGGGCGTTGCGGCTGCCGCATCGGCTTTGGCGTCGGCCTTGTCCTGGCGCTCGCGATAGAGGGCCTCGACTTCTTCGACTTCAAAGCGTGAGTCACAGTAGTCGCAGACGAGCTTTTGCTCGGCGCTGGCAAAATGCAGGGGGCCACCGCAGGCAGGGCACTGATAGTTAACGCTCTCGAAGGCCATGATCGGTCCTTTCCGTGCCGGAGGCTATGCGCCGATGGCGCCGCCGCAGTATTCGCAGCGCCCACTGGCATCGGGAATGGTGGTTGCACCGCAGAAGGGGCAGGTCACCGCAGTCTTGGGGGCCTTGGCGGCAACGACGCTGTCGCGCGTCTCCTGGTGCAGCTGCACCAGCGCGTCGCGGACCTCGGTTGCCTGGCGCTTGGCCTCGCGGTATTCGATGGAGCCGCGCTGATCGATGGTGGAGTCGTTTACGCGCAGGTTGATCTCGGTAAAGTACGGCGTGTTGACGTGAATGGTCAGATTAAAGTCGTAATCCAGGTCGTAGCGCGGCGGGTTGTAGCTCTCGCGCTCGCCGTCCTCGGTCTCGCGATAGATCTCGGTGCGATGCTCGTCGATATCCATATCGCAGCCGAGTACCTGCGAGAACTCGATGATGTCGGGATTGGCGTCGCGCCAGCGGCTCTGCGAGGTGATGATCAGCAGGCCCGCGTCCTCATCGAGCATGATGTTGGTGCGCCCGGCAGAAAGCGTGCGCGTGGGGTTGAACGACGCCAGGCGCTCGGCGTTGGCCTCGCGGTAGGCGAGTTGCTCACGGATATCGTCCGCGGTGCTGGAGCGATAGCCGTGAAAGTAGGGGGAGAGCTTGCCGGCGCACTCTTTGCACAGGTAGCCTTCATTGATTTTTGTCTTACCTAGAAGTCCCAGCTCGGTACCGCAAATCGCGCACTCTTTCTTCTCGAACATCTTGTCAAAGAAGCCCATGGCTGCCTCCCATCAACTGGTAGCGTGTGTCACTTTTGATGATGGGGGAGTGCGCGATCTTTCACGATACCCAGACGGCTCAACGAGTCTCCACAACTGGGACACATGGCCCATTTTTCCTACTCATTGGGGACACACTTTGTCGAATTATTGGCGCTGCCGCTTGTTACGCGACGGTCACGGCGACCTGAGCGTAGCGGGTGCAGGGGCGCTCGGCGTGCGTCTGCACGGTGAGGGCGAGCACAAGGCGGTCGTCGGGTCGTGCGTCGGCGGGCACGATGAAAGCGGTGTCTACCGTGCATTCTTGCCACAGCGACAGATCCTGGGCGCCTGCATAGCTCGACGGGTCCACGGCGACATCCCAATGTACATCGAAGCCCTTGCCGTCGGGGTCGACGATGGTCGCCGCCAGGGCGACGGGCTCGCCGGCTGCGGCGCTGCGGTCGGCCGTGACCTCGACAACGTGCGCCGGATGCGAGCAGGTCGCCGGATCGTGGGCGCACCATTGCGCGCGGGCGGCAAAGTCTTCCTGATAGGCACGCAGGTAGGGATTGAGATTGTCGTCTGCGGGCGTGCCGATGGAGGCAAAACCGGCGGGCGCCTTCGCATCGGGGTGTCCATCAAGAAACATGCGGCCGAGTAGCGTATCGAAGTCGCGGTCGTCAATACCGCGCAGGCCAAACGGCAGCAGCGGAATATAGGTCATGCTGTCGCCTTCGGCCATAAAATCGCCGCGCTCAAACTGCATCGCGGGCATGCCTTCCAGGCCCCAATCCAGACGGGCATGCTTGCCAAACTGAAAGCGCTCAGGCTCGTTTTCGTAGACCTTACCATCGCCATAGAGCATATAGCGTGCCATGAGGGGGCCGTTGCCCTGCGTGAGATTCTGCTCGGGCCAGGGAGCCTTAAACAGCGGCAGCGTATCGGGCTGAGCTGTTTTGGCGTCGAAATAGTTGCCATACATATAGGGCGTACGCCAAAAGATGAGCTCGGGAAAGAGCTCACGTCCATGGTCGAGCCACGAGTTGTCCTGCCCCACGCCATCGGCAACGCCCATCACGCGCACCTTCTGATAGACCCGCTGCTGCACGGCGGGCCACTCGGGCGTGGCGCGATAGCGCTCGGCAATACTCATGAGGGCGCGAACGATCGTATTCATACCACCCCAGCTGAGCAACCATAACGTACGCGGATCATCATCTAAAATCGCCTGCGCAATTACGCGAGACCCCTCAGTTTCCTCAGTCACATCACCCTCAAAGGCTACATTTCCCACAAAGGTGCGCTCGATCATCTGGGCGGGCGTGGGAAACGGCGGCTCACCGGCAGCGGCCGCATTTGCTTGCAACTGCGGCCAAGCCTGGGCATATTCATTACTCCAGAGACTCTCAATCCAATGCTCGGGAAACGGCCGATACTCACGAAGCTCGCCGGCTAGCGGATCGGGCTCATGAGGCACAACAGCCCACTCATAAGAGCGCCGCCCTTTGGTCCGCCAATGCGAATTCACCTCGCCGAGCGTATGAACCCCATCCCCAAGAAAGTGATACTGCGAAGCCGTATACACCACAGCCTGCACATCAAGCAAGTTAAGATACAGAGCCAAATGAACAAGCGAGTTCATATCATCGACTTCCATATCAGTGGTAACAATCACCCGAGTCAACTTCTGGGACATAGGAACAGCTCCAATCAAAATCAATTCAGCCAGTTACGCGCAAGGCAAGACGGGACCCACGCCCCCATCGCCCGCGACCCGGCGGCCCGCCGGAAGCGGCCGACCAGCGTTTCGAACAACGTTAACTTAGGGGGCTCTGACCTTTAGTTTTGTAAACATTCCGCAGCGCGAGCCCCGCTTATCCGATGCTCCGAAGGAGCAGGATAAGCGGGGCTCATGCGCGAGGACGTTTACAAAACTAAAGGTCAGAGCCCCCGATGGGATGGTTACCTCGAAACCCTGGCCGACCACTCCCAGCAGCCCACCGGCTCGCCGTCGATGAGTACGTTGCCCCCGTCGAAGTCTTGATAACACAGGTCGTTGAATTGGTGGATCCACACGCCGTGGTTGAACGTCTTCTTGGCCGAGCCGTCGGCCTCGCGATACACGCCGGTCAGGTCCTCGACATGGCTAAAGTAGGTGAGGTGCACGTTGGCGCCGGCATCGCGCAGGCGCGCCGTGAGCGGCAGCACGGTCTGTTGCGGTGACACGAGCTCGTCGCCCTTGGAGTGCGTAAACCACAGCGGCGTCTTGGCGAGCGCGGCCACGTCCTCGTCCGTGGCGTTGTACCACGGGGCGCAGCAGGGAAGGCCCGCGGCGAAGAAATCGGGGTAGTCGGCGCACAGGCGCAGGGTCATAAAGCCGCCGTTGGAAAGACCGGCGACCACGATGCGGTCGGTGTCGATGCGGTCGGCATGCTCGGCGACAAACTCATCGATAAGTGCCTTGAGCACGGGGGAGTAGATGCTCTGGTTGGAGTGACCAAGCTGCTCGACGCCGTTGTCCATCCAAAACGTGGGCGACTGCGGTACGAGCACCCAGGCAAAGCCGCCAAAGTAGCGCTGGATCTGCGCCTGGCTGATGGCCGTCACGCGGTTGCCGATATAGGCGCGCGTGGCGCCTTCGCCCTGCGTGGCGCCCTTGCCCTCGCCGGCGCCGTGCAGATACACCACGAGCGGTGCCTTTTGGGGCACGGCCGTGGCCTCGGGCGCAAAGGGGTTGAAGCATGCCGAGTCCTCGGCCTTAAAGCTGGGCTCAAAGAAGCCGTATTCGAGCGCGATACCGTCGACGGCGGTCTTTTGCGTGTCGTTGCTCCAGCCTTTGAGCGCAGGGCAGATATCGCCACGGCAGGTGTCGAAGACCAGGCCGCAGGTGGGATCGTCGCCGTCGTTGCCGGGAAGAGCCGCGAGCTGCGTGATGTGCAACTGGTCATCGAGCATGCGCGAGCCCATGACGCCGCCTTCGATCTTTTTGGTCAGGCGCTGCTCGGCGACCTCGAGCGCCACATGGGTGCCCACGGCGAGCTTACGTCCGTTCTCGTCGCACGGATATGCGGCGAGAATGTCGATGTAACCCACGGAGGGCGCGGCATGGTCGGCGCCGCGTTCCTTGCGCATCAGAACATCGCCCGAGCGCTCGTGACGCTCTACATATATATGGAAGGTGTTCGCGTCGATGTCGTTGGCGCGCACGGTGCAGGGCAGGTCGAGTACGACCTTGCTGATCCAGGGGCCAAAGTCGCCCAAGGTGGTGACGGTTGCGTAGGTACACAATTTGAGTTCCATGAGCTGTCTCCCTTGCGCCGCGAATGCCTGGCATCTGCGGCAATACAAACTAAACATGTTTAGTGTAATCTAGAATTGAAGAATAACCAGATGAACTCGGTAAACGGCAAAATTGAACACGTCGTGAACTACTAAACGTATGTTTACTAGCTTCTAGCAGGGATTCTGTTGATGAGTTAACAGATCAGTGAGGTGTTCATCAAAATAAAATCCCACGTAAATGGCTATATATCAATAGAGGGTCAAAGAGACCATCTCCCGCCATTCAAATACGTTCACCCCCGATTTCCTACCGTTCACCGGACTGTAGACGGCAAAATTGCCATAAATTCGGCGCTCCGTGTAAACTAAAGCCCGTAAACGTTCAGTAAACACCTTGTTTACAAAAGCGTATCCAAGGGTCCGGCAACCGTAAGGGGTTATAGTCGCCGGGCCAAAGGCGTGCCTAAGCCCAAGGGGGCTGGCACACGAAGATATGGGGAGGGGTCCCATGGCAGTAGATAACAAGCAGATTGCCACCGATGTCCTCGAGCTCGTGGGCGGTGCGGAGAATGTTTCCGTTGCCACCAACTGCATGACGCGCCTGCGTCTGACGCTCAAGGATAACAGCAAGGCCGACGTGGAGAAGATCAAGAAGGTCAAGGGTGTTCTGGGTTGCCAGTTTGCCGGCAGCCAGCTCCAGGTCATCATCGGCCAGAACGTGCCCAAGGTGCTCGCCGAGTTCGTCGCCATCTCCGGTGTCAAGCAGGGTGAGGCCGTCAACGAGAACCTCGATGCTCCCAAGGAGAAGTTCGAGCTCAAGAACCTGCCCAATATCATCCTCGACTATCTGTCGGGCTCCATGACCCAGCTCATCCCGCTGCTCATGGCCGGCGGTCTGTTCCGTACCATCGCGGCCGTCCTCGGCCCCACCATGCTCGGTGTGCTCTCGGCCGACGACCCGACCTATACGTTCCTCTACACCACGCTGTACGAGGCCACGTTCACCTTTATCCCCATCTACCTGGGTTATGCCGCGGCTAAGAAGCTCGGCGCCAGCCCGGTGCTCGGCATGCTGCTCGGTGGCGCCCTCATGGCTCCTTCCGTGGTGAGCGTCGCCACCCAGGAGGGCGGCGGAATCATCTCCGTCTACGGCATCCAGATCGCCGCTGCCAACTACCAGCAGTCCGTCCTGCCGATCATCCTTTCGGTGCCCGTCCTGTACTTCATCGAGAAGTTCTTTAAGAAGGTTATGCCCGACGTGCTGTCCACGGTCTTCACGCCGTTCTGCACCATGATCGTCACGATCCCCATTGCCTTCATCGTCCTCGCTCCGATCGGCAACGAGATCGGTACGCTGATCGCCAACGCCCTCTTCGGCCTTGCTGACCTTGGCGGCATCGGCATCCTGATCGTCATGGCCATCCTCGGCGCCTTCTGGCAGCTCTTCGTGGTCTGCGGCATGCACATGCCCGTCATCCTGCTCGCCCAGGTTCAGATCATCGCTGCCGGTTACGATCCCTTCGTCTTCGTTTCCACCAACTGCGCTATGGCCGCTGTCTGGGGCTGCGCCTTCGGTGCCTTCCTCAAGATGAAGAACCCCGACGAGAAGTCTCTCGCCATCGGTTACGTCATCTCCGCCATCGCCGGCGGCGTCACCGAGCCCGCGCTCTTCGGTATCCTCATGCGCTTCCGTCGCACCATGTTTGGCATGTTCATCGGCGGTGCTATCGGCGCTGTGTTCTCCGGCCTCATGGGTGTTACCTACTACCTCGCAGGCGGTGCCTCCAACTTCCTGGTCTTCACCAACTACCTGCAGGGTGGCCAGATGAACACCGTCTGGGCTATCGTTGGTATGGCAATCTCCTTTGTCATCGCCGCTGCCGTCGTCTTTGTCTCCGGCTTCTCCAAGGAGGAGCTCGCCGAGATGGAGGCCTAAGGCCAAACCGTTCGGTCGCATAAGACCTCACCTACACGACAGGGCCCCGTCAGGCGTAAGCCCGGCGGGGCCCTTCTTGCAAGGTAGACTGATGGAGGCGGGTGAGATTCGCCCGCGAGGGTTTGCCAAGCGCCGGGGGCTTTCGCGCGGGGGTATCGCGAAAGCCCCCGGCGGTTCGCAAATCCTTTATCAAACGAAAGGACATGCAGATGAGTTTGGGAAAGCTGACCGCCAACGGTCGCCAGGACGGCTTTTTGTGCGAGGGCAAACCGTTCTTCTGGTTTGCCGATACGTGCTGGAGCGCATTTACGAGCATCGCCGAGAACGACTGGGATTACTACCTGACCCGCCGTGCCGAGCAGGGCATGAACGTGCTGCAGATCAACACGTTGCCGCAGTGGGATCGCTGCTGTCCCGACCTGGGCATTTGGCCCTATGCCAGCGAGGATGGCGTGCACTTTGATTGGTCCTGCCCCAACCAGGCGTATTGGGATCGTGCCGCCGCCATGTGCCGCGCGGCCGTCGAGCACGGCATTCGTCCGGCGCTCGTGCTCATGTGGTGCAACTACGTGCCCGGTACCTGGGGTGCCAAGATCGCCGAGCGTTGCGGTGCCGAGATTATGCCGCGTGAGGAGGTTCGCGCCCACGTTGCCCGCGTCGTCGAGAACCTGGGCGAGTTCGACCCCGTCTACGTGGTGGCGGGCGATACCGACTTTGCCGGCGACGAGGCGATCGCCTATTACGAGGACGCCCTCGACGAGGTCGTCAAGCGCGCGCCCGAGGCACTGCGCACCATGCATATCAACCGCGGTAACCGCACCATTCCGGCGCAGTATCTGGACCGTCTGGACTTTTATATGTTCCAGCCCGGCCACAACTACGAGGGCCAGCCCGAGGCATGGCGTCTGCCGCAGGACTTTATCGCCAACTATCCCAAAAAGCCGATGGTCAACTCCGAGCCTTGCTACGAGCAGATGGGTGCGTCGCGCAACGTCTACTGGCGTTTTACCGCGCAGGATTGCCGCGCGAGCGTATGGTCGTCGATTCTTGCCGGCGCCAGTGCCGGCGTGACCTATGGCGCACACGGCGTGTGGAACTGGCAAACATCGCGCAGCCAGGGTTCGGTCCTGGGCGAGGGCTTTGACATGCCCTTCCGCTGGCAAGAGTGCCTGCAGTTTGCGGGTGTGTGGGACTTTGGCGCGATCGAGCACGTGCTTGCCGCCCTAGGCGCTACGGCTGCCGACGATGCACTTGCCGTGGTTCCGGCGCAGGAGCTCCTCGACGACGCGCGCGAGTCCATCCGTGTGGCGCGCGTTGGCGATCGCATCGTCGCGTACCTGCCGCGTACCACGGCGCTCAAGTTTAAGCTCGACGGCGCGCGTGGCTGGACGGCGACGGTCCTCGACATGGAGGACAAGCGCATCGCAAAGCTGCCCGTCCGTGACAACGGTGACGGCACCGTGCGCGTGGCGCAGCATCCCTTTGAGCACGACGCGCTGGTGATCCTGGCCCCCGGGCGCTAACGGCTCTTCTCCAACATTTACAACCCAGTCCCTTTCATTAGGCTGCGACGGAATGGTTCCTGCATGACGGCTTCAAGCTGCCAAGGGGAGCCATTCCGTCGCACCCTTTGCTTACTCATTGGGTACTCATTGGGTGTTCCTATAGTTTTGTCAACCGTCGGGGC
>CAJJPN010000062.1:0-10836 GCA_905193635.1 Coriobacteriaceae bacterium
AAACGGCACCTCCACAGCAGACTCGGCAAGCACGCACACGGGGGCGCCGGCGATCACGAGCTCCTGCACGGCACTCTCCAAGCGGTCGGAGCCGCACGAGAGCACCAGCACCACATCGGTATCGGTCTTTGGAGCAATTCGCTCCTCCCCCAGACGCTCGACGCGCACAATGCCCGAGGTCGTCTGCGGTACAAAGGCGTCACGCACCGTCTCGGCCAGAAAGCGCGAGGCGGACGAATCCAAATAGACCGAGACGCGCACCGGCGTATCGGAATCCTTCTTAACGGACGCGCCCATCTTAAAAGCGCGGGTCAGCTTATCTACGGGAATTTTCATAGCAAACCCCTCCAGCGGTTACGCGGCGCCCGAACGATGCCGCCATATGGATTGTACGATACCCACCGTCAGCAGCTGTATCATCATCGAAGACGAACCGAAGCTAATAAACGGTAGCGGAATACCGGTAATCGGCATCATGCCGATGCACATGCCGATGTTTTCGAAGGTCTGGAACGCCCACATGCCAACGATGCCCACACACGATAGGCGCAAGAACAGCGACTCACACTTAAAGGCGACGCGAATCGTCGAAAAGATCAGCAGCACGTAGAGGCACAGGAGCAAAAAGGAACCGCAAAAGCCAAAGGTCTCGGACAGGAAGGCGAAGACGAAGTCGGTGTGGAACTCGGGCAGAAAGCCGCCGGCCGACTGCGTCGCATGGCCTAAACCCTTACCAAAGAAGCCGCCCGAGCCAACGGCGATAAGCGACTGCTGCAGGTTGTAGGCATCGTCCGAATCGGCATTATCGGGGTCGATAAAGACCGTCAGGCGGTTCATCTGATACTGCTTGATGAGCACATCGTGGCCGAGCAACGAATCAAAGACCGAATCGAGCGCCAGGACGAGGGCCACCAGGCCCACGAGCAGGGCCAGGGTCGACAGCACCCATTCGCGGCGTGCACCGCTCATGCAGATGACGATGGCGCCCGAGACCAGCACGACCAGGCCCGAGCCCAAGTCGCCCATGGCGACGACGGCCAAAAACGGAATGGACAGCATGCCGCAGAGCTTGACGTAGTCGCGAACGGTATCGATGCGACCGTTATACTGCGAGCCAAGCGTGGCGATAAAGAAGATGGTGATGAGCTTGGCAAGCTCAACCGGCTGGAATGTCAAGCCGATACCGGGAATCTTGATCCAGCCCGTCATGCCCAGACCGCCCGTATAGGACAGGCCCGGAATCTTGGGCGAGAAGATCACAATAAGGTCAATGACGAGCAGCGCCGTCGAGAAGTTAGAGATGCCGCGCAGATCGGTACGCCAGACGAGCACCGCAAGCACCGCGCCAATGCCAATGCCCAGCAGGTGGCGCGAGAATGAGGCGTCGGCCTTAAACTGTGACGCCGACCAAATAATGATGGCGCCATAGGCAACGAGCGCGACGGTAGCCAGCAGCACACCGATATGCACCTTTTGGCGAAACGTACCGCGCGAGGCCGAAAGTTGCTTGTTGACGCGGTCCAGGCTGCTGCGAGAGCCGGTCTTGGTTGAACGGAACAGATACGCCGGAGAAAAATCCATCGCAACCTCCTATCGAACCGAAGAATCGCCCGAGGCCGAAGAGGTATCGGGCTCGTCATAAATCGCGCCGAGCACGTCGCGCACGACATGCATCGCGGTATCTGAGCCACCGCCGCCCTGCTCCAGGACAGTAGCGATGACATACTTGGGATCATCGGCCGGCGCATAGGCGCAGAACCACGCGTATTCGTCCTCGCCGCTTTTCTCGCCCGTGCCCGACTTGCCGTATACCTGCGGCGTCAGGGTGCCAAAGTGAGCCGCCAGGGACGTCGATGCCGTGTAAATCACGTCGTGCATGCCGTTGCGAACAAGAGCCAAATCCGAATCGCTGTTGATCTTGGCCTCCAGGCGCTTCTTCTTGCCTTTGCCGTTGTACTTATAGGCATCGCCGTCGCCATCGCGCGACACGGCAGACAAAAACACGTGAGGCACGTACTGCTTACCGCCGTTGGCAAGGCCCATGTAGGCGCATGCCATCTGCAGAGGCGTCACCAAAATGTCGCCCTGGCCGATGGCAATGTTGGTCATATCGCCGGCATTCCACTTGCGGTCCTCGGCAGAGGCGTCGGTAAAGTACGACTCTTTCCACTCGGCATCGGGAATACGGCCCGCGCCCTCACTCGGCAAATCGATACCGCAGGTCTTGCCTAGGCCCCAGCGACGAAAGACCTCCTGCAGGCCCTCGGAATGTTGCTCGTCATAAAAGAACGCCTTGCCCATATCGTAGAAGACGGGGTCGCACGAGTTGGCAATACCCGACTGCAGCGTCATGGTGCCGTGTCCAGACGTCAGCCAGCAGCGCTTGCCCCAAGCCTTGCCCAAGCCCGTCCAATAGCCCGTGCAGTTGGTTGTCTGCGTTGAAGTGTAGGTTCCAAACTCAAGACCGGCCAGTGCCGAGAGCGGCTTGATGGTCGAGGCCGACATGTACTGTCCGCTAATGGCGCGGTTGAGCAGCGGGTGCGAACCCTTGTCATCATTGAGCTCGGTCCACACGTCATTTGAGACGCCGCCGATAAAGACGGACGGATCGAACTTGGGCTCGCTCGCCATGCCCAGGATCTCACCATTGTTGGGATCGAGGCACACCACAGCGCCGTTGCCGGCATTGCTGTAGCCGGTGGTCTTGGCAAGCTCGATGGCGCTCGCCAGCGCCGTCTCACAGGCCTGTTGGATCTTAAGGTCGAGCGTGAGCTTAATGTCGGAGCCGGCCTTGGCGGGCACGGCGCCGGCCTGACCGGTCACATTGCCCGAGGCATCGACCTTGACGGTCTGCTCGCCACGAATACCCTGCAGCAGGTTTTCGTAGTAGCTCTCAACACCCGCCTGGCCCACGATATCGCCCGACTGGTACGTAATCTTGCCAGCAGAAGCATCATCATCGCCAGAGGTTTTCTTATTCTGGGCCTCGAGCTGCTCGGAGGTAATGGTGCCGGTATAGCCCAAAATGTGACAGGCCGTCTCGCCGTACGGGTACTGGCGCTCGGTACGCTCGGCAATCTTGACGCCCGGGAACTCGCCTGCGTGCTCCTTGATATAGGCAACCGTGGAACGACGGACGTCCGTCGCGATGGTATGCAGGCTCTGGGCGCCCTCGGAATTGTCCTGAATATTGCGCAGAACCGCCACGTAGGGCATACCGAGCACGTTGGCAAGATGGCGAACCAGAACCTCATCCTCGGCAAGGTCGCGGTAAGCCACGACAGCAAGTGAGGGACGGTTCTGGACAAGTGCCACGCCATTGCGGTCGAGGATGCGGCCGCGCACAGCGGGTGTGGTAACGGTGCGCGTCTGATTGCTATTAGCCTGCTTTTCGTAATAGTCCGACGAGACCATCTGCATGCCCCACAGCTTGACGGCAAGCGCCGCGAACATCGCGCCCACACCCGTGGTGAGGATGGAGAAGCGGCCCTTAAAGGCGGTCGCCGCGGTATTGCCCTCGCCCTCGGTGGCGCGCGGGGCCGTTCCATGCTGCGTATCGTAGGTAAAACGGGAATCGCCGCGACGCATGATGACCAGCGCGACCACGATGGCCACAACCAGCACGATACCGGCGATAATAACCGTCATCTGGGAAGACATCTACGAGCCTCCCCTATTTGAGCTTACGGGTCTTGGGCTTAAAGCGCATGCCCGTCTGGCGTCCGCCACGTGCGGAGAATCCATAACCGGACTGCGGCACGACGCCGGACATCAAAAACGGAATGGCAACCAAACCCGTCAGGACCGAAGACGGCAGCGCATGGCCGAAGATCGCCACGACAAAGCTCGTCTCCAAACCCATAAACAGCAAGATGATGCTGTAGATCACATTAATGACGAGCGCGAAGGCACCCACAGTGATGCCGCGCGCACTCGGGGTACCGCCCGTCTGACCGGCGGCGCTATGCACCAGGGCAAAAGAACCCACGGTCAGCAGGAGCGACATAACGCCCACCGGCACGGCAGCGGAAAGGTCATAGAACAAGCCGCTGCAAAAACCGCACACGACGGCACGGGTCGGGTCGCCCGAGAACACGCTTATGCACACCAGGATAATCATAAAGTTGACGCGACCGCCCGCAATGGAGATCTGCGGTGCCAGGCCTGCCTGCAGCAGCACGCACACGATGGCGGCGATTACAAACGTACGGGAGCTCATCCCCTGCTCGTGTAGATCCATGGACATGCCCCCTATTCGCTCGAGCCGGAATCGGTCGTCTCGGACGTGTCGGAACCGTCATCCGAGCTCTCGTCCTTCGTCTTGGTCGCAGCATCGCGCGACGTTCCCTGCGGCGTGCTATTAGCGGTGCTCACGTCCTCATCCGAGGCCGACTGTTCGTCGGTCAGCGAGGTGATGACCAGCACTTCCTCGTTGTTCTCGGCCGTCGTCTGGGCGCGCACCACAATGGTGTAGTACACGTCGTTTGCGGATTTTTCAACCGACGAGACGGTGCCGAGCGGTAGACCCTTGGGGAACACACCGCCAATGCCCGAGGTCACGATGATGTCGCCAACCTTAACATCGGAGTCGACGCTCACGTACTCAAGACGCAGCGTGCCGTCAGCCTGACCCTGCAGCATACCCTGGGCGCGCGTGTCCTGCACCATGGCGGATACGCCGGAGTTCTCGTCGCCAATCAGGCGCACGGTAGAGGTCTTGGCCGATACCTCGATAATCTGGCCGATAACACCGGCAGAACTCGTCACGGGCATGTTGATGGTAAGCCCGTCGGCAGAGCCCTTGTCGATGGTAACGGTCGAGGTCCAGGCATCGCCGGAGGCACCAACGATACGAGCAGCGGTCGATTTGAGGTTATAGGTCGACTGCAGGCCGACCAGCCCCTCCAGACGCTCGGCGGTCTTTTGAGCCTCGGAGAGCTCAGCAACCTTAGAGGTCAGTTCCTCGTTTTGCTTCTTAAGCTCGTCAAGCGTGTCCTGCGACGCCGTAAGGTTAGAGAACACGTTACCGATCGCATTGAAGGGAGCCGCCACAGCCGAGCCCACAAAGCGCACCGGCGAGGTAATCGTCGTCACGCCCGAGCGCACGGCATGAATCGGTCCTGCCTCGCCCTCGCGGATGTAAAACGTGAGCAGCAACACCGAAATCAGGCTGAAAACAATCAACGGGCGCATACCCGTTGATTGTCGCTTGGTATTCAGATTTGTGGAGAAACCCGAAGATCGTGCCAAATGGAATCCACCTTTTGGAAATTAAGCATTGGTCTGGACGAAGCCGCCATCAAACGCATTGGCCTCGAGCACGCGGGCACAGCCGTTAACGACGTTATCGAGCGCCGTGGGGCTGACGTTGACCGAAACACCGGTCTCATCGCGCAGGCGCACATCGAGACCGCGCAGCAGCGCGCCGCCACCGGTCAGCAAAATGCCGTAGTACATAAGGTCCGAGGCAAGATCGGGAGGCGTAGCGTCGAGTGCGTCCTTGACGGCCTTGGCCATCTCGTCGAGCGGCTTGTTGAGCGCGCGACGAATCTCCTCGCTCTCGATGCGCACGGTCTTGGGCAGACCGGTGATCACGTCGCGGCCGTTGACCTCAACGTCGAGCTCGTCCTTGAGCGGCACGGCGGAACCGACCTTGATCTTGATGTCCTCTGCCGTACGCTCGCCGATGGCCAGGTTGTAGGCATCACGAACGTGCGTGAGGATGGCCTGATCGAACTCGTCGCCGGCAATACGAATGGACTGCGAGACGACGATGCCGCCCATAGCGATAACGGCGACCTCGGTGGTACCGCCGCCGATGTCGATGACCATGGAGCCGGTGGGTTCCTCGACGGGCAGGTCGGCGCCGATAGCGGCTGCCATAGGCTCTTCGATCAGATAGGCCTGGCGGGCACCGGCCTGGATCGTGGCCTCAAAGACAGCGCGCTTCTCAACCGACGTGACACCGGAGGGAACGCAGACGACAACACGCGGACGCGGAGTCCACGGATAGCGCTTCTCGGACGCCTTATCGATAAAGTAGCGAAGCATGGCCTCGGTAACATCGAAGTCGGCGATGACGCCGTCCTTCAGGGGACGAACAGCCACGATGTTGCCGGGCGTACGGCCGAGCATGCGCTTTGCCTCGATACCGACCGCCAAGATGCGCTCGTCGTTCTTGTCGATGGCGACAACAGAGGGCTCACGAATGACGATGCCCTTGCCGCGCACGGAGACAAGCGTATTTGCGGTGCCGAGGTCGATGGCAAGATCGCCCGCATAGCTACCGAAGAACATATCCATCAAAGAAAACAACGCAACTCCTGATGTGTTGGATGATTGCTGGAAAACTACTAGCCCATCATACTAGCGCAAGCCCGGCACCTCACTTGCGGTGAAGCGCCGGGCAAAGCTAAATCCCATAAGGTCACTACTGGTTGTCAGCAGCCGAGAAATCCATATCGAGCGAAGAAACGGCCCAGCCGATATGGTTGTCGGAGCGCACGAATTTGACGGTGTACTCCTGCTCGCCGTCCTTGGACAGCGATGCCTTCACCTTGGCGGTCGTCTCGGTCATGGACTGATCCATGCCCTCGACGGACACGGTGGCACCCTGCGGAATCGAGGAGATGATCATCGACTTAGCGTCCTCGGACAGGCTCGAGGCCAGGCAAGACTCGGCCTTTGCGGCGTCACCGTCGCCGGCAGCCTGGAACAGATCGGTAACGACAGACTCCTGAGACGGGAAGCCAAAGCCGCGCGTGTAGGCAAAGCCCAGACCGCCCGCGGCGATCAAAATAAGCAGAAGCAGCACGATAAAGACTTTGAGACCCGTGTGGCGATGGCGACGACGGACCTTGGCCTGCTTACGATCCTGACGATCCTGCTGGACCATCTCGGACTCGGACAGCGTAAAGAAGCCGGTGTCCGAGGGATCAGGCATAAACTGACCGGTCGCGCCCGTAGGATCGAGCGGATCGACGGCAGGAGCGTCCATCGCGGGCGCCGGAGCCGTGGCCATAGCCGTCTGGGCAGACAGCGCGGCAAGCGAATCCTGCACGCGGGCAAGCTCATCGGCCTGCTCGGAGGTGAGCTGGTAGATGCCATCGGCAGTAGCGGCATTAAAGGCGTCGAGTGCGTCGGAGGGACGGCCGGCGGCAGAAAGCGCCTGACCCATGCCGGCGTTGAGCGCACGCGTGTCGTCGCGGGGGCCGGCAAAGTCGATAGCCGTGCGGTAAGTCTCCACGGCATCCGCCGGACGGCCGAGCTTAATGAAGCAACGACCGAGCTCGCCGAGTGCGGCGGCAGGAGCCGGATTGGCGCCGTCGATGGCAGCCTGACGGAAGGCGGTTCCCGCGTTGGCATAGTCGCCCGACTGGAACAGCGCATTGCCCAGGCCCAGATAGGCCTTGAACGGCGTGGCATAGGAAGCATCCTGCGTAGCGGCAGAGAAAGCCTGGGCGGCCGTCGTGTAGTCGCCCACTGCGGCGAGCGCCTTGCCGCGGTTGGTGAGCAGCGCGCCGCGCTTGCCGTAGGTGCCGTCGTTGAGGGCGGCGGCATAGGCCTCGGCAGCCTCGGCATACATGCCCAGGTGCATCAAGGCGTTGCCACGAAGGTGATCGGCCTCGCCCATAATCTCATCGGGAGTCTTTGCCGCCCCAAGCATCTGGGCTGCAGCAGAAAAATCACCCGCGCGGTAAGCGGCGCGGCCCTGTTGGATCAGCTGGCTATTCAAGAAAGTCCCCTTTACTCGTGAACAATCTCGACATGGACGATCTCGTCGCCGGCACGCAGCTGCGAAATCACATCGAGACCCTCGACCGTGGTACCAAAGACGGTGTAACCAGAATCGAGGTTATGCTGGGCACCCAGGCAGAAGTAGAACTGCGAACCCGCGGAATCGGGATCCATGGAGCGTGCCATGGCAAGGGCGCCATCGACATGGCTGTTGCGCGGATTGGTGGCAAACTCGCCCTTGATGCAGTAGCCGGGGCCACCGGTACCGGGCATGCCGTCGGGGCCCTCAAGACCGGCAGCGACGTCGGCGCCGGACATGTCGCGGGTATTGGGGTCGCCGCCCTGGATAACAAAACCGGGCACATAGCGATGGAACTTAAGGCCATCATAGAAGCCCATCGTGGAAAGCTCGCAGAAGTTCGCGACATGAATGGGAGCGCCCTCGCCGTCAAACTTGACCTTGATGGTACCCTTCGACGTCTCGATTACGGCGCACTCGTCACCGACAAGCTGATACTCGGGCGTGTAGAGCTCTTTCTTAAAACCAAACATGTGGTTCCTTCCTCGTGCGTTTAAAGCATATTTGTACGAATTGTAGCAATAAGCACGGGCTTACATCAATTGCGCACGTAGGTTATGCCGACTATGGCGAACTAATTTTAGGAACGCTGCTGCGGCTTCCAGGAACCCACATTGGCGTCGTACTGGTTCAGCGCGCTGTTGCCACCCTGCGCGATGGGCGCCAGGATCTCGCTTTGGTGGGAACTCATCGACTCGCCATCGGGAATGGCCAGCGAGATATCCCAGCTCTGGCAGATCACGTCAACGCGCTCATACATCCACTCGGCAAGCTGCTTTAAGTGGGCGATGTCATCCGCATAGACCGTATCGTCCTGGTACTTAAGGTTGTTAAGCTCATCTTGCGTCTTTTTGATCTGGTCGCGCAGGGCGTAGGCACTCTGCGACAGCTCCTGACGGGTGGACAGCGGCGTTCGGAGATAGCCGTTGTTAAAGGAATCGATGACCTCGCCGATCTGGTCCTCGTCAGCGTAGGACACGATGGTCTGATACAGACCGTCGAGCCTGGTATAGAGCTGATCATCGGTGAGCACGGTTTCTTCCTGGACCACCTCCGCAGAATCGTCTTGCTTGGTATCGTCCTCAGTGGCCTCGCCCTTTTGGCGCGTGGGGAAGGTGGTCTGTGCAGCTTGGCCAAACTGGTCGTAGAAGCCGGGCATAACACCCATGGGATCGGTCGTCACGAACCAATAGGCACCGCCGCAAACGACGGCAAGGACCGCGATTACGATAAGCGGCTTGGGAATATGACGCTTGTGCTTGTGAAAGGCGTCCTCGTCGGGGTGCACCTTGCGCTTGGGTTTTTGAGCATCGTCATGCAGGGAAACGGGCATGGGAATATCGACCTTGGGGATACCGAAATCCTTATCGAAAGCTGGCAGCACGCAGGTCTCATTGGGGTCGGCGGCGTCCGAAAGCACCGCAGCGGCAGAGGCCGGCGCATGCGGCACCTCGGTATCGATCTGCTCTTGCGTTAGGCGCGGAAAGCCCGCCGTGCGGCCCGCTGCCAGGTCGGATGCGGCCGCGTCCTCGGAGAGGATACCCGGAGCGGGGCGTCCGCATTTGGGGCACGTGCGATCATGCGGAGAAAGACGGGCACCGCAGCCCTCACAGAACACGAACTCGGTGTGCTCCGGACCATCGCCCGGACCCACATAGGCGTTGCAGTAGGGGCAGAACGAGGCGCCGTCCTCGATAGTCTTAAGGCAATGCGGGCAGATCACGGCATCCTCTTTTCGAAGCAATTCAAACAATCGATGTTAGAGCATAACATCGCCACGGCCCCACAGGAGCAAGGCACCAATTCAACATCGCCAGGGCGCGTAGTTATTTCTTCTTTTTGCTTGGCATCGAGACTTTGATGCCTTGGGCGGACTTGGTCACGCGGGAGCGCTTGACTCCGGTACTCTTCTTTTTCTTGGGCTGGGCCTGGACCACGCCCTCGAGTGCGCGGGCCTCGGCCTCACGAACGGTGCGAGCTTCGCGGCGCTGCGCCATGTCGGCGGCGACGCGCTTGGCAAAACGCTCGGCCGTCGAACCCGTCGAGCTCACCTTGCCGCCACCGCGACCCAAGCGGACGCGCACACCGCGGCCAAAACCAGTTGCGGCATGACGACGACGCGGCTTGAGCGAATCCATCATCGTGGCGAGCTTAAAGAACACCGAGCAGGTGATGACCACGATGACAGCCAAGATAACCATCTGGCCCATCAACAGGTTGGCAATAGACAGCAGCTTCGGGAATCCGATAACGCCCGTCAGGATGCCGGCAACTACAAACACAAAGAGCGCCACACGTAAGGGCGTGAGGGGCTGCGAGATACGCCAGATCAGGCTGACACTCGCCGCGCACGACGTAAGTAGGCACATCGTAGACAGCGTGAGCTGGTTAAAGCCGAACACGCGCGCCACAAAGATATCGAGCGCCGCGGCCAAAATGACCGCAAGCGACGCCGGCAGTGCCCGCTTGAGCACGTTCGTCAGGAACGACCCCTTCACGCGAGCATTGTTGGGCTCCAGGCCCAACACAAAGCCCGGCGCGCCGATGCAGAAGAAGTTGATGAGCGTCATCTGAATCGGCTCGAAAGGGTACGGCGGCAGTGCGATGCACAGCGCCGCCAGGCCCATCGAGAACAGCGTCTTGGTCAAGAACAGCGAAGCCGAACGCTGCAGGTTGTTGATGGAGCGACGGCCCTCGGCCACCACGGCGGGCATCGAGGCAAAGTCGTTGTCGACGAGCACGATCTCGGCCACGTTGCGCGCGGCATCGGAGCCGGCCGCCATGGCGACGGAGCAGTCGGCCTCCTTGAGCGCCAGCACGTCGTTGACGCCGTCGCCCGTCATGGCCACGGTGTGCTCGCGGCGCTTGAGTGCCTGCACGAGCTCGCGCTTCTGCTGCGGGGTCACACGACCAAAAACATGGTAGCGGTCCACTGCGGCATCGAGCTTGGCCGGCGTATCGAGCGTCGTGGCGTCCACATAAGCGTCCGCCCCCGGCACGCCCACCACGCGCGCGATCGA
>CAJJPN010000063.1:0-10831 GCA_905193635.1 Coriobacteriaceae bacterium
TGATCAGGAACACGCAGCCGTAGGCCATAAGCGGGCCGGCGGCAATCCAACTGGCGATCGCGGTGCGCGGGTCTTTGAGCAACTCGGCGATAAAATTAATGAAACCCATGAAGTAAAACCTCTCAGTTGTGGGCGCGGATACGTCCAAGTTGACCAGTATACGGTTGCGGCGCCCCCTCGTGCGCAACCCCACAAAAGCATGACTCCATTACCAGCAAGTATGCATAACTGACACCTGTCACGTAAGCCGTGAAAGATTGCTCTTCCTAATCCCTAGCGAATCGCTATACTTTATTGAATCGCATTGCCATGGCGCTAAGGGAGGGCGGTCAGTGAGCTTTATCAACACCATTCGCGAGGACATCAAGACCGTCCAAGCGCAGGACCCCGCCGCGCAAAACGGTCTGGTCATTTTCCTTTCGTACCCCGGTCTTCACGCCAAGTGGAACCACGTACCCGAGCATTGGCTCTGGGAGCACGGCCACCGATCGCTCGCCCGTGTGCTCTCGCAGCTCACCCGCCATATCACCGGCGTCGAGATTCACCCTGCCGCGCAGATTGGCAAGCACTTCTTTATCGACCACGCCATGGGCGTCGTTATTGGCGAGACCACCATTGTGGGCGACAACTGCGTACTCTATCAGGGCGTCACGCTCGGCGGTACCGGCAACGAGACCGGCAAACGCCACCCCACCCTGGGCAACAACGTCACCGTGGGCACAGGCGCCAAGGTGCTCGGCAACATCCGCATCGGCAACAACGTCAAAATCGGCGGCAACTCGGTTGTCGTCAAGGACGTGCCCGACAACTGCACCGTCGTGGGCGTGCCAGGACGCATCATCAAGCGCAACGGCTGCCGTGTGTTCGAGGAGAGTTTCGACGCCAAGCAGCATCGCGAGTACATGCCCGATGACGCCGCCGAGCAGAGTGCCCTCAACCGCCAGGGCATCACCGAGAATGCCCGCCGCGTCAAAGAACTCGAGCGAGAGGTGGCCGAGCTCAAGGCCCTCGTCGCCAAGCTCATGGACGAACGTTAGGAACGCAAGCGGCACAAAACAATATCGGCACCGACGCAAAAGGCGCGCCAGGGAATCAATCCCCGGCGCGCCATTCCTTTTGATGTGACATGCGGGACTGTCCCTTTGTCACATTATGCGAACTGACTCAGATAGAGGTCGGCGTAAGCACCCTCGGCAGCCAGCAGTTCCTTATGCGTGCCTTGCTCGATAATGTTGCCGTGGTCCATGACCAAGATCAGGTCGGCGTCCACGATCGTCGACAGGCGATGCGCGATCACAAAGCTCGTGCGCCCGCGCATGAGCGCGTCCATGGCGCGGCCGATAGCAAGCTCGGTGCGCGTGTCCACACTTGAGGTCGCCTCGTCCAGGATGAGAATCGCCGGGTTGTTGAGCAGCACGCGTGCGATGGTCAGCAGCTGACGCTGGCCCTGGCTGATGCTTTCGGCATCGTTGGCTACGCGCGTGTCGTAGCCCTGAGGCATGGTGCGCACAAAGAAGTCGACCTGGGCGGCGCGGGCGGCAGCCACGATCTCGTCGCGCGTTGCCTCGGGGCAGCCGTAGGCGATGTTCTCGGCAATCGTGCCGTCGAACAGCCAGGCGTCCTGTAGCACCATGCCAAACTGCTGTCGCAACTCGCCGCGATCCATGCGGCTCGTATCCACGCCGTCGAGCGTAATACGCCCGCCGTCAATCTCGTAGAAGCGCATGAGCAGGTTGATGAGCGTCGTCTTGCCTGCGCCCGTGGTTCCCACCACGGCAATTTTCTGGCCCGGCTCGGCGGTAAACGACACGTCGCGCATGAGCGGCTTGTCGGGCGCATAGCCAAAGCGCACGTGCTCAAAAGCGACGCGGCCCTCAATGCGACCCGGCAGCTTGGCGGCCTCGTCCGGCAGCGGATCGGCCTCCATCTCGGGCTCATCAAGCAGGTCGAACACGCGCTCCGCACTCGCCAGCGCGCTCTGCAGCGAGTTAAAAGTGAACGACAGCTGCGTCATGGGTTCGGACGCCTCGTAGATAAACTGGAAGAACGCCTGGAACACGCCGACGGTCATGTGACCGGCGACCAGCATGCTGCAGCCCACGAGCGCAATCACGATCTGCGCCAGGCGACCGATAAAGCGAACCGCGGGTCCGACGGCGTTAATCATAAAGTCGGCCTTGGTGCTCATGCGCGCCAGCTCGCCCGAGGCCTCGTGCACCTCGGCAGAGCTCTGGTGCTCGCGGTTGAATGCGCGAATCACCAAACGGCCCGAATAGCCTTCCTCGACCGCGCTCGTGATTTTGGACACCCACTCCTGACGCTCGCCCGTCACATCATGCGTACGGCGCGAAACCACCTTGGTCACCAGCAGCGACAACGCCGTAAAGAACAAAAAGACTAGCGTAAGCGGCACGCTAAACACGAACATCACGCCCACGGCGCCCACCACGGTGCCGATCGACACAAGCAGCTGCAGCAATCCGCGCTGCATGCTCTCGGACATCTTGTCCAAGTCGTTGGTCGCACGGCTGACGACCTCACCGGGACGATGCGCGTCAAAGAAGGCAAGCGGCAGACGGTTGAGCTTTTGTGCGATGCGGTTGCGTAGACGCAGGTTGAGGCGTTCGGCCACGCTCGACATCAAAAAGCTCTGGAGCGCATAGAACGAGGCAGCGGCCGTCCAGATCATAAAGTAGATGAAGATGGTCCTGCCGCAGTTCTCCCAGGTGATGTTGAAGGTGGTGTCGTTGGCAAACGCCACCTGAATGTGGCCCCACAGCTCATCGATCACGCGGGCGCTATATGCCGGCGCAGCGGTGTTAAAGATGGCATAGAACACGATGCTCGCGAACACGATATAGAAGCGCCAATGGTCACCGGCATCCTCGCTCCACAGGCGGCGCACCGTCGCCCAGGTGTCGCGGGGTTTCTCGTCCTCGTCCTCGTCGTCCACATCGCGCATGCGCTCTGCCTCAGCGCGGGCGCGCTCGTCCTCGGCGCGTTCGTTTTCCTCGTAGAGCGCTTGGCGGCGAGCCTCGCGCTCGGCTGCAGCCTTGGCGGCCTCGTCCAGCTCGGGTGCTACGGCAGCTGTTTCCTCAACAAGCCCCGTGGCAACGGCGTCATCAACGCTGGCCTGCTTCCTGAGCTCCTTGGTCATGCTACTCACCTCCCTTCATCTGCGATTCCGCGATAGCGCGGTACACTTCGCAGGTTTCCATGAGCTCGTCGTGCGTGCCTAGGCCCACGACCTCGCCGTCTTTGAGTACCACAATCTGGTCGGCGTGCAAGATCGTCGAGATGCGCTGCGCGATGATGAGCACCGCAGCGTCACGCGTCTCGTCTTGCAACGCATGGCGCAGGGCGGCATCGGTCTTAAAGTCCAGGGCCGAAAAACTGTCATCGAAGATATATAGATCGGCATGCTTCATGAGCGCACGGGCGATGGCCAGACGCTGGCGCTGGCCGCCCGAAAAGTTCGTGCCGCCCTGCGCCACCGGGGTATCGAGCCCCTGCGGCTGATCGAGCACAAAGGTGCTCTGAGCAACCTGGAGCGCGTGAAGCATGTCGGCCTCAGTCGCGTCTTCGTTGCCAAAGCGCAGGTTGCTTGCCACGGTGCCCGAGAACAGCCATGCCTTTTGCGGCACATAGGCAATGCGCCCGCGAATCTCGCCTTGCGAAAGCTCGCGCAGGTCGACGCCGTCCAGGCGAATGGCGCCCTTGGTGGCATCGTGGAAACGCAGCAGGAGCTTGGCCACCGTCGACTTGCCCGAGCCCGTCGAGCCGACGATCGCGGTCGTCTGACCGCGGCGACAGGTAAAGTTCAGATCGCACAGCGTGTCCTCGTCGGCGTCGTCAAAACGAAACGACATATGGTCGAACACGGCGACCGCGTCGGCACTGTCAACAGGCTCCGCCGCGCACGTATCCAGCGTGCGCTTGCCGTCCACAATGCTCGGCTCAATCTCCAACACCTGTTGCGCGCGGTTGAGGCACGCCGCAGCGCGCGGAAGCGTCAGAATCACCATCTGCGCCATCATCACAAAGAACAGGATCAGGATCGCGTATTCCAGTACGGCCGAGATGCTGCCGATTTGCATGGCATGGGCGCCCACGCGGTTGCCGCCCACCCACAGCACCGCCACCTCGGCGATGTTCATCAAAAAGAAGCTTGAGCTGTCGAGGCCCACAAACAGGTGGTTGACTTTGATGGCGTTGGCGGCGTAGTCGCTGAACACCTCGTCCAGGCGCCGCTCCTCGTGACGCTCCTTGTTAAACGCACGGATGACGCGCACGCCCACGATGTTTTCGCGCAGCACCACGTTCATGCGGTCGATAAAGCTCTGCAAGCGCATAAAGATCGGAGCCGCGTTGGCAACCGTAAAGACCGCCGCCACCAGCACAATCGCAACCACGACGCCCAGAAGCGTGCCCATGGCAGGATCGATAAACCAGGCGAAGATGATGCCCGCCACAGCCAAAAACGGCACGGGCAGCACCAGCTGAATCGTCTGCAGAATCGCCTGCTGAATCACGTTGATGTCGTTGAGCGAGCGCGTGATCATCGATCCGGTGCCAAAGCGCTCAAAGTCGCTGGCCGCGAGCTCGAGCGACTTGTCGTACACGGCATTGCGGATATCGCAGGCCACGTTGGCGGCCAAGCGCGCCGAAAGATAGCAGCCCAGCACCGCGCCGCCGCTGGCCATGCCGGTCGCGATAAGCATGTAGAGGCCATTGCGCAAAATGTAGTCGACATCACCCGTGGTGATACCGGTGTTGACCATGTTCGCCAGCATCGTGGGAACCAACAGCGTGCCGACGTTATCAACCAGCAGCACCAGCAGCGTCACTGCGATAAGCCCTCGATAGGGCTTCAGAAACCTCATTAACAGTCGCACGACTCCCCCTCACATTGATCCTGCGTCTGGCTTGCAGCTGCCACCTGCTGCTTAAATGTCTCGCACTCCTCATCGAGCACCTGGGAGAATTTGCCGATCAAGCGCATAATCTCGCGTTGCTCACACGGCTCAAGCGCGCAAAATGCTCGCTGTTCGGCCTTAAGTGCCGGCAACGCATAGCGCTCAGCAAATTGCCTACCCTCTTTGGTCAGGCACACAACCTTGTTCTTGCGACTGCCTTCGGCAAACTCCAGCGTGGCGAAACCCCGCGCCTTCAAGGTTTTAATTGCCGAGTTGATGGTCTGTTTGCTGTAGAACCATTCGCTTGTCAGACGGCTTACGGCGACGCTGCCGCCCGCCGTGCTGGTATCGACGAGCATCCAGTAAGCGCAGTCCGAAAGACCGCAGGCGCGCGAGAACTCCGAATAAATATGGTCGAGTCCATTGAGCAACCGGTCGAAATCGACCAGCGTAACCGCACTATTCATCTATCCCACCATTCGATTGTCCGATTTTTGACCAATTTATATCTCTAGATTAGTCCGAGTTTTGACTATCGTCAACAGGCTCTCCGCAAATGCTTGCACTTTTATGGCCTATCGGCAGAAAAAGACCGCCGGCGCGGGGGCAGCGCCAGCGGTCACGTGAAAATCGGGTTTTATTGCCCGTTAAGCGGCGACGGCCTCATAGACCGTAGCGCCCGAGAAGCTGTCATGCAGGCTCTTGCCGGCAATCCACGGCAGCTCGACGACCTCGCAGACCGTGTTGACCAGCTCGGAGCAGTCAGTAAAGTGGCCCTTGTCGTTGAGGGCCTCGCAATCCTGAACACGCCAATAGCCATCGGTGTGCGTGATGTAGTACTCGTGATCGTCAATCGTCACAAAAGCGCGCGTCTTGGAACGCAGCAGCTTCAGAAATCCTTCGAAGTCGGTCTCGACGACATCTCCAGCCTGGAACATGATGTTACCTCCTGGCCCGGCGCCACCACGGCGCATTGATAAACGTTGGTACTCCTTTAGTAAAACCTTTATCAGAGGTTATGCGTTCGTCATTTAGGCAAGTGGTAAAAAACCGCAGGGTAGACGGGATAAAACGTTTAACCATCCCATTTGTTTGTCACATTCTGAAGGTACTTTTATGCAAACCTACTTTCCCAATTGGGATCTACCCTTTTGGCCGGGCAATTGACCGTCTATCGTTTGAGCCCGACGGGTATGAACGTGGCATCTGCAACGCCACCGCAAGGAGACACCATGGAGACTATCGAAGCACTCATCCACCGCCGCAGCTGCCGCAAATACAGTGATCGTCCCGTCGAGGCCGAAAAGCTCGCACGCATTATCGAGGCCGGCCAGTATGCACCCAGTGGCATGGGGCGCCAGCCGGTGACGTTTGTCGCCGTCACCGACCCCACGACCGTTGAGCGCCTCTCGCAGCTCAACGCACAGGTCATGGGCAGCAACAGCGACCCCTTCTATGGCGCCAAGACCGTTGTGGTGGTACTGGTCGACCGCAGCGTGCCCACGCACCTGGAAGACGGATCGCTCGCCATGGGCAACCTGCTCAACGCCGCCTATGCACTGGGTGTCGACTCATGCTGGATTCACCGCGCGCATGAGGTCTTTGACTCGCCCGAGGGCCTGGAGCTGCTGGCCAGCTGGGGCCTGCCCGCCGACGGAAGTCTGCGCGGCGTCGGTCACTGCATTCTGGGCTATGCCGAAGACACGCTACCCGAGCCCAAACCCCGCCGCGACAACGTGGTGTACGTTAGGTAATTAGTTCCGCCGTTCTAACGAACGGCGGACCCGCTCGCAACTTATCTTGCCGATGGAGTTGTCGTCGTTTCGTTCGTGTGGGTCGTTTCGGCGCCGTCGCCCTGTTCGCCCTCGTCCTTTTGAGCGTCGGCGATGGTGGAGGCTGCCGCGACCATGCCGCGCTGGGGCGCGACGCCCGTCTGGGTCTGAGCGCCCTCGACAACTTCTGTGCCTGCATGCGCGAGCTCGGGCGATTTAAACACCGCGTCCAAGTTGGCGCCACCGCCGGCGTAGCCAAGCGCAGCGAGTGCGATGACGATCACTGCAACGACGACCGCGATCGGCACATAACGATGCCAACCAGCAGGATTGAGCCCACTGCGGCGAGCCGCCCCGCGGCTGATGTAGCCGAGCGTGCCGTCGTGCTTGAGCTTTGAGCCCACCACGCGTTTGCGGCTCCACAGCGAGGACTCTGCCTGCATTGCCAAGCGAGCACCTGTCGAAGGATAGCCGTATTTAGTGCGCTTGAACGAGCCGTCAAACCCCGAGGCGTGTTTGCCCCACGTCACCGATGTTGTGCGTCGGTTAACCGGCGCGGCACTCCGCCTTCTGCGGCTCGGTTTTGTAGTCTCAGCCATACGCCCCCGCACGCCGTAACCAAATCGAAACAATAACGCTTTGGACTGTAGCACACGCGTCGCGCGCGGTCACGGGCGCCTCGCTCAACGGTCATCGTCCTTCAGCAAGCGCCACAGCGTTGTTCGGCTTACGCCCAGCACCTCCGCCGCACGGGTCCGGTTGCCGTGGAGATGATCTACAACCAGATGCGCGATATCTCGCTCGGTATCGGCCAGCGGTCGCAGGATATACAGGTCGCTTTCGAGTGTCGGGGCGCCAAAGGTTGCGGTCTTAATCACGTCCTCTTGGGCGAGCACTTCCTCCGCCACAGCGCGGTCCACCGTGCCCGCCCCCACCAATATATACAGTCGTTCCGAGACCTCGCGGAGCTGCAGATAATTGCGCGGCCAGCGGTAAACATCGAGCGTCTTTGCCGCCGCGGCAGACAACGTGGGCGCTGCCGTCCCAAATGCATCAGCGAGATATTCCAAATAGCGCGCAACCTTCGTCGACGCGGCTCCCTGCTCGGCGATTGCCGGCGCCACGCTCACCGCACAGGCGAAGCGCTCAGTCACAAAGGCAGCTTGATCACTTTCGCTGCCGCCCGGCATGTCATTCGCCGTCAGCACCACATGGCAGCGCGTCGCCAACGCGGTGTCGGCCATCGTGGAAACGAGCTCGCGGAGACGCTGGGGGCCAACCGTGTTCCAGCCCTCAATGCAAAGTGTCAGCCCCGTTTGGAACAACGGCGATTCGGCGCTTTTGAGCACGTGGCGCCAACCGCGATCGGTAAGCTCATCGAGCGCAACGGCAACAAAGGGTTGATCGGCAAAAGGACCGTCCAGATAGAGGCGCTTGGCGATCTCGACCTGACCCGCTCCCAGCTCGCCCTCGAGCATAAGGGGCACGCCGCGCGCGTAGCTCTCGGCGACCGGCGCAGCTACCGAGGCCGCCCCCTCAACGATGCCGTACGCGCTCGATTCGTAGCGGGCCTCAACTTCGTCGGCGTTGAGCCACTCGATGCCCGCATGTGCCGCGGCGCCGCGCACCTCGCGGACCACGACGACCCAAAGGCCCCCGCCCTCTTTGTCGGTGGGGCGAACGGTCAGGCTCAGGCGCGTACCCGCACGCCCCATAACCAGACGCGCGCCGTCTCCTATACGGTCGAGGCGCTCAGCGACAAAAGTCGCCACATCCCGCTCAAGCGCCGCGTCATTCATGGTCGAGATCACGACGTCCCCACGCGCATCGATTGCCAATGCCGAGGCCCCGGCAGCAGCCAGGGCCTCGGTCAAGATGTTTAGCTTGGCATCGCTATCCATGATTTGCCCCTGTCCGCGGCGACGTGCAACCGCCGACGGTCGCACGACCGAGTGTTTCAAAATTGAACGATATTGCTCACCAAACACTATAGGGCAGAAAGCGCCGTCCTGCGAGTATAGGTGTTGCCCCGCATCGCCATCCTGGCGGGGCGATAAGAGCTCTTCGGGACTTATAAACCTGCGGACAAGCCATACCCGCAAGAGCTCCTATCGCTCCACCGCAGGCATGCGCTCACCAGCAGCCAACACGCAAACTGGCTACTTCTCTACCAGATTCCCAGCACGTGCTGCATTCCCAAGCTCATGCACGCAATGCCAATCCAACAGCAAAAGCCCAGCGCGATGGGCTTGCCGCCCTTTTTGACCAGCTCAACGATATCGGTATTAAAGCCAATAGCCGCCATGGCCATCACGATAAAGAACTTCGAAAGCTCCTTGATGGGCGCCGTAATGGACGCGGGAAGCTGAAGCACCGTGGTGATTACGCTCGCCAGCACAAAGAACAGCACAAACATGGGAAACGCGCGTTTAAGCGAGAACGTGCTTTTGGCGTCGCCGCCGGCCTTACGCGCCAGATGCATCTGCCAGCATGCGAGGACCAACGTGATGGGAATAATGGCCAGCGTCCTGGTGAGCTTGACCACCGTGGCGCTCTCGAGCACATTGGCACCGGGATGCATACTGTCCCAAGCACTCGCCGCAGCCGTTACGGACGAGGTGTCGTTGATGGCGGTGCCGGCAAACAGGCCAAAGCCCTCGTTGGTCAGCCCGAGCATACCACCGAGCGTCGGAAACACGAGCGCCGCGATAACGTTAAACAGGAAGATGACCGAAATAGCCTGGGCAATCTCGCGATCGTCGGCATCGATGACGGGTGCGGTCGCGGCGATGGCAGAACCGCCGCAAATCGACGAACCCACACCTACAAGCGTCGCGATCTTGCCCGGCACGTTCATAACGCGGCAGAGTACAAAGGCAATGACAAGCGAAGTCGAGATTGTCGCCACGATAATCGGCAGCGACTGGGCGCCCTTGGACAGGATCTGCGAGAGGTTCATGCCAAAGCCAAGCAGGATAACCGCGTACTGCAAGACTTTTTTAGATGTATAGGTGACACCGGCGGCGAGCTGTTCGCGGCGATTCTTGGGAAAGACGAGCGCCAGAACCATGCCGAAGAGGATGGCGAATACCGGACCGCCGACCACCTCAATTTGTTTGCCGAGCAACGTCGCGGGAATGGCGATGATCAGGCAGAACAAAACGCCTTTCCAGCGCTCGCGTACGATATTTGCCAGTTGCATATGGGATTCCTTCTTTCTCTTTCACGTTTGCGACGGCTTATGATACGGCAACATTGAGCGCAGCCTTGCGCAAACACAGACTAAGATGCCGCAATAGTTCTTGGGCAACAGCCGAATTACCCACCGCGGAGAGCTGATTCGCGGCATAATTAACAACTGACATATGAGTTTGATAGAACAGTTGCGAGGCGCTATGGAAGAATCGATGCACGTCGGCGAGCAGGAAACGAGCCTACAGGACCAGTCCTACCACACCATTCGACGCAAAATCGTCTACCTGGACTACAAGCCGGGCGAAAAGCTGGGCGTCAAGCAACTTTGCGACGACCTGGATATGGGGCGCACGCCCGTGCGCGAGGCTTTGGTTCGCTTGGCGCAGGAAGGCCTGGTGCGCACCGTGCCCCAGAGCGGCACCTACGTCTCACCCATCAACCTCACCCTTGCCGAGAGTGCCTGTTACATCCGCGAGCATCTGGAAAAGCAGGTGATTGTGGAGTGCTGTGCGCGCGCCACGTCGGCCGGCATCGAGCAGCTCGACCGCGCCATCGTGCTGCAGGAAAAGGCCATGGCCGAAGAGGATCGCATCGGCTTCTTTTTGAGCGACAACCTCATGCATCACATGATTTTTAGCATCGCATGTCGCAGCACCGTGTGGTCGTGGCTCGAAGAGACCAATGCCGACCTGGAGCGCTTCCGCTGGCTGCGCGCCGCCACGCAGGTTCTCGACAATCAGGACATCGTGAACGAGCACAAGCAGATTCGCCGCGCTATCGCCGGTCGCGACCCCATCGAAGCGAGCTTTTTGGTCAGCAAGCACCTGCACATGATGTTCCGCAACCAAACCGAGGTTCTGGACCAGTTCCCCGAGTACTTCGAGACCAGCAAGCTCCGCTAACCTGCCAAAAAGGGACAGGTTTATTTTGGCAGGTTTTATCTGGGCA
>CAJJPN010000064.1:0-10810 GCA_905193635.1 Coriobacteriaceae bacterium
AAGGTCAATGCCGCCTTGTTTCAAGGCACCTTGCTCGCTCTGGCGGGTTTTCGCTGTTGGTAGCGAATCATCGGCTATTTCGTTGCTGGTCAATATAAGATATTGATTTGCGTTAAACGTAATTCGATGTTTTTGAGGGTAGGGGATTGATTTGGGTCGTACTGGGGATATGACGCCGCCTTTGCGTTGGCGGTTGGGTGTTGCTGGTGGGGTGGCGCTGGTTGTGCTGCTTCTTGACCAGCTGACCAAGCTTGCGGTTCGTGCCGTGGGCGACGCTTTGCATGTGACTGTTATCCCCGGTGTGATCGACTTCCTTTTCGTGCGTAACATCGGTGCTGCCTTTAGCATGGGCGAGGGACATGGCCTCGCGTTTGCCGTGCTGGCGTTTGTCGTTATCGTTGCGATCGCGGTGTACTTGCTTCGCGCGCCCCAGCTTGCTCGCTTTGAGGTTGTGGGCATGGCTATGGTCGTGGGCGGCGCCATTGGCAATGCGATCGACCGTCTGGCTTTTGGCTTTGTGACCGATTTTATTGCCACCACCTTCATCGACTTCCCCGTCTTCAATGTGGCCGATGTCGGCATTACGGTCGGTGTGGTGCTTGCCCTCATCGGCTACATGTTCTTGAGTCCTGCGGCCCGTGAGGTCGACGCGACCGCCGAACTCAACGCCCGTGACGAGGCCCGCGCTAAGCGCAAGGCCCAGCAGCGTGGGGAGCGTGCCCGCAAGATTCGCGAAAGGAGCGAGCGCTAATGGCCGACATCCATATCCTTGTTGCCGACGATGCCGCTGGTCAGCGTCTTGACGCCTATCTGGGCGCTAATGACGGCTGCCCTACGCGCTCTGCCTGCGCGCATCTGATCGAGGGCGGTGCCGTTGCCGTCAACGGCGAGACATGCCTGTCAAAAAAGTATGCCGTGCGCTCCGGCGACCGTATTTCGGTCGATTTGCCCGAGCCGCACGATCCCACCGATGTGATTCCCGAGGCCATTCCCCTCGATATCCGCTACGAGGACGACTACCTCATCGTGCTCTCCAAGCAGCGCGGTCTGGTGTGCCATCCCGCCCATGGCCACGAGAGCGGCACCCTTGCGAACGCCTTGGTCTATCACTGTGGCATTGACCATCTGGGCACCGTGCAGGGCGAGGACCGCCCCGGCATCGTGCATCGCCTGGATCGTGACACCTCGGGCCTTATGCTCGCGGCAAAAGACGACGACACCCAGCGCGCGCTCCAGAATCTCATCCGCACGCGCACGCTCGACCGCCGCTACATTACGCTCGTCCACGGCCACATTGCCATGGACGAGGGCACCATTAACACCGGCATTGCCCGTTCTGCGCGCGACCGTGTCAAGATGGCGGTTTCGGACGATCCTTTCGCGCGCCAGGCCATTACGACCTTTAGGGTCCTCGAGCGCTTCGATTCCACGCGTTTTGACGATGGCTATACGCTCGTCGAGTGCCACCTGTTTACGGGTCGCACGCATCAGATTCGCGTGCACATGCGCCATATCAACCACGCCTGCGTGGGCGATCCGCTCTACGGTAAGTGCGATGCGCGTGCCGACCAGGGTTTGACCAGGCAATTCCTCCATTCCTGGCGTGTGGCGTTCGATCATCCCGTGACGGGGGAGCGCATTGAGTGCCGCGATGAGCTGCCGTGGGATCTCGCCGCCGTTCTGGATGACTTAGCCCCGCGCTCGCTCGGCCGCACTGCCGCCGGCGACGAAATCGTTCCGCAGCTCGGTCTGCTCGAAGCCTAACCAGTATTAGGTGGTTTCTTGAACTCGGTTAGCCTACGGTAAGATATACGGTTGTTTACGTAACGCGTTCTCGGGAGCCTGCATGCTCGCCTTTTTACAAACTAACACGCCCATCGTGATCTTTAACCAGATTGTGGTTACGCTACTCACGGTCTGCTTTCTGTACCAGGTGGTCTTCTTTGTCATTGGCGCTCTTCGTGGCGAGGTCGCGCCTCCCAAGGCCAAAAAACTCCACCGCTATGCCTTCTTTATCGCGGCGCATAACGAGGAGGCCGTGATCGCCAACCTCGTTCGCTCCATCAAGGACCAGGATTATCCGTCCGAGCTTATCGAGGTCTTCGTGGTCGCCGATGCCTGCACCGATAATACGGCGCAGCTCGCGCGCGAGGCGGGCGCCATCGTTTATGAGCGCAACGACCTGGCCCGCAAGGGTAAGAGCTGGGTCATGGACTTTGGTTTCGATCGCATTCTCAACGAGTATCCCGACACGTTTGAGGGCTACTTTATCTTCGATGCCGACAACGTTATCTCCCGCGATTACGTCTCCAAGATGAATGATGCCTTTGACCAGGGCTTCCATGTGGTTACGAGCTATCGTAACTCCAAGAACTTCGGCAGCTCGTGGATTTCGTCTGCCAACGCCACCTGGTATCTGCGTGAGGCCCGCTTCCTCAACAACGCGCGCAACATCTGCAAGACGTCTTGTGCCGTCTCTGGTTCGGGCTACCTCATCTCCGCCAGCGTAATTGAGGGCATGCACGGCTGGCAGTTCCATACGCTGACCGAGGACATCCAGTTCACTACGTTCTGTGCCATTCACGGCATTCGCATCGGTTATGCGCCGGCGGAGTTCTTTGACGAACAGCCCGTGACGTTTAAGGCGTCCTGGAAACAGCGCATGCGCTGGACCAAGGGCTTCTACCAGGTGTTCTTTACCTACGGTAAGCACCTGGTCAAATCGACCTTCCGCTATCATCGCTTTGCCGCCTACGACATGTTTATGACCATCGCCCCGGGTATGCTGCTGTCCTTGATCTCGATGCTCGCTAATGCGACGTTCTTGATTGTGGGTGGCCTTTCGCATGGTTTCTTGGCAACCGAAGTCGAGATGCAGGCGTGCGCCGCTTCGCTCATTATGACCTTCGCCATGATGTATCAGACTTTCTTCATCCTGGCGCTGCTCACGACTATCTTTGAGTACAAGCATATTCACTGCGCGCAAAAGTGGCGCCTGGTGACTAACCTGTTTACCTTCCCGATCTTTATGTTCAGCTATATCCCCATCACGGTGGCTGCGCTGTTCCTGAAGGTCGACTGGGTTCCGACGCAGCACGCCGTCAACGTCACCCTTGACGAGGTCATGCAAGGCGCCAAATAATCACCACCAAAACCACCACAAAGGGCACCTTTGTGGTGGTTTTTGTTTATGCGATGTAACTCGAGGAGGCGTTCGATGGTCTATATCCCGTTTTGGTTGTTTGCTATTGCTGGCGCCGTTATCGATGCTCGTGATCGGCGGTTCCCGAATTCGCTTGCCGGCGCGTGTGCGGTGGCGGCGTTAGCGGGTGTTTGGTTCGATCTCGGTTTGAACACAGCGCTTGACCACGCAGGTCTTGCTGTCATCGTGTATCTTGCTCTCGTGCTCACTGAGTCGCTCTGGCGTCGTGTTCGCCAAGCCTCCGGCATCGGCATGGGGGATGCCAAGGCGCTCTTCGCGCTTTGCACGCTCGACCCTCTGGGGGGCATCGTGGCATTTGCCGTCGCGCTCCTGGTCCTGGCCCTCTCCTGCCTCTTCACAAAATCGCGCTCCCTGCCATTGCTCCCGTTTTTTGTGCCGATATTTGCCATAATCGAGGTCGTGGGCTGCACATTGTAACCGATTGCGCATCCTTTTTAAGGAGCATGCCATGGCAACTAATCAAGAAACGGCCGTCATTAAGGCGCGCATGGACCGCATTCCCGCGGCGTTGTCGCCCGAACTTTTCGAGCGCATTGCCACCGATCGTGCTTCGGGCTATGTTAACCCGTATCGTTGCAACGATACGATCAGGTCATACGTCGTATTGATCGCGCCTCCGACAAAGGCACGCTTATGCGTCCGGCGTTTATGCGCGATACCGAAAAGATTCTTCATCTTCCGGCGTACACTCGCTATGCCGGCAAAACACAGGTCTTCAGTTTTCGCAGCAATGACGATCTGTCGCGGCGCGGCCTTCATGTGCAGCTCGTCTCGCGCATTGCCCGCGATATCGGCCGTGCCCTGGGCCTCAACTGCGACCTGATCGAGGCGATTGGCCTGGGCCACGACTTGGGACACACGCCTTTCGGCCATGCCGGTGAGCGATTCCTCAACGATATCTACCACGAGCGTACGGGGCGTTATTTTTTCCATAACGTGCAGTCGGTCCGCGTGCTCGACGCGCTGTACGGCCGTAACGTGTCACTCCAGACGCTCGACGGCGTGCTATGCCATAACGGCGAGTACGAGCAGCGCGTGTTTGAATTGTCGGATATGGGCTCCTTTGACCAGTTCGATCGGGCGGTCGAGTACTGCATCGCCACGGGCTATAGCGCGATTGAGCATCTGCGTCCCATGACGCTCGAGGGCTGCGTCGTTCGCATCTCGGATATTCTTGCCTACGTCGGTCGTGACCGTCAGGATGCGATCGCGGCGGGTCTGCTTTCGCCCGACTCTTTTGACGATGGTCGGGGCGGCGCCTATAACAGCTGGATCCTCACGCACGCTTCCATCGATATCGTTGAGCATAGCTATGGTAAGCCGCGCATCGAGATGAGCGAGGACCTGTTTGAGGAAATTCGCCGAGCCAAGCGCGAGAACTACGAGAAGATCTATAGCAAGGGCGGTATCGAAGGCGATTCCGAGGAGGAGTTGCGCGAGGCGTTCGAAAAGCTCTACGACCGTTGCCTGCGGGATCTAAACAGTGGCGACGAGTCCTCTTATATCTTTAAGCACCATATTTCGCGCATTGAGCAGCAGCTTTCCTACTACGATCGTACCTATGCCTGGCAGGACGACAAGGATCAAGCCGTGGTGGATTACATCGCGAGCATGACGGACGGTTATTTCTGCGAGCTGACGAGCAAGCTGTTCCCGGGTCTAAAGTTTCCGCATCGTACCTATATTAACGAACGGTAGTTCGTATTTATTCGGTATACTGTTTGTGGAAAACGTTTTTGATTGATGCACGGGATGGCTATGGACGACCTTTTTTCTGCTTCGACGCGCGAGCGCTCCTTTAAAAATGCGCCGCTTGCGGTGCGCATGCGCCCTAATTCGCTCGACGAGTATGTGGGCCAGCAAAAGGCCGTCGGTAAGGGTTCATGGTTGCGTGCCGCGATCGAGCACGATGTGCTTTCGAGCGTGATTCTGTACGGGCCGGCCGGTACGGGTAAGACGACGCTGGCCCACATTATCGCCAACCATACCAAGAGCGAGTTTGTCGAGGTCAGCGCCGTGACGGGCACCGTGAAGGACTTGCGTCGCGTGATTGACGAGGCCAAGACGCGCCTGAATACGTACGACCGCCGCACCATTCTATTCATCGATGAGATTCACCGCTTCTCTAAGTCGCAGCAGGATGCCCTGCTGCATGCAGTTGAGAACCGTACCGTCATTATGATTGGCGCTACGACGGAGAATCCGTACTTCGAGGTCAACTCGGCGCTGCTCTCACGTGGTCGAGTCGTGGAGCTTGAGCATTTAAAGGACGAGGATATCGCCATGCTTATCGAGCGTGCGCTCGAGGCACCTCAGGGCCTGAACGGCAAATTCTCGGCCGATGATGATACGGTCAAGACCATTTGCACGCTGGCAGCGGGTGATGCACGCTCGGCCCTGACGACGCTTGAGTTGGCGAGCGAGATTGCCGTCACGCGTCCCGATACCGAGGGGACGCCGGCTCCGGCGGCGGGGGAGCGCTATCCCATCACGGTCGACGATGTGAAGATCGCCAATCCGCGCCGTGGGTTTTCGTATGACAAAAACGGTGACATGCACTACGACATTATCAGTGCGTTCATTAAGTCCATGCGCGGCAGCGACCCCGATGCCACCATTTATTGGCTCGCGCGCATGATCGATGCAGGGGAGGATCCTAAGTTTATTGCACGCCGTATTATGATTCAGGCTTCTGAGGATGTTGGCAACGCCGATCCGCAGGCGCTTTTGGTGGCGCATGCCGCGTTTAAGTCTGCCGAGGTCATTGGCTATCCCGAGTGCCGCATTAACCTGGCTCAGGCTGCACTCTATGTGTGCTTGGCGCCTAAATCCAACGCGTGTGAGGCTTCAATCGATGCGGCGCTGGCCGATATTCATTCTAGTGGGCTTCGCGAGGTGCCGAGTTATCTACGCGATCGCCATCGCCCGGGCAGCGATGAATACGGTGTGTATAAGTATCCGCACGATTATCCCGAAGGCTGGGTCGACCAGCGCTATTTGCCCGAAGGCTTAGAACGCGGTGCATTTTGGCAGCCTGCCGGCCGCGGTTGGGAAGAATGGCGCGTAGAGCAAAGCGAACGCGACCGCAGCGGTAATGCACCGAAGTAGCTGCTGATAATTTTGTCCCACGTTGCTGCTCTTGGCATGTTCGGCCCCCTTTGGGGTACCATGGAAAGCGTTTGTATTTCGATTCCTTTGGGAGGCTTGTATGAGTCCCATTCAAATCGCCTTGCTGCTGCTCGCCGTTGCCGGCGTGTGGGCTATCGTTGAGCTTGCGCTCACCCTGC
Organism: Coriobacteriaceae bacterium; assembly: GCA_905193635.1. Lineage (GTDB taxonomy): Bacteria > Actinomycetota > Coriobacteriia > Coriobacteriales > Coriobacteriaceae > Collinsella. The sequence goes on from CAJJPN010000064.1 coordinate 6,511, forward strand.
GCAAAACCCGCACCGTTGTCGACTCGCTCGACAAGACGGTAACCGACCTCAATAATACGATTGCCGAGGCGCAGCCCGTGGTGGCAAAGCTTGATGGCGCCGTTGACGAGCTTACGCCGGCACTTGCCCAGATGGAGCCGCTCCTCAAGTCGAGCAAGACTGCCATTGACGCCCTGACGTCCAACCTCGTTGAGGTTGAGGCGGTAGTTCGCGACATCTCCGAGGTCACGGGCAGTATGGCCGAGGCCAGCAATGCCGTATCGAGCGTGACAGATTCTGCGGCCGGCGCCGTGCAGAAGCTCTTCAATAAGGTGAAGGCTCCTGCAGCCGACGCCGATCGTAAGCTAGCCGCTGCCGCCGCCGAGGCCGAGCAGCCTACCGAGCGCGTTCTGATCGGTGAGGCCGAGGACGAGGTCGCCGATGGTGCGGATGCGGCTCAGAAGCCCGCAGCCAAGCCGGCTCAGTATTACACCTATACGCCTGCCGAGACCTCCGAGGAGTCCTGCGATGAGTAGCGAAGCAGCCTGCCCCATCACGCTGACCGTTGCCGGCGACCCGCGTCTCGCTCGCCTTGTGCGCATGACGGCAGCCAACGTTGGTGCCCTGTGCTCCATGTCTGTCGATCGCATCGAGGACATCCGCATGGCTGCCGAGGAGGCTTTCATCTTTGGGTGCACCGCGGTCGACTGCGACGACATCACCATCAAATTCGATGTCGATGAGACTCACGTTGGCATGACTATTACCTTTGGAGACCAGGCTACGGTTGATGAAAACGACCAGGCTGCGGTGTATGCCGAGCTCATCCTCGCGAGCGTGTGCGATTCCTACGAAAAGACTGCGGCGCCCTTAACGCTTTCCCTCGACCTCAAGGCGGATATCTAATATGACCGAACGTTCCCGGAGCGGCAAGGCCGCTTGGGACAAGGAGAAAACCCGCGAGCTATTTCGTCGTTATAAGGAGACCGGTGATCCGGAAGCCCGCGAGCAGCTCGTCATGTCCCATATGAACCTGGTAAGGTTTCTTGCCAACAAATTTAAGAATCGCGGCGAGCCGCTCGACGACCTGATGCAGGTTGGCTATTTGGGCCTGCTCAAGGCAATCGACCGCTTTGACCCTGAGCGCGGACTCGAGTTCACCACGTTTGCCACGCCCACCATCTTGGGCGAGATCAAGCGTCACTTCCGTGACAAGGGCTGGAGCGTGCGCGTGCCTCGTCGCCTGCAGGAGCTTTCTGCCAAGGTTAACCAGGCTACCGACAAGCTTACCAACGAGTTGCAGCGCTCGCCCAAGGTCGAAGAAATCGCTGAGTACCTGGACGTGACCGTCGACGAGGTCCTGGAGGCTATGGAATCGTCTTCGGCCTATACCTCGGTGCCCATTGAGGCTCCTGGTGCGTCCGATTCCGACGATGCGCCCTCGATTCTCGACCGCTACGCCGACGACGACAACGAGCTCGACTTTACCGATGACCGTCTGGTAATCGAGGAAGCCATCCGCGATTTCTCGCCGCGCGAGCGCGAGGTTATCGAGCTGCGTTTTGTGAAGGGCATGACCCAGATCGAGATTGCCAAGAAGCTGGGCATCTCGCAGGTGCAGGTTTCGCGTCTGCTGCGCCGCACGCTTAAGAAGATTCAAGATAAGATCGACCCCGACGGACTGATGGTTCGTTCATGAGTGAGCACCCCCAACAAATCGACCGCACGCTTCGCGATACCCGTATTCTGACGCTGCGCATTTGGGGCGTCGTCGGCTGCATTGTCATCGCTGCCGTCATCTTTAACCTTATGGGCATCCTGGCACCGGTCATCGAGTTTTTGGCAGTCGGTTCCATCATCGCTTTTGTCATGTCGCCGATCACCAACTGGCTCGAGCATCACGGCGTGAATCGCGGCATCGGTTCGCTTATCGCGCTCATTGTGGTTGTTGCCGTGCTCGTCGGCGTCGTCTGCATCCTCTCGCCTATTTTGCTCGGTCAAATCATGGAAGTCCTGAGCCGCCTGCCCGAGCAGCTTCGTGTTGCGGGTGGCGATCTCAACGAGATGCTCTCGCACGCTAAGACGCTCAACAACACGCCGCTCAAGGAGTATCTGGACGACAATCTTTCTTCGCTGGTTACCGTAGCGTCCAAGTACGTCTCGCAAATCGCTGCGGAGCTCGGCCGCGGCGTGTTTCCGCTCATTACCAACACGGCCTCGCAGCTGTTCGTCATCTTCCTGGGTCTGGTGCTTGCCTACTGGCTTGCCTGCGATTATCCCCGCATGCACCACGAGGTCTGCACCATCATCGGACAGGAAAAAGAGACCTCGTACCGCTTTATGGTTGCCATCCTTTCACGCTCGGTCGGCGGCTATATGCGCGGCATGGTCGTGACGTCCATCTGCGGTGGCTTTTTGGCTTTTATCGGCTTTACGCTCATTGGCCATCCATACGCAGCGCTCATGGCCATCTTTACCGGCATCATGCATTTGGTTCCGGTTGTCGGTCCCTGGGTGAGTGCGGCGATCGCCACGGTGCTCGGTTTTATGTTCAGCCCTATGCTGGCGTTATGGACGCTTGTCGTGACCATGGTGGCTCAAAACGTCACCGATAATGTCATTTCGCCTAAGGTCATGCAGAGCTCGGTGCAGGTGCATCCCGTTATGAGCCTGACGGCTCTCGTTATCGGTTCGGCACTCATGGGTCCCATCGGCATGGTTATCGCCATTCCGCTGTGCGCGGCCCTCAAGGGCATCTTCGTCTACTACTTTGAGAACGAGACCGGGCGTCAGCTCGTGGCATACGATGGCGCCGTGTTTAAGGGCACGCCGTATCGCGATACCGAGGGCAATCCGGTCGCCGCCTACGACGCGCTTGGAGACGATACGTTCATCTATGAGTCCGAGCTCATCGGCAACGAGACCGCGCCCGAGGCCAAGGCCATGCCCAAGCCCGAACTCGATAATCCCTGGATTAAGCTCTCTGGTCTGCAGCCCGATGCCACGGGCTTCTTCAAGAACCCCTTTGCCAAGGACGATGACTCCAACACTGACGACGATACCAAAACCGGCATCGACGGCTCCATGGACGACTCGGATTCTAAATAGGTCCTATTAACGTTTCTTGAAGTTGAAAATGACAAGAAACGCGAGCAAAGCGATTGATAAGGGGCCGGCAACATAGAAAAAGAGAATGTCAATTGCGCGTAGAGTGTAATAAGCCTTATCGCCGGACATTACTGCATACAACACGTAGCCAAATGCTGATTGGTTTGCGTACCAGCAGGTGAAAGCCAAAAGCGTTAAAAGTGCCGCTAACAGAAGTGCATTGAGGAAAAATCGTTTGCTTTTCATTGATCGCTCCTTCCGGGTGACTCTTATATGTAATTCTACAGCAGCCCTTTTTCAAAGGATCGCACAGTACTAAATAACGTGCACTTTCGCTGGAGGGTCGCTGTTTGGCGGCCCTCTTTTTTGCACAGGCGCGGTGGGATGGTAATATCGTTACGTTTGAACTGTTTCGATGTGAAACCGAGGAGATTCCCTCTATGAGTGCTGACTACCCGTCAATGACTACGGCCGAGATTCGCTCTAAGTTCCTCAACTTCTTTGAGGAGCGCGGTCTTAAGCTCTATCCTTCTTCGTCCCTCGTCCCCGACGATCCTTCGCTGTTGCTTGCCAACGCCGGCATGAATCAGTTTAAGGAGTACTACCAGGGCAAGAAGACCATGAAAGAGATCGGCGCGATCTCCTGCCAGAAGTGTGTCCGCACCAACGACATCGACTGCATCGGTGAGGACGGCCGTCACCTGTCCTTCTTTGAGATGCTCGGCGACTTCTCCTTTGGCGGCGTCTCCAAGCAGCAGGCCTGCGCTTGGGCCTTTGAGCTCATCACCAAGGAGTTCAAGCTGCCGCTCGACCGCCTGTACTTCACCGTCTTTACCGAAGACGACGAGACCCACGACGTGTGGCGCTCTCTGGGCGTTGCCGAGGATCACATCTCCCGCCTGGGCGAGGACGACAACTTCTGGGCCGCTGGCCCCACCGGCCCCTGCGGTCCGTGCTCCGAGATCTACTTTGACATGGGCGAGGAGGTCGGTTGCGGCAGCCCCGACTGCAAGCCTGGCTGCGACTGCGACCGCTTCCTTGAGTTCTGGAACCTCGTGTTTACCCAGTACGACCGCCAGGAGGACGGCTCCATGCCGGAGCTGCCGCACCGCAACCTCGATACGGGCATGGGTCTGGAGCGCATGGCCGCTATCATGCAGCACAAGACCGCTAACTACGACGGCGATCTGATGCAGCACCTCATCAAGCTCGG
>CAJJPN010000065.1:0-10762 GCA_905193635.1 Coriobacteriaceae bacterium
ACCTCGACCGATCCGATGGCCTTCATGCGCTTCTTGCCCTCTTTCTGCTTCTCGAGCAGCTTGCGCTTACGCGAGATATCGCCGCCGTAGCACTTAGCAAGCACGTCCTTGCGACGCGCCTTGACGGTGGAGCGGGCAATGATCTTATTGCCGATAGCACCCTGGATGGGCACCTCGAACAGCTGACGCGGGATGATCTCCTTAAGCTTGTCGCACAGGCCACGGGCCAGGCCATAGGCCTTGTCCTTGTGGACGATAAACGACAGCGCGTCCACCTCATCGCCCGAAAGCAAGATATCGAGCTTAACGAGCTCGGAGGGACGGTACTCGTTGAACTCGTAGTCGAGCGAGGCATAGCCCTTGGTACGACTCTTGAGCTGGTCAAAGAAGTCCAGGATGAGCTCGGCGAGCGGCATGTCAAAGCGCATCTCGACCGATTTGCTCGTGAGATGGATCATGTCGGTTGTAATGCCACGGTGCTCGATAGCGAGCTGCATGACGGCACCCGTATACTCGGGCGGGCAGATGATCTTAGCCTTGAGGTAGGGTTCCTCGATACGCTCGATGCGCGTGGCCTCGGGAAGATCCTGCGGGCTACGGACATCAATCATCTCTCCGTCAGTCTTGTAGACGTGATAGTCAACCGAGGGGCTCGTGGCAATGAGGTCCAGATTGAACTCGCGCTCCAGGCGTTCCTTGACGACTTCCATGTGCAGCAGGCCCAGGAAGCCCACACGGAAGCCAAAGCCGAGCGCCACCGAGGTCTCGGGCTCCCACACCAACGACGGGTCGTTGACGTGCAGCTTATCGAGCGCGTCACGCAGGTTCTCATAGTCCTTGTTATCGATCGGGAACAGGCCCGTATAGACCATGGGCTTAGCCTCGCGGTAGCCCGGCAGAGGCTCGGGACAGGGGTTGGAAGCCCACGTAAGGGTATCGCCCACGCGCACAGCCTCGGGGTCCTTCAGACCCGTGACCACATAGCCAACCTCGCCGACCGTCAGCGCATCGACCGGAGTCTCGGCGGGACGCTTGACGCCCACGCCATCGACCAAAAAGTCGCCCTTTGCCTGCATCAGGCGCAGGGTATCGCCCTTTTTGATGGAACCGTCAAAGATGCGCACCGTGGCGACGACGCCGCGATACTCGTCGAAATACGAATCCAGGATGAGTGCCTTGAGCGGCGCGTTCGCATCGCCCTTGGGCGGAGAGATCAAAAAGACAATGGACTCCAGCAGATCGTGGATGCCCTCGCCGGTCTTGCCCGAGACACACACGGCATCATCGGCAGGGATCGCCAAGTCATCCTCGATCTCGATCTTGACCTCATCGGGATGGGCCGAGGGCAGGTCGATCTTGTTGATGGCCGGCACAATGTCCAAATTGGCGTTCATGGCGAGCGTCGCATTGGAGACGGTCTGGGCCTCGACACCCTGGGTGGCATCGACGACGAGCACCGCGCCCTCGCAGGCGGCCAGCGAACGCGAGACCTCGTAGGTAAAGTCAACGTGGCCCGGCGTATCGATCAGGTTGAACTGATACGTCTCGCCATCATCGGCGTCATAGGACACGCGAACGGCATTGGACTTGATCGTGATGCCGCGCTCGCGCTCGATATCCATAGTGTCGAGCAGCTGCGACTCCATGTCGCGCTCGTCAACGGTATGGGTGAGCTCGAGGATGCGGTCACTGATCGTGGACTTGCCATGGTCGATGTGCGCAACAATTGAGAAGTTGCGGATGTGGGAAATGTCAATTGAAGTATTCATGCGGACTATCTTACCCGAGCGATACAAAAAAATGGAGCCTGCTCCATAAAACAGGCTCCATTTATGCGCGTAATCTGTGTGGTGTGAAATTTACAACTTAGGCGTTGATGCTGTTCACGAGCTTAGCAAGACCGGACTTGCGGTTGGAAGCCTGGTTCTTGTGGATAACATGCTTGGCGGCAGCCATGTCGAGACGCTTGGTGACGGTCTTGAGGGCAGCCTGGGCCTTCTCGGCGTCGCCCTCGGCGACGGCGGACTGGACGTGCTTGGTCAGCGTCTTGAGCTCGGACTTGACAGCCTTGTTACGCATGCGAGCTGCCTCATTGGTGCGGATACGCTTCTTCTGAGACTTGATGTTTGCCACTTCTGGAGTTCCTTTCGAGTTCCTTGCAAAAAATGTATGACACCTCTGAGACACGGTGAGGTCATGCAAGCGCCTACTATAGCACGCTCCCCCTCAAAGGGATAGAACGAATTTGCCAAATAGGCAGGTATCATCACGATTTTCTCAAGATGTTCGTAATCCAGAGCAAAAGCGCGGTCTGAGAATCGGCCGAACCCTTCAGCGCGAGCTCCACATCGACCGCGCCCTCGAGCGCGGCAACGAGCTCTGCCATCGAAAAGCGACGTGCCCAGGTCAGGTGATTCTTGACCTGCCAGGACTGGAGCTTAAGTGTTGCGGCCAGCTCGCGACCCTGTCCGCGCGCATCGAGCGCCTTGGCAACGATAAGCTCGCGGATGCGGCCGCACAGCAATGTGTAAGTCCACACGTAGCTCTTGGCGGGCAGTAGATTGAAGAGCTCGAGCGATCGCCGCATATCGCGAGCCGAGATGGCGTTGAGGAAGTCCCAGGGTTGAACCTCGGCCGTACGGACAATCCAGCGCTCAACATCGGCAAGTTCAATCTGAGGCGACTCGACCATCTGGGCAAGCTTAGCCAAGTCGTTATCGAGCATGCGCGTGTTTTCGCCCGAACGCGAGACGAGCTCCTCGGCGGCCGCCGTCGAAATCGACTTACCGCGCTGCGTCGCCATCTGCTGAACACGGCGCGGCAGTTCCCAGCGCTTGGTACCCGAGCAATCGACGATAGCCTTCTTGTCGATCTTGGCGATTGCCTTATACAGGCGCGTATTCTTGGCAAGTGAGTCGGCGATGATGAGGCAGACCGTAGTGGGGCTGGGACTCGCCAGATACCCAACGAGCGGCTCCGAGACCGCCTTGGCGAGCTTTGAGCAGCCATCGAGGATTACCAGACGAAACTCGCTGCCCATCGGAAAGGTGTTAAGCGATCCGATAATGGACTCGATATCGGGGTCCTTGGTCATGTCTCGCTCGTCGAGGTTGAACTCGACCATACCCGACTTTTCCAGACGCGCTTTCATACGCGAGACGGCGTGATCGCGCTTAACTCCGTCGGTACCGACGATCAGATATGCCGGCAGCAAACCGGTTTCGGACATTGCGCTCCCCTCCCGCAGGCCTTCGCATTCGTTCCGTGCCATTCTAGCCCAGGGGCCCACCACACGCCAACGACGTCGTCACGGTCGCTGGCATCGCATCACAAAGCCATTCGCAGTCGGTGCGACGGTAATGTCGCCGTGTTCGATGGTACACGCGAACACACCACCCGCTTCCTTAACGGCATCGATGCAGGCATCGGACGGATGGCCGTATCGATTCCCCTCACCGGCGCTTGCGAGGGAAAGCTCGGGCTTCAGGACGTCCAGCACCTCACCATCGACTGAAGCCTTGGAGCCGTGATGCCCAAGTTTAAGTACATCGATATCCCCCACCTCCTGCACGAATTCCCGTTCTTGGTCGAGCTCGGCATCACCGGTGAGAAGTATTCGCAGGCCCTTACCTTCCTGAACATAAGAGAGCAGCAGGACAAGCGAGTCCTCATTTCCCTCGCCATCCACGGACTCGAATGGCCACATCACGCGGGCGCAAAATGAGCCGATGTCGACCGTATCCCCACGGCGCACCTGCCGATACTCCACGCCAGGTCGGTTCAATACCTCGGCAGGAGCATCCTCCAGCGCATCCGCCGCCACGGCAATCGTTCCGACCGAAAACTGTTCGAGCACGGCAGGCAAACCACCCCAGTGGTCCTCATCCCAATGCGTCACAAAGACGGCATCGATATGGTGCACGTTATTGCGAACCAACGCCGCCACCACGCGCTCGTCGAGCCCGCAGTCGACGAGAGCTACTGCGCCGCCTTGGCGGATAAGAATCGCATCGGCCTGGCCCACATCGAGCACCGTCACCGAAGGCGGAGCGAATCGATCCCAATAGACGTACGGAATCGCAGCCAAGAGCATCAGGCATGCAAGCCCCGCCGCCATAGGACGTGCACGGGGACGCGGCCACCAGACCAGCAGAACCGCCAGAAAACACGGCAATAGGTAAATCCACATGCTATCGGGCGGCACGCTCACGTATGCACCCGGCACGGCGGCAAACAGCTGCTCGAAGAACAGCGCGCAACGGGCGGCAATCATGGGCACAACGAGCGCCCAAGTCCGCAACGGTCCCACGAGCGAAAAGGGAACCAGCACGATCGACACAGCGAGCAGAACGCTCACCACCGGACCGATGACCGCATTTGACAACGGAGCAATGAGCGAGAATGTACCGAAGGCAGGAATGGTAATGGGAAGTGTCGCCAGTTGCGAGCACAGCGTGACGGAAAACACGCTGGTAACGCCCGATGGCACACCCAGCTCACCCAAAGCATAGGTCGCATAGGGGCAAAAGCACAGAATGGCTAAGACGCTGGCACATGATAGCTGAAAGCCCATCTCGAACAGCACCGTCGGCCGCAGTAGCACAAAGATGGACATGGTTACGAAGAGTGCCGAAAGGCCGTGCCGACGACGCCCCGCGTCGTTTACGACAAGCGTCACGAACACCATGCAGCACGCGCGCGCGGCCGAGGGAGACGCGCCCGTAAATGCAGCGTAGCCCACAAGCGTTATCGCCAATATCGCCCGCTGAAGACCACGTGAGCACCGAGTCTTTTGCAATACGCCCTCGATTACAAACCCCACGATAGCCAAATGGCTGCCCGAGACGGCGATAAGATGTGCCGTTCCCGTCACAGAAAACCAGTCGCCCGCCGGCTGGGCGCGCAGCTCGGCCGAACGACCGCAGACGACACCGGCTATGAGCGCACGCGCCGGGTCGGTCGCAGGCGCGATGGACGCAAGCAGCCCATTTCGCAGCCGAAGCAGCGGCCCCGGAGAACCCTCATCGACCGACACAATCCGAACGGCTTTAACCTTACGCACCTCGCCTCGGAGCACGCGCGATCGTCCATATGCCTCGTTCTCAAAACGCGAAACGCGACCGATAACACGCACGTGCGCCCCGACCTTGAGCTCACGATCACACGATAGGCGAACCGTTGCCAAGTTCTTACCGTCCGCGCGTGCCTCGCAGGTATAGGAATACACGTCGTCGTTTATGGATGGATCACCCTGCACGAAAAACTCGAGGCCGCTTGCCGCTCGACCGTCGAGCGCCTTCGAGGCGCTAAGCACACCCACAGCCCACCACGCCGAGACGACCGCTCCCGCCACGAGACCGGCGGACGCGGCATACAGCCACCGCTTCAAAGGGGCAAGCCGCGCACAAGAGTGAGCCAGCACAACGAAAACCGCTGCCGCAACGGGAATGGACCATAGCGGCCCGACCGCCGTCGCCCGCTCCCTCAGCAGCGCATCAGCGGCTATGCTGAGCACCAAGGCGCAGCTCACGCACATGCCGGCACACAGGGCCATCGTCCACGGAATCAGGGGTCGCGGAGGCATCACGTGCTCGCGCTCGGTCGCGCTCATACGCAGATGCAATCTTTGATTTTGGCAAGCTTCTTCTCGCCGATTCCCGACACACGCATCAGATCGTCAACCGAGGCGAAAGCACCGTTCTTTGTCCGCTCATCGATAATCGACTGGGCCATGGAGGGACCGATGCCCGAAAGCGTCTGCAGCTCTGCCGCGCTTGCCGTATTGATGTTTACTAGGCCTGTTGCGCTACTCACGCCCGATGCTGCGGAAGCCCCACCATCAACACCGGCTTCCGCAATGGACGCCTGCTGCTCCCCTACCGTTGGAACATGAATCTTCTGTCCATCGACGACCTTAGATGCCCGATTGAGCCCCGTAACGTCTGCCTCTGGCGCCAGCCCGCCGGCGGCATCAATCGCCTGAGCCACCCGCGCGCCGTCCTTGAGACGATATACACCGGGCGACACCACGGCGCCATCGACATCGACATAGACCTCTGCCGCGGCAGAAGCCTTAGTCGAAGAACCTTCGGATGTCTTTCCGCTCGAGGCATCACCGGATTCCGGCTCCACCAACGAGCCCAAACCGTCAGTGCGCTCAAACGACACGCCACCGGCACCGCCGCCAAGGTTCGCCATCGCCAGTCCACTCGCCATCGCAATGACGACCAGTATCGCCATCACCACTGCCCTATGACCGAGCAGCTTGTCAGCCAAGCGGTCCATCCGTTTGACTCGTTCGTGTTGTTCGCGCTGCGCCATAGCAAAACCTCCCAACACCATCGTGTCAGGAAAGGAGCCCTGCAACAGCCATGCTTCAAAACCGGTTATCGCGGTCAAACCAAAAGCCGACCAAAACCTTGCACAAATCTGTCCATTTATTCAGCCACACGTCAGCAAATGAACACTTAGTCGCAAAATGCCCAGATAGCAAAAGACCGACGATGCAGGCGCATCGTCGGTCTATGCACAAATTTACTCGTGATCTTGGTAAATCTCACGCGGAGCAAGCTCCGAATGTTTGCGCTTTAAGGTCTTAGGGGCCTTATACGTGTTGCTCTCGAAGTCGATGTACTCGGTCTGCTTGAGCAGGCGCTCAATCATCTCCTCATGATCGAACAACTCCCAGGCCTCATGCACGGCATCGAGTTTAGCGTGCGTCTCGGGTCGGCGCGGCATAAACAGCGTGCAGCAGTCGGGAGCGGCCTCAGTCGAGATATCGAACGTACCGATCTCCTCAGCACGCGCGATGATCTCCTGCTTGTCCGAACCGATGAGAGGACGGAACACGGGGATCTTCACGGCCTCGTTGACGGCCATGATGTTCTCAAGCGTTTGGGAGGCAACCTGCCCAAGCGATTCGCCCGTAACGATGGCCTTGGCGCCCTCGATGCGCGCAATGCGCTCGGCAACCGAATACATAATGCGACGATACATGATCACACGCAGGTTGCTGGGGCAGGTGACCGAAATCTCACGCTGGCAGTCGCCAAACGGCACCACGTACAGGCGGCCGATCTGGACACCCGGCTCAAGCGCACGGATGATGTCCTGCACCAAATACTCGCTCGTATCAGGCGTCTGCGGACGACCGGAGAAATGCACCGGCACGCACACCGCGCCGCGACGCGCGAGCATCCAGGTCGCCACCGGAGAATCGATACCCGACGACAGCAGCGTCACGACCTTGCCGGCAGAACCCACCGGCAGACCGCCCACGCCGCGCTCGGAGCGCGCGTACACATAAACGCTACCCTGGACCACCAGTACGTGCACCATCACATCGGGGTCGTGCATTTGAACCTTTTTATCGGGGAAGGCCTCACACAGTACCTCGCCCACCTGACGATTAATATCGATCGAGGTGAGCTCATAGTCGGTATTGGAGCGCTTGGCGTGCACCTTAAACGAATCGAAGGAACCAAACTCGCGCAGTGCCTTCACGGCGGCGGCGCAGTACTCCTGCGGGTCGCGGTTGGTGTGATACGCCATAGACACACGGGCAACGCCGGGGACGGTGCGAATGACACGCGCCGCCTCGTCGGCCTGATGCTCGTTAAAGGTCACGAGGATATAACCGGAAATTCGAGACACGGCGTTCACGGAAAAGGCGGCCAAGGCCGCCTTGATGTTATCCATGAGGATATGCTCAAAATGTGCGCGGTTCTTGCCCTTCAGTCCAACCTCGTGATAGTGGACCAGGCAGACGCGAGCCGCCATTTAGGCTTCAGCAACCTTGTGGCCGAGTGCCTTCTCGTAACGGGCCTCGTCGTAAGAGATGTCACCGTCGACAATCTCGTCCATAGCCATCGAGATGGTATCGGCACCGGAAAGCCCGATGGTGATGTCATCGACATCCTGGACGGCAAGCACGCGGTTGTGCTGGCCACGCAGCATGCTATTGATGTCGCAGGCGCGCTTGGAGGCAAGCGAAGCGAGCAGGAAGCGGTTGTGATCGGTCTTCTCCAGAAGATCGTCAATGCAAGGCTTTACAACGGACACGGACCTCAGATCCTTTCATGCATATCGAGAACGCGAACGAGCTCATCGGTCGCGCGGTCGAGATCGTCATTCACCACGACGTCGTCGTAGCGGTCGGCAAGGGCAAGCTCATCGGCGGCGTTTGCCATACGCAGCTCAATCGTCTCGGGCGTCTCGGTACCGCGACCGACTAGACGCTCGCGGAGCACCTCAAGCGAAGGCGGCTTGATAAAGATCAGCACGGCCTCGGGGAAACGCTCCTTCACCTGCAGGGCGCCCTGGACATCGATCTCCAAAATCAGAGACGAGCCCGAGGCGAGCTTGGATGTGACCTCGCTCACCAACGTGCCGTAGCAGTTACCGTGGACCTCGGCCCACTCAACAAACTCACCGTTTGCCACGCGGCGGTCGAACTCCTCGCGCGTCAGAAAAAAGTAGTTGACGCCGTCGACCTCACCTTTGCGTGGTGCTCGCGTGGTAGCCGAAACCGTCAGACCCAGGTTCGAGCGGCGCTCGCGCACACGAGTGACGAGCGTACCCTTGCCTGCGCCTGACGGTCCAGAAATCACAAAGAGCTTGGAATCCTGAGCGCTCACTTATTTGGTCAGCTGCTCGAGGAGCTGCTCGCGCTGACGGACGCCGAGGCCCTGGACGCGACGAGTAGCGGAGATACCGAGCTCCTCCATGATCTTGGCGGCCTTGGCCTTGCCATAACCAGGGAGAGACTCGATGAGGGTGGAAACCTTCATGCGGGAAGCGATGGGGTCATCGGAGTTGAGCACGGACTCGAGGGACTTCTCGCCCTTCTTGATCTGCTCGCGAAGCTCAGCGCGGGCGTGACGTGCGGCGGCAGCCTTCTCAAGAGCCTGCTTGCGCTGCTCGTCGGTAAGCTGAGGGAGTGCCATTCGTACCTCCAAATAGTTGGGTTATATCTGATTCAATAATTGGCATTTTAGCACGTAGAACGTACAAAATGCCTAATCGCGGCTCCATAGGTTAGACGATACCCGCAAAAAGTGCAATATACTGCGCCCAAAGTTAAGCCCCTGACCTGCGATTCCACACAAAGGATGGGAAAGTTTACGCAGGCACAGGGGCTATTTTGTGCTAATGAGACCCAAAAGTGGTGACTTAGGGGAATCTTTTACGCGACGTTTTCGACCAGCTCGGCGACGATGGCGTCAAAGGCGGCAACCGGATCGTCGGCACCGGTGATGGGACGGCCCACCACAATGTGGCTTGCGCCACGCTCGATAGCCTGGGAAGGCGTCGCCACGCGGGACTGGTCACCAAGGGCGGCACCCACCGGACGCACACCCGGAGTCACGATCAGGGCATCAGGACCCAGCAGCTCACGCATGTCGTGAGCCTCCATCGGCGAGCACACGATGCCGTCGATGCCGTTGGTCTGGGCAAGCTTTGCCAGACGGGCGGCTTCCTCGGCCACGGGAGACTCGACGCCGATCTCGCTCAAGGCATCCTGATTCATACTCGTGAGCACGGTAATGGCGACGAGCTTGGCGCGGTCCTCGCGCGCCTCCTCGGCACCCTCACGGCACGCGGCGAGCATAGCGCCCGAACCCAAGCCGTGGACCGAGAGCAGGTCGGCACCGGCAAGCGAGGCCGAACGGGCGGCACCGCGCACCTGATGCGGAATGTCATGGAACTTAAGGTCGAGGAAGACCTTGAAGCCCAAGTCCTTGAACGTCTTGACGATCTCGGGACCCTCGGCGTAATAGAGCGTCATGCCCACCTTGAGCCAGACGGCGTGGCCCGAAAGCTCATGGGCGAGCTCGAGCGCACGCTCACGATCGCAGTCGAGGGCGACGATAACACGGTCGCGGGCATCATTCTCTAGCATTCGAAAGCACCTACCAGCTCGTTGATATCCTTCACGCCCTGGGACTCTGCCCAAGCCTCGAGCTCGCGCGCGATCTTAATCGAAGCGCACGGATCGACAAAGTTGGCCATACCGACCGACACGCAGGTGGCGCCGGCCAGGATAAACTCGGCAGCATCCTCGCCGGTCATGACACCGCCGACGCCGTTGATGGGGATATCGACGGCCTGAGCGACCTCCCAGACCATGCGAACGGCGATGTGGTGGCACAGCGGGCCCGAAAGGCCGCCCTTGGGCTTGGCAACACGGGACTTGCGGGTGTGCACGTCAATGGCCATGCCCTGGATGGAATTGATGACCGAAAGGCCGTCGGCGCCGGCGGCCTCGAGAGCCTTGGCAATCTCGGCGACATTAACCGGAGCCATCTTTACGAACAGCGGCTTATCGGTCACCTTGCGGCAGGCAGCCATAACGGAAGAGGCGCCCTCGGGCGTGGAGCCCATGGCGGCACCGCCGGCGGCGATATTAGGGCAGCTCACGTTGATCTCGTAGCCGGCAGCCCAGGGACACAGCTCGACATACATCTCGAGCGCGCGGACAAACTCGTCAACGGAGTGGCCGGCAACCTGACAGATGACCTGGCAGCCGTCCTTGGACAGCTGTTCGAGCCACGGACCGGACTCGCGGGCAAAGGCGGCCACGCCGGGGTTCTGAAGGCCCACGGAGTTGATCATACCGCCGGGAATCTCGGCCATGCGGGGCGCGGGGTTGCCGGGCCAGGGCTCGGCAGCGCAACCCTTGGTGGTGATGGCGCCCAGCTGGGAAACATCAAAGAAGTTCTGGAACTGCCAACCGTAGCCAAAGGTACCGGCTGCGGTGTTG
>CAJJPN010000066.1:0-10681 GCA_905193635.1 Coriobacteriaceae bacterium
CCCCGCCCGGCAGGCAAGCTGCGGAAACTCGGTCGGTCCAGAGCAATATCGTGCGAACGGAATTCTGGCTGAATAATTTGTCCGCACGGACGATCCGATAGACAGGCTGCGCTATCCCCTTCTTCTAACTTGCGGTGAGATAGGGGCTGAATTGTGAGTTGAAACGGTTAAACAGTCCTTATCTCACCGCAACTTAGAAGAAGGGGATGAAAAAAGCGGAGGCCCTGGAGAGGGTCTCCGCCTTTGTTACAAGGGGCGATGTTATTCGCGAACTGGGGGATTAGACCAGACGGGCGTTGATCGTCTTGGCGATCTCGGCGGCGTCGGTGGAACCCTTGACGGTGGCACGGAAGTCCTCGTCCATGAGCGCCTCGGCGACCTTGGACAGGATCTTGAGGTGCGTGGTGCCAGCCTGTGCACCAGGGATGAGCAGAGCGATGGCCACGTTGACGGGAGCGCCGTCCATGGTATCCCAACCGGTCACGCCGGACTCGTCCTTAACGACGATGACGGCAGCCTCGGTAATGGCGTCGGACTTGGCATGCGGAATGGCGAAGCCCTCCATCATTCCCGTGGTGCCCTCGGCCTCGCGGGCCAGGAAGGCGTTCATCACGGCGTCGGCGTCGCTGGCGATACCAGCCTTGACAGCCTGGTTGGAAACGAAGCTCAGAGCCTCGTCACGAGAAGCGAAGTCCTCGGCGACAAAGACATTCTCAACCTTCACGAAGTCGGCAGCCTCGACCTTAGGGGCCTCAACGGCAGCGGCCTTGGAAGCCTCAACCGGCTTGGCTACAGGAGCGGCCTTCTGATTCTTCTCGAAGTCGTACTTCTTGAAGGCCACGAACAGGATGCCACCGACCACGGCGCCGATGAGGATCGCGAGGACCCACTGCGGGCCGTTCTCGACAACGGGCAGGACCAGGAAGCCGCCGTGAGGCGCCGGATCGTGAACGTTGAAGAAGATGGTCAAGATGGAAGCGATGGAAGAACCGACCATCATGATGGGCATGACGGGCCAGATGTTCTTGGTCATGAACGGAATGGCGCCCTCGGTGATGTGGGTGCAACCAAGGATAAGGTTGACGATACCGGCGTCATGATCCTCCTGGCTGAAGTACTTCTTGCCGACAACGACGGCGAAGGTGGTGATCAGCGGCGGAACGATGCAAGCGGCGGAGACGGCAGCCATGAAGTTGGTGCCGAAGTTGTAGGTCTCGGTGCCGACGCCAGCTTCGAGAGCGGTACCGAGCAGGAAGGTGCCAGTAGCGTAAGCAGCCTTGTTGACCGGGCCGCCCATGTCAAATGCGCACATGCAGCCGATGGCCAGGCCAAGGATCACCGGACCGGAGTTACCGAGGCTCTGCAGGAAATCCATCATGCCCTGGTTAATGGCAGCCATGGGGCCGGAAATACCGAGCATGACTAGGCCGACGATGGCGGTAGAGCACAGCGGATAAAGGAAGATTGCCTTCAGGCCATTAAGGCTCGCGGGAATTTTAGAGAAAACCTTCTCGAGCAGCAGGATGACATAGCCAGCGAGGAAGCCGCCGACGATGCCGCCCAGGAAGCCAAAGCCCACACCCGAGCCTCCAGCGTCGATCATGCCAGTATCGGCGTTAACGGGCAGACCCTGGATGGCAATCATACCGGCGACGAAACCGGGGACGAGCGCCGGGCGCTTGCCGATAGACTCGGCGATGTAGGCGGAGAGCACCGGAACCATGAGGTTCATGGCGATACCGCCGATAATCTTGAGCATCGCGGCAAAGCTGTTGTAGTCGGCAGCCGTCGAATCAAAGGACGTGATGCCCCACAGGAACGAAATGGCGGTCAGAACACCACCGGCAACGACGAAGACCAGCATGTGGCTGACGCCGTTCATGAGGTGCTTGTAGATGACGTGACCGATGGACTCCTTCTCCTCGACCTCGTCCTCGACATCGGCGGCAGCGGCAACCGTGTCGTCGCCCTTGGCGGCGAGCGCGCGGTCGATCAGCTTTCCGGCGGCCTCGACGGACAGGGCCTTGGAAACACCGACGGAAACCATGGGCTTACCGGCGAAACGCTCAGCCTGGACATCCTTATCGGCTGCGACGACGACGGCCTTGGCACCGGCGATCTCGCTCTTGGTGAGCTCGTTCTCGACACCGACCTGGCCATGAGTCTCGACCTTAATGGTCAGACCTCGCTCGGCAGCTGCCTTCTCCAGCGCCTCCTTCGCCATGAAGGTGTGCGCAATGCCGGTCGGGCAACCGGTCGCGGCGATGATGTCAAACTTAGCCATGTGTCCCTCCTTCTTGAGTACTGCGCCCGCAGGCGCTCCCCTAAACGCGCTTCAATGCGCGTTTTTCCACACTTGAAAGATACCAACCTACCGTCCGCGTGAGAAGAGATAAGGCGCAATTCTCCGGTGAAAGGTTCTTTCATAACCGTAAACGGTAAGTGAAAGTTTACCATCAACACTTGAAACGGCAAGGTGTATCTTGTAATTGAAAATGCCCGTATACTATGGCATTGAAAAACGAGTCCGATTTTCAATGCCAACCAGGAGCCATCCATGACCGATAGCAGCAAGAGCGCGCTCTCCCTTATTAGCACACACAAAGGGTACAGCGATTCCGAGCAGCGCATTGTCGACTATATATTGGAGCACCAGTCCGAGGCGCCGCGCCTGACGGCCGCCCAGCTCTCACGAGCCGCTGCCACGTCCGAGGCGACGGTTTCGCGCTTCTGCCGCAAGCTGGGCTTTGGCAGCTTCCGCAGCTTTCAGTTTTCGTTGGCTCGCGACTTGGAGAGTCAGCGCAACGAGGGCCTGACCGACGAGGTCTCGCTCGACAACATGGAGCAGAGCCTTAAAAATATCCTCGCCGCCAAGGTGAGTGAGCTTAATGCGACCATCGACGGCATTGATCACGACACGTTGGCCGCAGTTGTGCACGCGCTTAAGAATGCCGGCGTTATTGAGTTCGCCGCCGTGGGCAATACGAACGCGGTCGCGCTCGATGCGACATTTAAGTTTTCGCAGCTGGGCCTTCGCTGCATGGCAAGCACCATCAGCGAGACCTCGATTGGTTTCGCGCTCACGTTGCGCCCTGGTGATGTTATCGTGTTGATCTCGAACTCTGGCAAGTCGCGTCGACTGAACCGCATGGCAAAAGCAGCTCGCGATTGCGGCGCCACTGTAGTCGTCATCAGCAGCGACAGCAAGTCTCCACTTGCGCGCCTAGCCGACTACACCTTTAATACCGTCAATCACGAGGCACTGCTGACAACGGGCGACTTCGCGTTCTCCAAGATGAGCGCCACGATGATCATAGAGGTCATCTACAACTTCCTGCTGCCCGAAATCGAGGACGCGCGCGAGCACATCAGCTACTACGAAGAGCTCATCCAGCCGGATAAGGTCGTAGAGTAGACATTTTAGGGAGCCGATAAACGCCACTCGCCACGAAACCGGCCTATCTACTACGTTTTATCCGTATGGCCCAACCACATACCGAAAATAGAGAAAACCGCAGGCGCTCTACCTGCGGTTTTCTTTTTGCAATTCTTGACACGGTTCCCGATGGCCTATTAAACGTAGTAGATGGGCCGGTTTCGTGGCGGACAGGTCGGACATGCATGTGGCGGCACGGCCTAAGCACGCGCTTCTTCCAGCATCTGCCTGGCGTGCGCTAGGCTTGCCTCCGATTGATCGCCGCTCAGCATACGGGCGATCTCTGCGGTACGGGCATCGCCGGTCACCTCGTCCAGATGCGTTTGGGGAAAGTCGCCGGGCTCTTTACTGACCACGTAATGCTTGTCGGCCATGACGGCGACCTGCGCCAAGTGGGTTACGACAATCACCTGATGCGTAGCGGCGAGATCTGTCAGCACGCCCGCAAGTGCACGCGCCGTGGAGCCACCGACACCAGCATCGACCTCGTCAAACACCAACGTATCAACACCGTCCGCGTTACCGAGGACAACCTTGCTTGCCAGCATGACGCGGCTGAGCTCGCCGCCCGACGCAATGCGGCGCAAGGGACGAGGTGTCAAGCCAGCGCCGCTGCGATATAGCAGCTCGTAGCTTGAAGGGCCCGCCGGCGTCCATTCGGCACGCGGAAGATCGCGCGACTCCCAGACCAGCTCGGCACCGCCCATCTCCAGGCGCGCCATCTGACGGCCAACCTCGTGACAAAAGCGCGGGGCAGCGGTGTTCCGCGCGCGCTTAAGCGCCTTAGCAGCAGCAAAAAGATCGCGTTCAGCGCACCCGAGTGCCTCGCGAGCCTTCTTGATCTGCTCATCACCATCATCGACTAGAGACAGCAGCTCTCGTGAGCGGTCGCGCATGGCAAAGACATCGTCCATGGTGGGACCCCACTGACGCAGCAGGCCCTTGAGGTCGGAATACCGCTCGCGCATGCGAGCGAGCTCACGAGGGTCAAACGCAACGCCATCGCGATAGGCACGCAGCTCGTTGGCGCAATCCTCAAGCGAGATGCAGGCATCCGAAAGCGCATCGGCAATGTCACCGAGCTTGCGGTCAACGGTCGTCATGCGTGAAAGCTCGGCCACGGCGCCATTCACGGCATCGAGCGCTCCCCCCTCGGCAGCAAGCGATGCATGGGCCTCGTTGGCCGTCGCCACCAAGACCTCAGCGTGCTCCGAGCGCGGCAGCAGCTCCTCGAGTTCCTCGTACTCGCCTGGCTTGGGGTCGACCTCGGCGATACGCTCGAGGGCAAAACGCGCTTCCTCGACGCGACTCCCCTGCGCACGTGAGGCTTCCTCCACACGGCGAAGCTCCTTGGCGGCAGCACGCGAAGCCTTAAAGCAGGCACGATACTTCTCGAGCGCCTCAAGCGCCGCGCGCCCAGCCCAAGCATCGACCATGGCAACATGGTGCGCCGGGTCGAGCAGGCGCTGATGTTCATGCTGGCCGCAAAGATCCATCATCACGCCAACGCGCTCCGAAAGCTCGCGCACGCTGGCGATACGGCCGTCAATTTTTACGCGGCTGCGGCCCTCGGCAGAAAGGCTGCGCTGCACGGTGAAGCCCTCCGTGTCGTGCGGACCGTCAAACAGACGCGCCTCGACGCTGGCAAGCGCCTCGCCCTCGCGAACCGTCGACGAATCGGCGCGCTCGCCCAAAATGAGCTTGAGTGCCGAGAGCAGTGCGGTCTTACCAGCACCGGTCTCGCCGGTCAGAACCGTTAGACCCGCACTCGGAACCAACGTCGCCTCGCGAATGAGTGCAATGTTGGAAACCTGCAGCTCATCGATCATGACGCACTCCATAGAACACGCGACTCACCGAGTTATAGAAGCTCTCGGGACCGTAATCCAGCAGCAGCACATCGCCGGGACCGCGACGCACAGCCACGCTCTCGACCGTGCCGTCGCAGGTAATAAACTGTCCGTCGATAGCGATGGCAGGCACACTCGGGCGGTCGTCGGACATAAAGATCTCAACGACATCGCTTGGCGATGTCAAGAAAGCGCGAGCCTGAATGGTGTGCGGCGCGATGGGCACGCAAACCATGCCCGTATAATCGGGGCTCACGATAGGGCCGCCGGCGCTCAGCGCATAGCCGGTAGAGCCAGTCGCCGTCGACACGACGACACCGTCACCGCGCAGGCGATCGATATGATGGCCGGACACCGTAATGTCAAACTCAACCATATCGGAAAGGGGGCCGCGCGTAAGTGCCATGTCGTTGAGGGCAAACGTGCGCACGACATCCTTCGTGCCGTCTTCGCGCACCGAAACGATATCGGCGGCGATGGTGGCGCGGCGGCTCACGTGGAGCTCGCCGGACAGAGCATCGCTCACAACCTTTAAAATGTCGCGCTCCTCGGGGCTCGCTGCCGTCAAAAAGCCCAGATGACCATAGGAAAGACCCAAAATGGGAATCTCGCGGTAGTTGAGGATACGAGCCGCGCGCAGCAGCGTTCCGTCGCCGCCGAGCGTAATGACCAGGTCGGCATCGTCAACATCGGGCGCGCTTTGGATCTTGGAGCGCTGATCGGCAGCCCATGCGACCTCGTAGCCCTGGCGCGAAAGCCAAAGCTCGAGCATCAGGCCGCTCTCGACCGCCTCTTGCTTGTAGTAATTGGGAACCAGAAAGACTTTCATAGCGTTGCAGCTTTCTCGCTCAAAACCGATACCTGGGATTGCAGCTCATCGTCGGTGCGTTCGCCAGGGGCAAACCTTGTGCCGTACAGGAAAAACTCAACGTTGCCCTTAGCGCCATGGATGGGCGACACGCACACGTCAAGCGGGAACAGGCCCTTGGCGGCAAAAAGCTCAATCGCCGCCACGAGCGTATCGCGGCGGACGGCGAGGTCGGTCACGATACCGCCCTCGCCCACCAGCGCAGCCGGCGCCTCAAACTGGGGCTTTACGAGCGTGCAGAACGAACCCGAAGGATTCAGACACGCCAGCACGGCGTCGATGATATTCGCGATGCCGGTAAACGAGACATCACAAACAGCCAGGTCGATGGCGCCGGCATAGCCAAGCTCAGGCAACTGCGTCACGTTGGTGCGCTCATGCAGCGTCACGCGATCGTCCTGACGCAACGACCAATCGAACTGTGCGCGACCCACGTCCACCGAGACAACGGTCGCAGCTCCGCGCTTGAGCAGGCAATCGGTAAAGCCGCCGGTAGAGCAGCCTACGTCCAGGCAGGCAAGGCCCGTGGGGTCGATACAAAACGCATCGAGCGCACCCTCAAGCTTAAGGCCGCCGCGCCCAACGTACGGAATGCGCCCCTTAACGTGCAGCGGCAGGCCCGGCGTCACCTTGAGCCCCGGAGAGGCCAAACGCTCACCGCCGCTCGAAACCAAGCCGGCCATAAGAGTGCGAAGGGCATCCGCGCGATCGGCGCAGATGCCCTGTGAAATCAGTTCGTCATCAAGACGCACGCGTTTCATGAATGCCATCAACCATTCGTATCCGGAGATGCGGCTAGCTATCCTGGGATTCGTTTGCCGCATCCTCATCGTATTCCTGCTCGAGCTTATCGGCCTCACGCGGCGTCAGCTCAAACTTGTCGACCATATCGACCGCGCGGGAGCCCAGCTCAATCGCTTCGTCAAACAGATCGAGTGAACGCTCCAAGGACGTATCCTTGGAGCGAACGGTAGCAATGATCTGGTCCAGACGGTCCGAGATCTCGTCAAAGTTGCGGACAGAACCCTCTGGCATGGCTACTCCTCGACGGAGTCGGCCTCGACGGCCTCAGCAGCGTCCACATCCTCGGCAAGTACACCGGCGGTAGCCTGAGCGGCAGCGACCTTGGCGGCAGCCTCAGCAGCCTGGGCCTCCTCGCGAGCGCGATCCTCGGCCAGCAGTTCCTGGTACAGGTCCTCGCCCGGCAGCTCCTCGCTGCGAGCGATCTTGCCCAGCACGCCGTTGACAAACGAGGCGGACTGGTCGGTGCCATAGGCCTTGGCAAGTTCGACGGCCTCGTTGATCACGATAGCGTCCGAGACCTCTTCGTCGGTGAGGAAGCGCATCTCGTAGACGGCGATACGCAGCAGATTGCGGTCGGCGCCGGGCATGCGCATAAGATCCCAGTTCTTGGCGACGGCGCGCAGGGCACAGTCGATGCGATCGATATGCTCGTAGGCACCGCGGCACAGCTCCAGAGCATAGGGGTCGAGGGGGCCCTTCGAGATCAGGAAATCGCCCTCGAGGACGCGCTCGAGCGGGCTGTCCGTGGCCTCGGCCTGGAACAGCAGCTGCAGCGCCTGACTGCGGGCAAGCGTGCGCCCGCGATAAACCTTAAGGCTCAAAGGTTACTCCTTGGGGAAAACGAGGCCGTCGATGCAAACGTCAACGCGCTCGACCTCGACACCCACCTGGGCATCGATGGCGGCGACTACAGCGGCGCGAACGGCCTCGGCGAGTTTCTTGAACGGATAGCCAAAGAACACCACGACACGCACGGTGAGTGCGAGCTTGTCGCCGACGACCTCGGCTTCGACCGCCGGCTCGGAAGCCGGGGCCTTAGACGAGAGCATCATGGAGACAAGGTTGGTGGCAAGGTCCTTGACGCCAACGGAGGCGATGCCCTCGACATCGGACACGGCGCGCGAGACGATGGCGGTCAGAACATCGGGCGAAATGCCGATGCCGTCAATCTTGATTTCCTGGGGCATGAGTCCTCCTAGAAGAGTTGGTTGCTAGACGCGGGAGACGAACTTGCCGTCGCGGGTGTCAACCTTGATGACCTCGCCCTCGTTGAGGTACATGGGGACCTGGATGACAGCGCCGGTGTCGATCGTGGCCGGCTTGGTGGAGCCCTGGACGGTGTCGCCCTTAAAGCCCGGGTCGGTCTGGACGATGGTGGTCTCGATGAACATCGGCGGGGTCACGCCCATGAGCTCATCGTCGGCGAAGAGCAGCTGGCAAATGTCGTTCTCGCGCAGCCACTTGGAGTTCTCGCCCACCATGTCCTCGGGAACAGGAACCTGCTCATAGGTCTCATTGTCCATGAAGATGTAGTCGGCGCCATCGTTGTAGAGGTACTGGAACTCACGGGTGGTGAGCATGACGCTCTCGAACTTGGTGCCGGCGTTGCAGGTGTTCTCGACGACGCGGCCGCTCTTGATGTCGCGGGTCTTGTAGCGCACAAACGCGCCGCCCTTGCCCGGCTTGACATGCTGGAACTCGACAATGGTGTAGACCTTGTCCTTAATGCGGAGACCGAGGCCGTTCTTGAAGTCGGCGGTAGAAATGGTAGGCATAGCGACCTTTCTTGTTATGGGCAGAACGCACAAGCGTCCAATTTACATACGACCGAAATTATACACTTGCAGACGGCGCCTGCAGCGAGCGCATAAAAAGAGAACGCGGGGCGCCCGAATTGCTCCGGACACCCCGCCCCAAAAATCTATCGAAATGAGCTAGCAATCGATAATGTGCAGGGCGTGCGGGGTCTTGGTGAAGGGCTCATAGCCGTTCTCGGTGACCACGCCGTAGTCCTCCAGGCGCACGCCGCCCACGCCGGGCAGATACACGCCAGGCTCCATGGTGATAACCGAGCCGACCTCGATGGTGTTCTTGCTGCGGTTGAAGTTGGGCAGCTCATGGATGTCGATGCCCACGCCGTGACCCAGACCATGGTTGTAGTAATCGCCATAGCCGGCATCGCCGATGATCTTCTTGGAAAGCTTGAAAATGTCGTTGCCCTCCACGCCCGGATGGATGGCGGCGACGCACTCCTCGTGTGTACGGCGCACGAGCGCGTACAGGTCGAGCTGCTCCTGGGTAGGCTCGCCCATCACGACGGTGCGTGTCATGTCGGAGCGGTAATCACAGTAGCCCGCGCCGTAATCCATAAGAACGAAATCGCCCTTCTCGATCACGCGGTCGCTCGGCACGGCATGCGGGTTGGCGGTGTTGGGACCACTCGCCACGATGGAGCCGAAGGCAAGGCTATCGGCGCCGTTGGCGAACATAAAGTTCTCGAGCTCGTTGCGAACCTGCTTCTCGGTCATGCCGGGCTTAATAAAGCCGAGCATATGCTGGAAGGCGGCATCGGTGATCGACTGCGCATGGCGCATGAGCTCGATCTCCTCGGCGTCCTTGATGGCGCGCATCTTGCGAATGTCGTCATGCATCAGCGGCAGCATGCAGGCGACGGAACGATCCTCCAGACCACGCTGAATGCCCTGGTAGAAGTTGATCTGCATGTCGTCCTCGACAGCGCAGACGCGGCACTTGTTGGCCGCGATCTTGCCGGCGACCCAACCGGGGATGGTACCCTCGTCCATGTCGTAGACCCAAGGGCTGCCGGCGGGCGTGTTCTCCTCAAAGCTGTTGAGGTAGCGCGAGTCGGTATGGAACAGGCACTGGTCAGCCGTAATAAACGCCGCGTGCGGGAACTCGAAGGTGTAATCGAAGACGCCCTTCACGCCCGTGAGCCAACGAAGGTTGGCCTCGTCGCGCACCACGAT
Source organism: Coriobacteriaceae bacterium (assembly GCA_905193635.1). Taxonomy (GTDB): domain Bacteria; phylum Actinomycetota; class Coriobacteriia; order Coriobacteriales; family Coriobacteriaceae; genus Collinsella. The sequence goes on from CAJJPN010000066.1 coordinate 9,946, forward strand.
GGCATCGTAGCCGCGCTCGACCATCAGGGCACGGACACGCTCGATACGACCGGCAGGACCGGCAGCAAACTCAGACATGCAGATTCCTTTCTTGTTGCCTCTATAAAGACGGGACGGGTCTCAACCGAACGACAGAATCGCATGCGATCCGCAACCGACTGAAAACCCGCCCCTCAACATGATACGAAAGACAATGGATGTCAATAAATCTTAGAGAAGTTCTTTGCGAGAAGCCAAGTAGGCGTGAGCATGGCGCTCAAGAACCTCGTCCTCAACGCTCGTGAGACGAATGGCGCCGAGTGCCGCGGGCAGCGGCAACATACTGCGGTTCGAACGGACAAACTGCTGCCTGCGGAACTCCTCGATATATGCGGCAGGCTCCAGATCGAAGGCAAGCTCCTCGATACCAAAGTCCTCCAGGCAGTCATCGACCTCAAAGACGTAATCGATATCGAAGTCGCAGGCATCATGTGCTAGGCGCGCCTCAAAGCGCATGCCCTCGGACAACAGCTGGTAGGCAGGGACCTGCGAAGCGGCATCGCCCAAGCAAGCGCGCAGGGTACGCTCCCCCGTCTTGCCAAAATCGAGCGCATGGCGAGCGCTCGGGTTCGTGGCCATCAGTACGTCCTTGCGGGCAGTCTGAGACCATTGGACGGCATTGACGAGCGCGACCTCCTCGCCCGCGAGAATCTCGGGGACGGTCTCAGCAAACTGATTCCAGCGGGATTTGCTGCTC
>CAJJPN010000067.1:0-10549 GCA_905193635.1 Coriobacteriaceae bacterium
GTCGGATGACTTGAAGAAGGGGGAGGCCTCGCGGCCTCCCCCTTTTTGCGTTAATACATCACAATGTAGTTGCATTTCACCTGTAACCCGGTTGGGCTTATGGGTAATGAGCTTTTATTTAAAGACAATAAATCGAATCACAAGGGCAACTGCTACGACCACAATGATCAAAAGCAAGAATTGGAGTCGATGCTGCCTACGTCGTTTACTTGATGAAACGAAGATCGTTTTCCCTTGTTTTGGCGTCTCGAGATAACGAGCCGAATGCGTTAAGGTTTGCTTAGGTCGAGGACCTCTTTGATGCCGAGTTACGGGCTTTTTCGTCGGATCGTCATTGATTGCGCTGTTTTTTGATAATGGCGCATCTTTCAGATATACGGGATCGCCCGATGCGACGCCCATATGCTTACGCCCCGTTTGGGCATCCTCCAGCGTTCGATATCGATTTCTTGTCACATACTCGGGCTCTGGATCATTAATGGGCTCTTGCGAGATGTGAGGGCGATGGAACCGTGACGGCTGCTTGGAAGTTTCTTCCCCCTGCGTCGGCATAAACATATTGTTCTGGTTTTGGTCGTCCATGATGCCCTTTAGCTCGTTACCAACAACGCGTATGCGCTCATTGTAAGCCCCTTGTTATTTGTAGCTGTGGACATACTCGTAATTTAAGCTCTGGTTCAAAGAACCTTAACCTTCCTAAAACCTTAGTCGGATGCACTTAGATATACTTATAGTACTGGACTTAAAAAACTTTATAGTCGGTGTATATATGAGCACCGGGTGGGCATATATATGAACGTCAAAAGAAGTCCCAGTCACCTAGAAGATGACTCGGCAGTCCTATAAAGGAGTGGTAAACATGGCAAGCATGGTTCCTTATCGTTCGGTTTTTGGCGTTCGTCCCTCTGCAAGCTCGTTGTTCGATCTGTTTGATGATATGAGTGATCTGGCGAACAGCTCTATTGCCTCTAAGGCGTTCCCCGTTGATGTTGAGGATAAGGGCGATGGCTATGAGGTCAAGGCTTATCTGACTGGCGTCGCCAAGGACGATATCGATGTCGAGCTTAACGAGGGCCGTCTGTCCATTAGCGTGAATGTCGAGGAAGACGAGGAGAACGAGGGTAAGAACTTCCTGCAGAAGGAGTTCAGCTCGTACAGCGCAACTCGTGGCGTGTATCTAAAGGACGCTTCGAGCGAGGGCCTCTCGGCTAAGTACGCTGACGGCATCCTGACCGTTACGGTTCCCAAGATCGTCGAGAAGAAGAACGTTACGAAGATCTCCATTGACTAACTTCGTTGGCGTTCTGTGCTATTAAGAGATAACAAAAGGGGCTGGGAAGCGATTCCCGGCCCCTTTTGCTGTCTAGGATAATCTAATGAATGGTTGCTGGCCGATGCTGGCTTGCGGGGCGTATCGAGAGTTTTCGCGATCCTTGGAGAAGGGTGGCGGAGCTGCCGACCTCGTCATCCAAGGTTGCGGCTAGAGCTTTGGCATAGCTTTTGACGGTATGGCTCGGGCGATTATTATCTTGGCTGATATGCATGGCAATGAGCTGTTCGGTGCGATCGGTAACGAGTTCGCGCGCGGCTTCGGCGGCTTGGTCGTTGGAGAGGTGCCCCCTTGCAGACAGGATGCGCTCCTGAAGAAAGCGGGGATATTCTCCCTCGCGCAGCATGGTCACATCGTGGTTGCTTTCGAGCGCGAGGACTCGACAATCTTTGAGGGTGTTCATGGCTTGGCTCGATAGCTCTCCGGTGTCGGTGGCAAAGCCGATAGAATCATCGAGGGTGTCGAATCGATAGCCGACTGGATTGATGACATCGTGTGATGTTGAGTAGGTTTGCACGTGGATGCCGGCAATGGATAGGGTGTCACCGGGATCGAACTCCTCGACAGACAGATACGAAAGATTTTCTTTGCTCGAAAGTGTGCCCCTGCTGGCATAGAGGGGGCCGTGCCAGTGCTTGCACCAGACATCGAGACCTTTGATGTGGTCGCTGTGCTCATGAGTGATGAGAAGAGCCGAGACGTTGACTGCCGAGAGCCCCAGTTCTGCCATGCGCTTTAATGTCTCGCGGCGAGAAAGACCGTCGTCAATCATGATGAGCCCTCGGGGGCCTTCGATGAGCGCGCAGTTGCCTTTTGAGCCGCTGCCAAGGATATGAAGGTGCAGACGAGACATAATATTCCAAAGGATACAATGGGTGCGAACGAATAGAGGAGGAAGCAAATGCCAACGGTATCTCAGCATTATGGACACCATGCTGCATCCTGGGCTGATGATAGGGCCCTGGCAACGCGGCAGACGGCTGCCCCCGTGGTGCTCATGGTATCAGGTGGTGCGGACTCGACGGCATTGCTCCTTATGGCATGCACATCAAAGTTGGATATTCTGGATGGGCGTGGTGTGGCCCCCATCGCGCGCGAGCGACTGCACGTGCTGCATGTGAACCATCATCTGCGCGGCGAGGCATCCGATGGCGACGAGGCCTTTGTGCGCGGCCTATGCGCACAATATGGCTTGCCGCTGTGTGTTGAGCATGCCTATTTTGATGATGAATCGGGCAATATCGAGGCGGCTGCCCGCGAGGTGCGCTATGCCGCGGCGCGGAGGTATGTTCGCGAGCTCTGCGCCCAGACGGGGGCACCGCGAACGGCGGCTCGTATCTGCACTGCGCACACGTCTTCGGATCGCGCTGAAACGTTTTTGATGAACGCGATTAAGGGTTCGGGGCCCGCTGGCCTATCGAGCATTCCTCGCCGGAGGAATATCGTGGTGCGTCCCCTGCTCGACCTGACTCATGATGAGCTCGTGGGCTATTTGCAGGTGCATGGTCAGCCGTGGCGAGAGGACGAGAGCAACGAGGACGTGTCGTACTTGCGTAACTATGTGCGCCATCGAGTGATGCCGGTGGTGGCGCAGCGCAACGCGAGTGTCTGTAAGACGATTGGCGCCGCCTGCGAGATCTTGGGCGATGAGGACGCCTTTCTTTCCCAGCTTTCCGCACAGGCGTTTCGAAGCTGCCTGCGTAAGGAGGCGGCGGGTGCACTGGTTCTTGACGCTCGCCGACTGGCCGCGGCCGAGGTGGTGATTGCTCGGCGCATGGTGCGACTGGCAATTAAGCGTATCGACCCCGACGCTCGCCCGGAGATGCGGCATGTGGAGCGCGTGCTCGCCTGTGTCGCCGAAGGCTCGGGTTCGGTCACGCTGCCGGCGGGAATCGATGCGCGCGTGGAGTTTGGCATGCTGTCATTCAAGGCTCCGGCGGCGCGCGAGGGGTTAGTTGCCGATTGGGTCACCATTCCCGGTCGATTGCCGCTGGGGGCGGGCCGCGTTCTGGTGGCAGAGCCGATGGCCGTCGAGCCGGGGTGTGATATTGTGCGCCGTGCCCGCGAACTCGCGGGTGCCGGAGGGGCGGCCGCGATGGTGGATGCTGCGACGCTGGGCTTTGCCGATCGCGATAGCGAACGGATGCTCGCCGGCTCGTGCGGGGAGATTCCCGCCGAGGCGCGTTTGGCGCGTCTGTGGGTAGACGGTCCCGCGCCGGGGGATGTGATGTGTCCGTTGGGCATGAGTGGGCGAAGTAAGAAGGTATCCGACCTGCTCAACGAGGCTCGTATTCCCGTTTCTGAGCGCGCAGGCGTTCCTGTGGTGAGAACGGCTCCGGGAGGTGCCGTGGTATGGGTCGCAGGCGTTCGCACGGACGAGCGTTTTAAATGCACGGCCGCAACGCGCGTGGCATATCTGCTTCGTGTGGTCGATGCGGAGTAGCGTCCCACGCCAGCTATTCTGTGCGACGTTGACGGTATTCCCGCGCTGATGGCGTACGGGCTGGAAAATATACCCCGTGCGCTGCTAGAATGTGAAGTTCGCGTCCATACGGCGGTGTGTGGGCGATAAGCACAAGAAAGGGTTGTCATGGCTTCTCAACATCCGGATATCGAGAAGGTTCTGTTTACGCAGGAGGATATCGACGGTATCGTCTCTCGCCTAGGCGAGCAGATTACTCGCGACTACGCGGGTAAGGATCTGGTGCTGATTGCGGTCCTGCGCGGCGCCGTGGTCTTTATGGGCGACCTGATGCGCAAGATCGAGCTGCCGACCAACATCGATTTCATGGCTGTTTCGAGCTATGGCGACGGTGTGAAGTCCTCGGGTATCGTGCGTATCATTAAGGACCTGGATATCGACATCCGCGGTCGCGACGTGCTGATCGTCGAGGACATTCTGGACTCGGGCCTGACGCTCAAGTACCTGATGAAGAACCTCGAGAGCCGCAAGCCCGCTTCTCTGGAGGTTGCCGCCTTCCTGTGGAAGGACGTTGAGGACCGTACCTCGGCCGTCACGCCCAAGTATGTTGGAACCCATTGCCCCGATGCCTTTGTGGTGGGCTACGGCCTCGACTATGCCGAGCGCTATCGCAACCTTCCGTATCTGGGCATTTTGAAACCGGAGGTTTATTCGTAAGATGCCCGACGACCGTAACGATAACAATTCCCAGACTCCCCGGGAACCTAAGATCCCGGGGATGCCCGGAGGCAAGAAGCCCACGCGTACGGGCTGGCTGTATTTTATTTTGGCTTGCGCGCTTCTGGGCTATGCCTTCTTTAACATGGGCTCCGGCTTTGCCAATTCCAGCAATACCGTAAAGCTCGCGATGAGCGAGATGGTCAACGCCATTAAGCAGGATCGCGTCGAAGATTTGACCTATACGGTTCAAGACGGAAGCGTGGCGGGTCATTACTGGAAGACAAAAAAGGACAAGGGCGATACGAGCGAGCTCAAAAGCTTCTCCTCGACCTATGTCGGCTCCGATTCGCTTGCCGAGCTTATGGCGGAGCACCCCGATACCAAGTACATCGTCAACACCAACGATCCCGATTTTTGGGGCGACCTGGCGATGAGCGTGCTACCGACGATTGCCCTGATTGCCATCATGTTCTACTTTATGCGCCAGATGATGGGCGCCAACAACAGGAACATGCAGTTTGGCAAGACCAACGCCAAGACCAACGAGGCCACGCGCCCCAAGGTCAAGTTTGAAGACGTTGCCGGCGTGGACGAGGCAGTCGAGGAGCTCGAGGAGATTCGTGACTTTTTGAGCGATCCGGACCGCTATCGCAAGCTGGGCGCCAAGATTCCGCGCGCCGTGTTGCTGGTGGGCCCTCCGGGCACCGGTAAAACGCTGCTGGCCAAGGCTGTAGCCGGCGAGGCGGGCGTGCCGTTCTTTAGCATCTCGGGTTCCGACTTTGTCGAGATGTTCGTGGGTGTCGGCGCCAGCCGTGTACGTGACCTCTTTAAGGAGGCCAAGTCCCAGGCTCCGTCGATCATCTTCATCGATGAGATCGATGCCGTGGGACGTCAGCGCGGAGCCGGCCTGGGCGGCGGCCACGACGAGCGCGAGCAGACGCTCAACCAGCTGCTGGTCGAGATGGACGGTTTTGAGGAGAGCGAGTCGGTCATTCTGATCGCTGCCACCAACCGTCCTGACATCCTGGATCCGGCATTGCTGCGTCCCGGCCGTTTTGACCGTCAGGTCACGGTCGACCGCCCGGACGTGAAGGGCCGCGAGCAGATCTTGCGCGTGCATGCCGAGAACAAGCCGATGGACGAGGACGTGAAGTTTGAGAAGCTCGCCCAGATGACCGTTGGCTTCACCGGCGCCGATCTGGCAAATCTGCTCAACGAGTCTGCGCTGCTGACTGCCCGCCGCCATCGTTCCGTAATCTCGATGGACGAGGTCGAGGAATCGATGGAACGCGTGATTGCCGGTCCTCAGCGCAAGGGTCGCGTGATGACCGAGGCCGAGCGCACCACGATTGCCTACCACGAGAGCGGTCACGCCCTGGTGGGTCACATCCTGGAGCATTCCGATCCGGTTCACAAGATCTCGATCGTCAGCCGCGGCCAGGCGCTGGGCTATACGCTGCAGCTTCCGCAGGAGGACCACTTCCTCAAGACCAAGAACGAGATGCTCGACGAGCTTGCCGTGTTCTTGGGCGGTCGCGTTGCCGAGGAGCTCATGTGCGACGACATCACGTCGGGCGCGAGCAACGACCTAGAGCGCGCGACCAAGATGGCGCGCGAGATGGTCACGCGCCTGGGCATGAGCGAGGAACTGGGCACGCAGGTGTTTGGCGAGGCGCAGCATCAGGTATTCCTGGGACGCGATTACGCCGATCACCAGGATTACTCCGAGGAGACGGCGCGCCGCATCGATATCGAGGTCCAGCGCATCATGCGCGAGGCCCATCGCCGTGCGGTCGAGATTTTGGACGCCCGTCGCGATCAACTCGATCTGATGGCCAAGGTGCTGCTTGAGCGCGAGACCGTCGAAGGCGACGCCGTGAACGCCCTGCTCGACAACGAGTGGGATGCCTACCTTGAGTGCGAGGGCGACATCCTGGCGGCCAAGGAGGAGCGCAATGCCAAGGCGGCCGGTATGCCGACCAAGAAGCGTGCGCCTCGCATGAGCGAGGAGGAGCTGGCGGCGGACGCCGCGGCATTTGCGCAGGCGGCCATGCAGGAGGATGCCGAAGCCGCATCCGATGATGCCGGCGATGACCGTGCCGTCAATGCCGGTGCTGACATCGACGACGACAAATAGTCTTTGTGGCGAAAGCCTCCGCGGGGAAACCTGCGGAGGCTTTTTCTTTGTTGATTGGGGACAGACTTAAATGAGTGTTTTCACGCATTTAAGTCTGTCCCCAATCAACATTGCTGCGGCGCTTTGCCCGACTAAAGCGTACAATACCGCCTATGCGAAAGGGGAACAGATGATCAACGAAACCATGTATGCTCGCGGTGCAGAGAGCTCCATCATCCGCGAAATTTTTAGCTATGGTCTTGAGCGCAAGGCGCAGATCGGTGCGGAAAACGTATTCGATTTTTCGCTGGGCAACCCGAGCGTTCCGGCGCCCGCTGCCGTGGCGGAGTCCATTAAGAAGGCCTTGGAGCTGCCGAGTGACCAGCTGCACGGCTATACGCCCGCTCCGGGCCTGCCGCAATGTCGAGCGGCCGTCGCCGAATCGCTCAACCGCCGCTTTGGTACGAGTTATGAGGGTAAGGACGTCTTTATGACGGTGGGCGCGGCGGCTTCGCTCACCTGTACGCTCAATGCCGTTACGAACCCGGGTGACGAGGTCATTGTTATCGCCCCGTACTTTCCGGAGTATCGTGTGTGGATTGAGAAGGCCGGCTGTACGTGTGTCGAGGCGCTCGCCGATGAAGATACGTTCCAGCTGAGCGTAGACAACGTTCTTAAGGCGATTACCGATAAGACGACAGCCGTCATCATCGACTCGCCCAACAATCCGACCGGTGCCGTATATACGCGCGACACGCTGACGCGACTGGCCAATGTTCTGCGCAAGGCCAACGCTCAGCGCGATCCCGAGAACCCGATCACGCTTATCTCGGACGAGCCGTATCGCGAGATTGTCTATGGCGCCGAGGTGCCTTGGGTGCCATCGATCTACGAGCACACCATCGTGTGCTACTCGTATTCCAAGTCGCTTTCGCTACCGGGCGAGCGCGTGGGGTGGATCCTGGTTCCCAATACGAATCCTCAGGCGGCTCGTCTAATGCCCGCCGTTGCCGGTGCCGCCCGTACGCTGGGCTTCGTGTGCGCGCCGGCGCTCTTCCAGCGCGTAATTATCGACTGCATCGATGAGCCGAGTGACGTTGAGGCCTATGCACGCAACCGCACGGCGCTTACCGACGCATTAACGGAGTACGGCTACACGTATGTTGAGCCGGATGGCGCGTTCTACCTGTGGGTGAAGGCCCTGGAGCCCGATGCGAACGCCTTCTGCGAGCGCGCAAAGAAGTATGAGCTGCTCGCGGTGCCTTCGGATAGCTTTGGCATGCCGGGCTGGTTCCGCCTTGGCTACTGCGTGAGCTACGAGACTATCGTCAACTCGCTGCCTGCCTGGAAGCAACTGGCCGACGAATATCGTCGAAAGTAAAGCGCTCTGCTTACAATGTTTTACGTGAAACGGGGTTTGGTGCTAAGCCAGACCCCGTTGTCTATGTCGTTGTGTGATTGGGATGAAGCAGTTTTACGACTGCCGAAAGCTATGCGTACAATGAATATACGCGACGGCCATACTGGACAAGGAGACCCGATGCCCTACCTGCTTTCTTGTGATATCCATACTCATACGATGTTCTCCGCGCATGCGTACTCAACCATTGAGGAGAACATCTATTGGGCGGCAGAGCGCGGCCTTCAGGTGCTCGGTTCTGCCGATCATTTAAGCTCGATGGTTACGCCTTGCCCCAATGACCTGCGCAGTTTCCAGTTCTTTATTAACCAGGATATCTGGCCGCGCATTTGGAGCGGCGTGCTGGTGCTTCGCGGCGCCGAGGCCGATATCGTTTCGCTGGACGGCAGCTTGTTTGGCGAAGACATTCCCGTTTCGCTCGATATCGCCGGCGATTCGTATAGTCGTGAGCATTCGCTGTTCGATTTGGTGACGCGTAATTTGGATTATTTGGTGGCAAGCGTGCATAACCCGCAGTTTGCCGAAGGCGCGACGCTTGCCCAGACGACCCAGATGTACATCAATGCCTTGGAGCACCCCAAGGTGTTCATGCTGGGGCATACGGGGCGCTCGGGCGTGCCGTATGATATCGATGAGGTGCTGCTGGCGGCCAAGGCCAAGCACAAGATCATCGAGATCAACAACCATAGTCTTGAGCATGGCACGGATGCTGAGCATTGGGACGTGTGCCGCAAGATCGCCGAGCGCTGCGCCGAGCTGGGCGTGGGCATTGGCGTGTCGACCGATGCCCACATTGGCATGGCCATTGGCAAGCTCGACCACGCCCGCAAGATGCTCGACGAGATTCACTTCCCACTGGACCTGATCGTGACGCGCGACCGCGAGACGCTGCTTCGCGAGATGGCGGCAGCCGGCGTCTGCGACCTGCGCAAGGGCATGTAGCGGCGTTCATAAACCAAGTGAAGGGGGCGGTCCAGACGGGCCGCCCCCCTTCTTGTCCCAAAAATCTACCGGGGTAGATTAGCGGCGCTCGAGGACCGCGACAGTCTCGGTGTGGTCGGTATGAGGGAACATGTCGACCGGCGTGATCTTGAGCAGTCGGTAGCCACCGTCGAGGAGCTGGTGTAGGTCGCGCTCCTGGGTGGTGGGATTGCAGCTGATATAGGTGATGCGGCGCGGCTTAAGAGCGCAGGCGGCCTCAAGAAACTCGGGCGTGGAGCCGGCGCGCGGCGGGTCGATGGAGAGAACGTCAACGCGCTCGTTGTTATCGGCGGCGTCCAGGATGTAATCGGTGGCGTCGTCGGCCATAAACCAAGCGCTGCGGGTGAGGCCGTTGAGCTCGGCATTGCGACGTGCGTCGGCAATGCCCGCCGGGTTGCGCTCCACGCCGAGCAGCATAATGCCGACGCCCCTGTCCTGGGCATCCTTCGCGGCGCACAGACCGATGGTACCGCTGCCGCAGTAAGCGTCCATGAGAATGTCACCCTGCTGCAGGTCCATGCCGTCAATCGCGAGCTGATAGAGCAGCTCGGTCTGCTGCGGATTGGTCTGATAGAACGCGGTAGGGGAGATATCGAATTCACAGCCGAGCAGCTGGTCACGCATGCATTCGGCGCCATAGACGATACGGGTTTCCTCGCCCAAGATGGCATTGCCAGGGCGTCCGTTGATGTTCTGAGCAACGGTGACGATATGCGGATCGAGCGCCGCGACGGCCTCAAAGAACTCCTGCGCATGCGGTAAGTCACGCTGGGCGGTCACGAGCGTAACCATGACCTGGTCGGTGCGCCAACCGCAGCGGACGACGGCATAGCGAAGCAAACCAAGATGCTTGTCCTCATTAAAGGCGGGAATATGCAGCCGCTCAGCTTCGCGTGCGATGCCGTTGAGAATCTGACGAGCGCCCGGCGCCTCGACAGGACACTCGGGTACGGCAACAATCTTGTGCGTGCCGCGCTCAAAGAAGCCGCAGCGGACAGCACCCTCCTTACCGGGGGCAAAGGGAGTGGCAGCCTTATGACGAAAACCACGCGGCGCAGGATATTTACCCGGGTCGCCCAGGGTGACGCCCATACCGCGAATAGGATCAACGGCGATACCCTCACGCTCGCAGAGCTCAGCAAACAGCTCCTCCATAGCAGCCTGCTTGGTCGCCAATTGCTTCTTATAAGGACGATTGAGCGCCGTGCACCCACCACAAGCCCGCATGATGGAACAAGGCGACTTGGGATCCACGATCTTTCGCGCAGGCTGAGCCGAATCCTTGCGTGAGTCCTTGGAACGAACGTGAGACGCTTTATCCCCGCCGTGACGAGAGCCAGAACGCTTGGTCTTAACCTTGCCTTTGGCCGACTTACCCTTCGCATCCTGAGATGGCTTGGATTTCTTAGAAGATTTTTTCTCCTCCGACCCCTCAACCGCCTCGATCAAAGCACGACGAGCCTTACGCTCCGCACGAGATTCTGCCATCAATAACTCCACTAATTCATGAATTAAAAGCTGCAAGCATTGTACCGTGCCAAGCCAGCGGGCGATATGCAA
>CAJJPN010000068.1:0-10496 GCA_905193635.1 Coriobacteriaceae bacterium
TGTATGGTGAGATCGTCGGCGGTATGGACCAAAGTGCCGAGGAGCACCTGTCCAAAACCTTTGCCGTCGCTTCGAACGATTTGGTTATCGAGCGCGATATCACGTTCTACTCGCTGTGTGAACATCATCTGCTGCCGTTTTATGGCAAGGCCGCCATTGGTTATATCCCTAACGGTCGGGTGGCTGGGCTTTCCAAGCTCGCCCGCACGGTTGAGGTTTATGCCCGCCGTCTTCAGCTGCAGGAGCAGCTGTGTGCGCAGGTTGCCGACGCCCTCATGGAGTATCTCGCTCCCCAGGGAGCGATTGTGTTGATGGAGGCCGAGCATATGTGCATGACGATGCGTGGCGTGCAAAAGCCCGGCACCAAGACCGTGACGCTCGCTCGCCGCGGCGTCTTTGAGACCGATCCCGCGCTCGAGGAGCGTTTCTTTAGGATGCTGGGCCGCTAACCATGAGGGTCGTCAACGACTTTACATCGAAGACCGATGAGGGGACGTCGCGTCGCGGCTTTATGGCTTCGGGCCTGGCCCCCTTTGGCGCCATGCCTCGCATTGATTACATTTGTGCCAACGGGCTGTTCCGGCGGCACCTGGGCAACATTGCACAGTTGGAATCGGGGCGCATCTTCTGCCGCCACGGTATTGACCATCTGCTCGATGTCGCGCGCATTATGTGGATCAAGAATCTCGAGGAAGAGCTCGAATTTGACCGCGAGGTCATCTACGCCACGGCACTTCTTCACGATATCGGCAAAGATGAACAGTATGAATCGGGTATATCCCATGATGTTGCAAGCGAACGCGTCGCTGATGCGATTCTCGGCGGCATGCCCGAAGACGTGGCGTTTGAGCCGGCAGATGCCGCAGCCATTAAGACGGCCATCCTGGGCCATCGAAAGCTGCGTGTGAACAGCCAGCCGCTTGAGCGTCTGCTCTATGCAGCCGACAAAGCGTCGCGCGCCTGCTTTGCATGCCCCGCGCGCAATGCCTGCAACTGGAGCGATGATAAAAAGAACCTGTCGATTCGCGTGTAGTCGGTATGCGCGGTCGGGGTTCTGAACGAAGGAGACGATCGCGATGACTAACAAAAAGCTGCCCGAGAATGCAACCAAGACCGAGGGTGCCGAGCTCGCCCGTCGTGGCAGGGGCGAGATTTCCGCCGCAACGGCGGTGCCTCACGTGAGCTATGACGATCTGCGCCATGCCGACCGCATTACTATCGACGGTCTCGAGGTCTTTGCCAACCACGGCGTGTATCCCGAGGAGAACGCCCTGGGGCAGAAGTTTGTCGTGTCCTTGGTGCTCTATGTCGACCTGCGCGCGGCGGGGGAGCACGACAACCTGGATGCCTCGATTGATTACGGCTCGGTGTGCCACGATGTCGACGGCTATCTGCGCGAGCACACGTTTAAGCTCATCGAGGCTGCAGCCGAGGGCGTGGCCCAGATGCTGCTACGTCGTTACCCCTTGCTGCTTGGCGTGCGTGTTAAGCTCGATAAGCCTTGGGCACCCGTCGGTCTTCCCCTGGCAAGCTGCGGCGTCGAGATCGAGCGCGTGCGCTAGCCGACGCTAGAGCTCGTTGGCGGGCGGTTTTTTGAGCCGCTGCGACAGGGCTCTATTGTTGGGGCAGTACGTGTCGAGCAGGGCGTGGAACCGCTGATTGTGGCTTGGCTCGAGCAAGTGGACGAGCTCGTGGGCGACAACCATGTCGAGGCATTCGACGGGGTAGGTGGCAAGCTCGCGTGCGATGCGAATGGCGCCGGTTTTGGGCGTGCACGAGCCCCAGCGCGTTTTCATGCTGCGTACGGAAACGCGGGAAACGGCGACACCCATTGCGATTTCGTATGCGTGCACAATATCGCGTAGCGCCGATGTGACCTCGGACGTATAGAGCTGGTCGATATGGACTTGGAGCTCGTCGGACGTTAGGCCGTCGAGGATTGCGCGCCGCTTGGCCTGTGGGCCTCCGTTCGATTCGTCGGTACCCATAAAACTTGCGAAGGTGGCCTGTTTGGGTCGCGGTGCGGGTGATGCAAAGTTGTGATCGAGTGCGTCCTGTACCGTGATGGGCTTGCCCCAAAGCGCAATGATCGAGAGGGGACTGAGCGGTTCTCGCGCCGTCGCCTGACGTTGCTCGCGCTGGGCAAGTCGGCTGATAATCCAGCCGTTATTGCGCTTTACAAACGCTTCGATACGCTCGCGGCTGGCGTCGAGCGGTGCGCTGGCGTGGACCTCACCGCTCGATGTGACGCGCAGGTTGAAGTTCTTGACGCGCTTTTTGGTAACGACGACGGGGATAGGCGTCCCATCCGGTCGGGGTAGGAAAATCGTAAATTGCTGCGTCAAAAGTTATCCTTTGGATTGGGGACGGGCCGGCATGTCGATCGCTCGGCATACCGGCCCGCTCAAGGGATGTGAAATTAATAACGCTCGAAGAAGGCAAGGGCGTTGTCGCTGCAGAGCTTTTGCATCACGGTCTTGCCAAAGTGCTTGGAAAGCATGTTCTGGAACTCGGGCATCTTGCTGGCATCGGAGAGGAAGTCGGGTACCTTGGCGCCGTCCCAGTCGCCGCCGAGCGCGATGACATCTTCGCCGCCCAGGTCGAGCCAGTGTTCGATATGGGCTGCCAGCTGGTCGAAGGTGACATCTGCGGCGGTCTCGTCGGTTGCTTCGTTGGAGAGGAACTCGCTGCAGTAGTTGAGGCCGACGATGCCGCCCATGTCGCGAATGGTACGGAACTGGTCGTCGGTGAGGTTGCGCTTGACGCCGCAAACCGCACGGGAGTTTGAGTGGCTGGCGACGAAGGGGCGCGTGGCGTGGGCGACAACCTCGTCAAAGCACTCATCGTTGAGGTGGGAGACGTCGAGTATCATGCCGGCGTGCTCCATCTGCGTAAGTGCCTCGATGCCGGCGGCGGTGAGGCCGGCGTGGGTGTCGTGGCCGCTCGCGAGCGGCCCCTGCGCGTTCCAGCTGAGCGATGACATGAGTACGCCCAGGCTCTTGAGCGCCTCGATCAGCGCGGGGTCCTCGGCAAAGAACGTGGCGTTTTCGATGGTGTGGATGCAGGCGACCTTGCCGTCTTTGAGTGCAGGGCGAATGTCAGCGGCGCTGCGTACGTTGACCATGCGGTCGTGGTTGAGCATTACCTGGCCGCTCATGTGCGCCATGATCTGTGCTTGGAAGCGTGCGGCGTGGGCGGTGGGAATCTCGTCGGGGACAAACGCGGCGAAGCACTGTGCCCACGGCGTGTTGCCGATCTTTGCGAGCGAGATGGCGCAGGCGTTGCCCTCGATGAGGTCGAAATCTTGCGGATGCGTTTCGTCGCCGGGGAAATAACCGTCGGTGCCGGCGGTAAAGCGCAGGTCGAGATCGAGCGTGGCCCAGCCGATGCGGTCGGCGGTGTCGCAGTGCAAGTCAAATACGGGATATGCCATGGTTCCTCCGGTTGCAGCGTTTCTTTGCAAACTGTCTTTGAATTGTATGACTAGGGTATAGTTAGCGCCATATGTTCATGGCGGCCCGCGTTGTGCGCCGCCCTTATTACGGAGGTTACCATGTCCAACAAGGGCAAGAAGGTCAAGACCCATTATCGCGGCACGCTCGACGACGGCACGCAGTTCGATAGCTCCTACGATCGCGGTGAGCCGCTGGAGTTCACCTGCGGTGCCGGTCAGATGATCAAAGGCTTCGATGCCGCCGTTATCGATATGCAGGTGGGCGAGAAGAAGTCCGTACACATTCCTGCGGCCGATGCCTACGGTGAGCACAATCCCGAGATGGTTATCACCTTCCCGGCCGAGCAGGTTCCCAATATCGAGCAGATCGAGAAGGGCATGAAGCTCTTCCTGTCCACGCCGAGCGGCATGCCCGTCCCCGCCGTGGTCATCGATGTGACGCCCGAGGCTGTGACGCTCGACGCCAACCACGAGCTCGCCGGCAAGGACCTCAACTTTGATATCGAGCTCGTCGAGGTCGAGGACTAGTTGATGTCCGTGGACCTGGTAGCTACGGAGCGCTTGGGAAATCTCAACGACCCGTCCTATGAACTCCTGCTTCGTCGGGAGCTGGGTGGCGTCTTTGAGGTTGACGAGCTGCTACTCGATTGGGACCAGGCTGATGCGCGCCTGTTTGTGGGCGTGACGGAGCTGGGGCGCACGGTGAATGCTCGGCTGGATGCCACTGATGGCGAGCGTCTTGCCGACGGTGACGTGCTCGCTGTCGACCGCACGGGCACGGTGCCCGTAGCGGTTGTCGTGCGCCTGCGCAGCGCCGAGGTTTATTTGGTCGAAGTCGACCGCATGGATCAGATTGCGCTCGCGCATGCGTGCTGGGAAATCGGCAACATGCATGCGCCGCTCTTCCGGGGCGACTCGGACGAGCATACCGTGCGCATGTATACGCCGGTGCGGCCTGTTTTGGGCCGCATGCTCCGGGGTGTCGAGGGTGTTCGGCTCTCGGTGGTCACACGCGAGCTCGATGCCAGTCGACGCTTTGCATCGAGCGCGGCGGATGTTGTTGTGAGTATGGCTCCAGACTTTACGATCGTAAAGAAGGCGCGCGGCTAACGTGCGTATGCGTAAGACGGACTTTGAGAGGCAACTATTCAAAGTCCGTCTTACTTTTGATGGGGTGCTTTGGGGGAAGCATATGGGTCTTGAGGGAATCAAACTGATCGCCTGCGATTTGGATGGCACGTTGCTGCATCCGGGGGAGCGCGAGCCGCGTCCTGAGGCATTTGAGCTCATCGACGAGCTGCATCGTCGCGGCATTGTGTTTATGCCGGCGAGTGGCCGTCAATATGCGAGCTTGCGCTACCTGTTTGCCCCGGTGGCCGATGAGCTCGCCTATGTATGCGAAAACGGAGCCCTGGTGATGAGCGAGGGGCGTGCCGTTGTCAAACGTTCCATGGAACGTAGCCTTGCTATGGATATCACGAATGCCGTGGTCGCCTACCCCCATGCCGACGTAACCCTTTCCTGCGAGGGGCACCTCTACACCATAAGCGGTAACGATGCGTTCATCGACCATTTGCGTTACGAGGTCCACTGCGATGTGGCGGTGGTCGACCGTCCCGAGGACATTGACGAGGATGTCATTAAGATTGCGTTTCAAACGCCCGAGACAGAGCAGCCGGCGGCGTTGGAGTATTTTGCGCGTCGCTTTAGCGACCGGGTCGATGTGATGACGTCGGGAACCGAATGGACCGACTTTATCGGCTTTGATTCGGGCAAGGGGTCCGCGCTTGCCGATTATGGTCGCGCACTGGGGATCTCACCTAACGAAATGATGGCGTTTGGCGATAACGAAAACGATCGCGACATGCTCAACGTGGTGGGCCATCCCTATCTGATGGAGAGCTGCAATCCCAGCATGCGCGGTGTCAATGACCGTGTCCGCTACGTGCGCACGGTCGAAGAAGAGCTGCGTCGTCTACTTGCTGAGTAGGCATGTCCCAAAATCTACCTACAGTTGGGGCAGAGGCCCTCGAAGATGGTGTAGTGCGAGGTGACGTTCCAGCCGATTTGCTCGGACGCCTTGGCGTCGAGCTGGGCATCGAAGGGGAGCGGTACGTCGATGACGCGGCTGCACGAGGTGCAGATGATATGCGCATGCGGCTCGATCGTGCGATCGAAGCGGCTGCCGCCCGGCGTCTTGATGGAGAGGATCTCGCCGGCGTCGGCTAAGAGATTGAGATTGCGGTAGACCGTACCGCGGCTGATTTTGTCATCCTGCGCGCGCACGGCGTTGTAGATCTCATCGGCGGTGGGGTGGTTATAGCTTTGGCGCACGGCGTCAAGAACCAGCTTCCGCTGCTTGGTGTTTCTTCTTTGCACCGCCATGCGCCTCGCCTCTTTTCTATCAACGGTCGTAGGTAAATGATACCGTATTTAGCACACAATACTAATAACGAGGACTGAAACCATCTTCGCTGGTAAGCGCGGCGCGGATTTGTGCGTCCTCGAGGCGAAAACGTATGCCTATTCGCTCATAGGAGGCATGGAGCGCCTCGAGGTGAGACAGGATATTCGCAGGCGCGCCTTGTACCTCCATTTCGACCGAACCGTCTTCCATATTGCGTACCCAGCCGGTGAGTGTGTGCGTCTGCGCAAGATTGGTGTTGGTAAAGCGAAAACCAACGCCTTGGACTTGCCCCGTCCAGTGCAGGAAGTAGCGCAGGGGAGTGTCTTGAGTGGCCTCGTCGCTTGCGAGCACAGTAAGCCTGCGGCGCAGCTCGAGCTCGATGTTTGATGGTTTTTGAGGCTCTCGACTGCCGCCGGTGACGCTGGAGAAGAACGTATCGAAGAGGCCCATCGCTAGGCCTGCTTGACTGAATCGGCGGGGAAGGTAATGCCGGCCTGCTGACGTACGGCATCCATGATGCGCAGCGAGACGAGCGTGACATCGCGGTAGTGGCCGAGCTCGTGGCGTCCCGCCGGGGTCTCCCAGATCTCTTCCTTAACGTTATCGATGCTGCCGATGGCGGTGATAAAGTCTGCGAGTTCGTATTCCATAGTGTTGCTCGATTTGGGCAGGTCGAGCGCGCGGCCGTTGTCTCCCTGTTCGCGCGGTGCCTCGGTCGCCGAGCCGCGTACGACGTCGCCGCGATAGTCGATGCGGACGTTGCGGGGCGTGGACAGATGGTCGATCTTGATAGTGCCACGCTCGCCTTCGATCTGCGAGGGCAGCAGGTCATTCGTAATTTTGGAGTGCGCGAGCTCGACGGAGATCCGGCCACCGCCGTAGCTGGCGAGGATGGAACCGCAGCCGTCGATGGGGCCGTGCGTGAGCTCTTGCGTTGAGGGGTCGAGCAGCGTGGTCATGCTGGTGAGACCAGAGGGCATGCCGAAAATCTCGACCATGGGCTCGACGGTGTAGACGCCAATGTCCATGAGGGAACCCGATGCCATATTGCAGTCGAAGATATTGGTGGCGCGCCCCGCGAGAATCTCGTTGTAGCGCGAAGAATACTTGCCAAAGCGCAGTGAGGCGCGGCGAATGGGCGCGATCTCGCCCAGGGCGTCCTCGACGGCGTGGAAAGCGGGGTCATGGAGGGGACGCATGGCCTCGAGGGCCACGACGCCTGCTGCCTCGGCAGCACGGAAGACCTCGAACGCTTGGGCCTTGGTGGCGCAGAAGGGCTTTTCGACGATAACGTGCTTGCCGCCGGCGATACAGGCGAGCGCCTGCTCGTAGTGGAGCGCATTGGGGCTGCCGATGTAGACGGCGTCGACGTCGTCGGCGGACGCAAGCTCGTCGAGTGCGGTGAAGTTGCGTTCGCCGCCGTGCTCGGCGGTAAAGGTGGCACCGCGATTGGCATCGCGTGAAAGCGTGCCCACAAACACGGCTTGGTCGTTGGCGTTGACGACTTGGATAAAGTCGTCGGTGATCATGGATGTGCCGATGGTCGCTATACGCAGCATACGTCTCCCTTGCGTTGTTTGGTCTACAGGATGAGTGTAGCGCGTGGAGATATAAAGCTGCGCGAAAACGCTATTACAGGTCGCTCTCGTTAAAGCCGGCGTCGATATCGAGGTCGCTGCCGTCGGCCGCCGTGGTGGCGAGCTCATCGCAGCGCTCGTTGAGCTCGTGGCCGGCGTGACCCTTAACCCAGATGAACTCCACCTTATGCTTGCTCTTTGCGGCAAGCAGACGCTCCCACAGGTCGCGGTTCTTGACGGGCTGCTTGTTGGCAGTTTTCCACCCGCGCTTTTTCCAGCCGTCGATCCAGTGCTTGTTAAAGGCGTTGACGACGTACTGCGAATCGGAATGGACTTCGACCTCGCAGGGGCGGTTGAGTGCCTCGAGCGCCACGATAACGGCCATGAGCTCCATGCGGTTGTTGGTGGTCTTGGCGTAGCCGCGCGAAAGCTCGGAGGTAAAGGTCTTGCCGGCGGGGTTGGTGTATTTGAGCACGGCGCCGTAGCCGCCGCGTCCCGGATTTGATCGGGCCGAGCCGTCGGTATAGATGATGACCTTCACGGGCTTCCTTTCGTTGAGTGTGTTTCATGTGAGTGACCATTGTAGCGCCATGCCCGCCGGGGGCTAGCTATCTACGATTTCTACCCCGTCTTCCGACAGTTAGTTGGCATGGATGATGCGGTTGAGCTCGTCGAGGTATTGTTGCAAGAGGGGAGAGGGCTTGCGCTCGTCGTGCATGATATAGCCTACGTGCATCGTTGGGGCGTCTGCTAGCGGGATCGATGCCATACCCCATTGCATTTCATTGGAGAGGACACCGGTCGATAGGGTGTAACCGTTCGACGTGATAAGTAAGTTAGTGAGCGTCCCGCGGTCCGAGATTCGTATGTTGCGGTCGCAGGGGATATAACTAAAAGGTTCCTCGGCGTAATAGAAGGAGTTTGAGGTTCCCTGCTCAAAGCTGTAGCGCGTATAGGGTGTGAGGTCGGCAAGGGACAGCTGGGGGCGGCGTGCGAGCGGGTGGCGCTCGCTAACGAAGACGTGGACCGTCGCGTCGAAGAGGGGATGGAAGCTTGCGCGGGCATCGGCGAAGGCCTTCTGCAAGACGCGGGTATTAAAGTCGTCCAGATAGAGGATGCCGATATCGCTGCGAAATGCGCGGACGTCGTCGATGATCTGCGAGGTGGTGGTCTCGCGCATGATGAACTCGAACTTACTGTCGCGGCAGCGCTCGACGACGTTGACAAAGGCCTCGACCGAAAAAGCGTAGTGCTGGGCCGAGATGGCAAGGCGCGCCTGGGGTGTGCCGCCGTCCTCGTAGCGGGCCTCGAGCATATCTGCCTGCTCCACGACTTGGCGCGCATAGCCTAAGAGCTCGGTACCGTCGTTGGTGAGCGTGACGCCGCGGCTGGAGCGCGTAAAGATTTCCAGATGGAGCTCCTGCTCGAGGCTTTTGACGGCGTTTGAGATGTTGGACTGAGCGGTATAGAGGCGCTGAGCTGCGGCGTTGATTGAGCCGGACTCTGCCACGGCAATCAGAAAACGAAGCTGCTGGAGGGTCATCGACGCCCGTCCTTTCGATAGCTATCTAAAAAACCGATAACATGTTAGCGCTTTTAAGTGATTGACCGAGCGAAACAATGCTCGTACTATTCAAAACACACAAAGGCGGTAGGTAATTAAGCCGACCACGGAACCGGGATGCGAAAGGAGGCCCGCATATGAATTGCTTACCAAGACGAATGCCGGGCTCCTGCTTGCGCCCGTCGGCGTGATCAGGAGACAGCGACTTATTTCTCTCTTTTTATTTACTTTCGTTCGATCAAGGAGATCATCATGGGCCAGTTCATCAACAACCCCGAGCACACCTTTGGTTTCGATACCCTGCAGCTGCACGTTGGCCAGGAGAGCGCCGATCCTGCATCCGACTCCCGTGCCGTGCCTATCTACCAGACCACGAGCTATGTGTTCCGCAACTCCCAGCACGCCGCCGACCGCTTTGGTCTTGCCGACGCCGGTAACATCTACGGCCGTCTGACCAACTCCACCCAGGGCGTCTTTGAGGACCGTATTGCCGCACTCGAGGGTGGTGTGGCAGGTCTTGCCGTCGCCTCCGGTGCTGCTGCCATCACCTATACCCTGCAGGCTCTTGCCCAAGCCGGTGACCACGTGGTGGCTCAGAAGACCATCTACGGTGGCTCCTACAACCTGCTGGAGCACACGCTCTCCCAGTTTGGTGTCGAGACCACCTTTGTCGACGCCCACAACCTGGACGAGGTCGAGGGTGCCATCAAGGACAACACCACGGTCATCTATCTCGAGACGCTCGGCAACCCCAACTCCGACATCCCCAACATCGACGCCATCTCCGAGATTGCCAAGAAGCATGGCCTGCCGGCTGTTGTCGATAACACCTTCGGCACCCCGTATCTGTTCCGTCCGCTGGAGCATGGCGCCAATATCGTCGTCCACTCCGCGACCAAGTTCATTGGCGGTCACGGTACCTCGCTGGGCGGCGTGATTGTCGATGGCGGCAACTTTGACTGGAAGGCGAGCGGCAAGTATGCGCAGATCGCCGAGCCCAATCCCTCCTACCATGGCGTCTCGTTTGCCGAGGCTGCCGGCCCTGCCGCCTTCGCGACCTATGTCCGCGCCATCCTGCTGCGTGACGAGGGCGCTTGCATTAGCCCGTTTAACGCCTGGATCCTGCTCCAGGGCACCGAGACCCTGTCACTGCGCGTCGACCGCCATGTCGAGAACACCAAGAAGGTCGTTGAGTTCCTGGCTTGTGACAGCCACGTCGCCAAGGTGAACCACCCGAGCCTGCCTGAGCACCCCGACCATGAGCTCTACAAGCAGTATTTCCCCAACGGTGGTGCCTCGATCTTCACCTTCGAGATTAAGGGCGGCCAGGAGGCTGCATGGAAGTTCATCGACCACTTGCGGGTGTTCTCGCTGCTCGCCAACGTGGCCGACGTCAAGTCGCTCGTCGTGCACCCGGCTACGACTACGCACTCCCAGCTCTCTGCCGAGGAGCTCGCCGAGCAGAACATCACGCCCTCCACGATCCGTCTTTCC